>CAYIXS010000016.1:8398-12250 GCA_964367445.1 Candidatus Woesearchaeota archaeon | reverse complement strand
ATAATAAGCATATATTGAAATTAAAATCCCAAAAACAATAGCCCATAATAAAAAAGTCATAATTATTTTTAAAATATACACATTTATAAATCTTTTTTTAAAGGTTAAAAAGAATAATAAACCTTATATATAATAAATTTGTAGTCAGTCCTATGCGCTGGTAGTATAGTGGTTAGTATTGGACCTTGCCAAGGTTCAGACCCGAGAATCTTTCAGATCGGGATTTCAACTCTCGGCCAGCGCATACAAATTCATAAAACAAGGAGGTAAACATAATGAAACAATTTATGGAAAAAAACGCAGGTTATTTTTATTTTGTGTTTAGAGTAGTTATAGGTTTATTATTCCTGCTACACGGTATAAGTAAAATACAAATGTTAAGTGGAGGAAAAATAACTTTAGTAAGCCTTATAGGACTAGCAATGATAATAGAAGTAATTGGTGGAGTAATGATAATACTCGGTTTACTAACAAGATATGTTTCTTTGATAACAGCAGTAGAAATGATAATTGCATATTTTAAAGCACACTTTCCACAAGGACTCAATCCACTTGCCAATGGAGGAGAGCCAGCAGTGTTATTCTTCGCAGCATTTTTGGTATTGGTAGCATATGGGGCAAGAAAGTGGTCTTTGGATAGTAAAATATTCAAAGAATAATTTTTTTATTTTTTATATTAAAAATCAGGTTTTAAGAACACTTAACAGTATTCATATCTTCAACACCAAAAGCCTTAGCGGCACCATAACAATCTGAATCAACCTTGCAATTCTTATTCAAAATAATAGGAGAAGAGATATCATCCATAATAATACAGATGTTGCTATCCATCATATAAGGAAGTTTTTTTGTATTATTAACTTCTTTAATTACACTACCAGTTACTTGGCTTTTATCAGAACAACCATTTAAAATAAACAATAATATCAAAGACAGTATAATAAATTCTCTTTTCATTTTTACAACCACAAAGTTAAATTAGACATTTTAAAATTTATAAATCTTAGTAATCCAATTTCTTCCCGTCAATATATATTTCAGGATTTCTGAAAACCTGGTCTAAATGCAAAAAGGTAAAAATATCTCCGCCAAACCAATAGTTGCTTCCAATAGCAATATGCCCGGTATTAATCGCCTTCTCATCAACAACCATGCTTCCAACAATATCAATGTTTGGATTAATGCCGATGCCAATTTCACCTATTTTGCTTATATTGCTCGGTCTTTTAGCCAGTTTTTTAGCAAGATTTAGTGTTTCTTCCAGAATCATCGCTTCTTTTCCACCTTCAATTTTTAAAATTTGGCTTTGTTTCACAGTTAGCGTAATAGGAGTTTCAATTATCATAGTTCCTTTTTCATTTCTAGAGCTTCCATCGATCACAATTTTTCCATTTACACTTCCGGTTACAGGAGCAATATAAACCTCTCCGGCAGGCATATTTCCCCCGCGAATTTTAGTTTTATAATCACCATCTAAAGAAATGCCATATCTTCCTTTAATGCTAGCACTAAAATCTGTTCCTTTTTCAGTTTTTATTCTAATTTCTCTTCCTAAATCTAAGGCCTTTTTTATTTTTTCTCCTTTTATTTTAATTTTTTTATAATCCACATCTAAGGCTTTAGTAATAATATATAAGTCCTTATTCTCCAATCCACCCAAACCTGTAGTTGAAATAAAATTGTGTTTTTTTTCCAAACAATATCTTCTAAAGCTTTTTCCCAATATTCCCAAAGAACCAGGCCTATTAGAAAAAACCATTAATATCAAACTATTTGAATCTAATTTTTTTAAAGAATCTACTAATTCTCTTTCAGCAGGATTATACCTTGTTTTTTCATTCCCTAAAATAACTCTAGACTTAAAACCCAATTTTTCTAAACTTAAATAATAAGCACCAGAAATTATAGGCGCTAGCCTATGCCCATGATTGCCCCAATCTCCTATTATTAATATATCTTTATTGTCTTTTATATTTAAATTATTGATTAATATTTCTTTAAAATATTTAGAATGATTTTTTGTTAATGTTAGCAGATTGTTATTATCAAGCCACTTTATCAACTCTAATTCGTGCATATATTAGGTTTGTTTTATTTTTATTTAAATCTTTTTGTTTATGATTACAAAAATAAAACTTTTTAAGAAGAATCTCCTTTTCCCTTATGCCAACCAATATGCTCAGATAATTTTGCATTAAGATTAGATATCCTACTATGTAGGCCCATTACATATCCTAAATCGGCTATCAATAATCCCACCACTATTTCTTCAAAACCCAAACTACCACCAAGTATTTTTTGTAATATTGCAATTATAAGAAAAACTACAAAAAGTCCTAAAAGCCAATATAATAATTTTTCCAAGGTTTTCATTTATTTTACCAACATCATAATAAACCATATAACTAATAAGATAAGCAAAATACCCATGAGGATAGTTACCCAGTCTATCTCTTTTTTATTTACCATTAATCTATTTTAGCATTCCTTTCTTTATTAAATTTTCCATCACCAAAACCTTTATTTACTCAATTCATAAAAACAAAGATATGAAGCTAGAATTAAAAAAAGAATTCATAGAAAAGTATTCTAAATTAACAAATTTCAAAGAATATGAAGAAATAATCAATAAGTTTATTAGAAAAGCAATTAGAATTAATACTTTAAAAATAACAATAGCAAAAACTAAAAAAGAATTATTAAAAGATTATAAACTAATTCAAATTCCTTGGTGTAAAGAAGGATTCTGGATTGAATCAAAAAGAAGAGATTTGGGAAATATTTTAGAGCATCAGTTAGGTTATATTTACATACAAGAAGCAGCTTCTATGATTCCTCCAATAATACTAAATCCAAAACAAAATGAAATCATTTTAGATGCAGCCGCTTCACCTGGTTCAAAGACAACTCAAATTGCCTCTATGACAGAAAACACAGGATTAATTATAGCAAATGACTTAACATTTCAAAGAATGCTTCCATTATCTCATAATTTGCAAAGATGTGGTGTTTCTAATACAATAACAACAATAATGGACGCAAGATTTATTGATTATAAATTTGATAAAATATTATTAGACGCTCCTTGTTCAGGAACAGGCACAATTAGGGGATTAACACAAAATTCTTTTTATACTATTCAGTCTTATTCTCAAAACAAAGTTAATAATCTATCTTTTTTGCAAAAAAAATTAATTTTAAAATCTTACTCTAACTTAAAACCTAAAGGAACTTTAGTTTACTCTACCTGCTCTCTAGATCCAGAGGAAGATGAAGACGTAGTTCAATTCTTGTTAAATAACACAAATGCGAGATTAGAAAAAATAAATTCAAATATAAAATCGGAGCTAAATTTGGATTACAATAATTATCCTAAAGAATTAAATAAATGCATCAAACTATGGCCACAGTTCTACGACACAGAAGGATTTTTCATAGCAAAAATAAAAAAACCTTAATAATTAAACATAATATTAATAAATATTGATTATCAATACTAAATTTATGGATAAAGTTGTTCATTTTGAAATTCCGGTAGAAGATATATCTAGGGCTGAAAAGTTTTATAGTGCTGTTTTTGGTTGGAAAATAAATAATATCCCGGATATGAACTACACTTTAGTTTTTACAGCTAAAACAGATGATAAAGGAATGAATACTGAAGTTGGTGCAATTAATGGTGGCATGATGAAGAGAAAAAATCCAATTGAAAATCCAGTAATTACAATAAATGTTTCAAATATTGATAATTCATTAAAACAAGTTGAAAAATTAAATGGAGAAATAGTAATGAAAAAAGTAAAAGTAGGTAATATGGGCTATTCTGCATACTTTAAAGATTCAGAAGGCAAT
>CAYIXS010000016.1:0-8298 GCA_964367445.1 Candidatus Woesearchaeota archaeon | reverse complement strand
AGTAAAAGTAGGTAATATGGGCTATTCTGCATACTTTAAAGATTCAGAAGGCAATGTTCTTGGTTTATGGCAAAACATTTAAAACTTATTCTTAAAAATTAGAATACATGGAAGATGTAATTAAAAAACTTGAAAAACAAGCATCAGAGTTCAGTAGTGGATTATATCATGTAGTTGCATGTGCTTCCCTTAGTGCTTTAAGAGATGTAAGTTTTCTATATTGGCTAGGGATAAAGCACCCGATTAATGATGAAGAAATTGAGAGACATAGAAAATTAATTCCATTATCCAAGGCGGGTAAGGCGGGAGCATATTTTCCAGCAGTCTTGTTGTTTGGATCGCTTGCTTTATATGCCAGTCAATTTTTATCTGACACACCAAATATAGATTATCCTCATTAATAAATATATTAAAAAGTAGAAAGTTTTATAAATATTCTTTTTCAATAAAATAAACCTATGAAGGTAGCAATATTATTTTCAGGCGGAAAAGATTCTCATTATGCTTTGCAATATGCATTAGAAAAAGGTTGGGATGTAGAATATTTGTTGTCAGTAAAACCAACAAGAACAGATTGCTATTTGTTTCATTATGCCACTGTAGAACACACAAAAGAAATAGCACAAATATTGGGAATAAGGCATATTCTAGAAACCTGCTCTGTTGCAGATCCTAAATTAGAGGCTGAAATTGTTAAAAAAGTTATTGAAAAAAATCCAGTTGATGCAGTTATCCTGGGCGGAACCGGATTGCAAGTTACTCAAATTAAATCTATTCAAGATGCCTTGCTTCCGTTTGGAGTTGAAACATTTGCATCTCACGCTGGCTTAGATCATGGTGATATTTTCTTGGATATGATTGAAAAGGGATATAAGATAATGGTAACGCAGATAGCAGCAGAAGGCTTGGATGAAAGATGGTTAGGAAAGATAATTAATGAGAACAATATCCGGGAGTTATTTGACTTGTCTGAAAAATATGGTTTCCATAACAGTGGCGACGGTGGTCATTTTGATACTTTAGTTCTAGATTCTCCTTTAATGGACCAAGGCCTAGAAGCAGAGAGAATAACTAAAAAGATAGAAGGAAAATGTGTTGGTCATGTTGAAATAAGTGATTTAAAAGCAGTAAACAAAAAACACCTTAATGCTTTTTATTAATCTCAAAGAGTTAATTCTATTTTTTTCATATCCTCTGCCTTGAGTATTATTTCTTTACCCTTTGTTATTCTATAAAAGTCTGTTGCTTCTTTAGGAAATCTTATAATTAAAGATTGTCCTAATTCTCCTATTTTAACTTTTAATCCCCTTTTTAATTTATTAAATACAAACATTTTTTGAGCATCTTCTTGATGCAAAACTGTTTCCTTACAGTTATTACATTCCCACCCTCTAACCTTTATTCCTTCAACTATTAGTTCTTTTTTTTTCATAACTTGATTACAATTTAGACATTTATGCTCTGCTTCCCATAAATCATATTCCATTTTCATTTTCTCCTTTCTTTTTTATAAGTAATTTTACCGAAATGTATTAATCTCCAAACTTCTTCAATAAAACCATCTGGATATTTAATTTCTGTTTTTGCTATAACTGCTTTGTATTCTTTATTTCCCTTTCTTAGACTTTTTTCTATTATGTTCTCTTTTCTTTTTGAAGTACTGCTGTCATAACCATTTTCTAGTATTTTCAAAACATCGTATAAATCTTTTCCTTCTTTGATTAATTCTCTGCTTGCGCTTAATGTTGGTTCAATTCTTAAACCTTGGAATTTAATATTAAACAACGAATATCACCAAATATCTTAAAAGATATCAATATGGATATCTATATAAACTTTTGCTTAAAGAATGTTAATTTCTTATAAGTAGTAACAAAAACGAAAGATTTATATATTACTAAAATAATATCAAATCAGACTTAGTGGAGAAAAATGTTGCAAAAACCAATTCCAAGTAGAACAGCAAACAAACCAATAGATACTTCTCAGTACGTAGGGAATTTTCCAATCCCAAAAAGATACATTAAGCAAGAATCATCAAGAAGAGAAAGTTTAGCCTATATTGTTAATGATGCAGAGCTAGGAAGAAGAGAAATTATACCGGGAACTAGACAAGTTAGTGTTTGTGTAGGACATTTTATTGAACAGAACCCAATAACAAGAAAAAGGTCATATGTCCCAATATACAGAATAGAAGATTTCTGATTTTATTAAAAACATTTATAAATTTCTTTAATTTAGCTTATTTATGTTTGAGTCAATTCTAAAAAAGATAAAACCTCCTGTAGAAGACGAAAAAAAGATATTTTCTCTAACTAACGAATTAATCAGTAAAATAAAAATAAAAGATACAAAAGTAATAATAGGCGGTTCTTTAGCAAAAGACACCTGGCTCAAAGATACTCATGATATAGATATATTTGTTAAGTTTAATTATAATAAATTCAAGGACAAATCACATAAATTATCTATGTTTTTAGAAAAAGCCTTAAAAAAACTAAAACCAATAAAACTTCATGGTTCAAGGGATTATTTTCAAATAGAAAAACAAAATTATAATTTTGAGATAGTTCCTATATTGGATATTAAAAACATACTGCAAGCAAGAAATATAACTGATATTTCACCATTGCATGTTTCATGGGTAAAAAAACACAATAAAGCAGACCAGATACGTCTAACTAAAGCATTTGCAAAAGCACAAAATATCTATGGAGCAGAATCTTACATTCAAGGCTTCTCAGGATATGTCTTGGAAATATTAACTGTTTATTATGGTTCTTTTTTAAGTTTAGTTAAAAATGTCTCAAAATGGAAAGAAAGAACAATTATAGATCCAGAAAAACAACTTAAAAACCACTTAATAGAATTAAATAAATCTAAAATACAATCTCCATTAATCTTAGTAGATCCTGTAGATAAAACAAGAAATGCTTCAGCAGTAGTATCAAAAGAAAAATATAATTTATTCATAAAGTCATGCAAAGAGCTTCTTAAAACTAGATCAGATAAATTTTTCATAAAAAAAGAAGAAAAAATCCCAAAAAAGGCAATAGTTATAGAAATCTTGCCATTAAATGGGAAAAAAGATGCAATTGGAGGAAAGCTAAACTCTTTGTTTAATAAAATAAAAAAACAAATTGCTTTAAATGAATTTAAAATAGTAAAAGCAAATTGGGTATGGAAGGATAAAGTTTATTTCTGGTTCAAATTAAAAAATAATACCTTGCCTAATTTAGAAATAATAAAAGGACCTCCGATTTCAAACAAAAAACACCTTGATAATTTTAAAAAGAAACATAGAGAAACTTTCATAAAAAATAAGATTATTTATGCAAAAGAAAAAAGAAAAATAAAGAATATTAAAGACCTTATTAATTATTTAATCAAAAATAAAGATATTAAGAAAGAAATATCCTCAATTAGGATCTTTAAATCGGGCTAATTCACAAATTTTAACTTCTTCCAAACCAAGATGTTTATTAAAATATTGTCTTAACATTCTAGCATATTCTTCTTTAGTTCTTCCATAAAGAAACTCTGCTCTTCTTTCAACTGTAAAGCTTAGCGAATAACCACGCCCGCTCCCAAGTTTTCCTTTACAAATCTCCCCATCTATAAGAACATTATCTGTAAATATGCTGTCTAGGGTTCTCGTAGCAATTTTTATTTTTATATAGCTTTCATCCCAATCACTTATATGCCCCACTATAATGTAATGATCTAAACCAAATGGTTTTCTTCCCAAGTCATCATATTCCCAATAAAGTGCTTTTATAATGTGTGAAAAAAAGCTAGTTATATCTATAGACTTAGGTAAACTCAATACAGCTAAATTAACATCATATTCAAGCGACACGAGTCAAAATTATTCCAAGTTTTATAAAGATTTATAATATTGATTCTATATTTTATATACTATAATTGGCTCTTTAATATTCCTTAATTCTTTAAGCCCCAAATTAGTAAATCTGTAATTTAATTTATTTTTAACATTTTTATAAATGTCTTCTGAAATATAAACACTTCCGGCTTCAGCTAAACTGCAAATTCTGGCAGCTATATTTACGCCATTACCGAATATATCGTTCTTTCTGCGAATAATTTCACCAACATGAATGCCGATTTTAATCAAAAAATATTTTTTTAACAGAGCATTATTTTGAATTTCTTTGGCGCATTTAACAGCACTAATGGAACTTTTAAATTCAACCATCAAAGCATCCCCTATTGTTTTAACTACCTTACCGTTATATTTGCTAATAATACCTTTCATTATGTTTTCGTACATCCATAATTTTCTTAATGCTCTATCCTCATTTTCTTCTACTCTTTTGCAGAAATCTTTTAAATCAGTAAACATTATAACAGAAAATTCTCTTTTCTCTTTTAAAAGCCCTTTAATAGAATTTCTTTTATAATAAAGTAATGTACCGCTAGTTAAAATAAAAATTAGTATAATTGCAAGATTAGACGATTGTTTTTCCTTATATTTAAATTCTAAAACACATTGCCCACCAGAACAAAGATACCCATCAAAGCAAGCGCAATCTTCCTTGCAGGAATTACAATTTTCACTAATATCACAAGTTTTATCCCCGCACTTTACAGGTTTTTCACAATCTTTTTTACACGTTTCATAATTTTCATCAGCATCACACACATTATTTCCACACTTTGGGGCGCATCCAATTTGATTGGCTTCTTTCCTATCAGGATTACATTCTTCCCCAACACCACATTTAACATCACTAGGGCAATTCTTGCAATTTTCGTTTAAGTCTATTATATTATTACCACAATTATAGCAAGCAGAAGTGTCAAACATGCATTTATCATTGCAAGTTAGACTCCCACCAGAAAAACCAAGGTTGAAGCAGGTTTTATTGCCCAAATCTGTTCCATCGCATTGTTCTCCAGAATTTAGTTTATTATCTCCACATTTATAACATCCATCTAAAATTAATTTACATTCATTATTGCAGTTTAATACGCCACCAGAAAAACCTAAATCCATACAAACTTTTCCTTTTTTATCCTCTTTGTCGCATTCTTCTTCAAAATCTGCTTTTCCATCACCGCAAAACTTGTAGTTTATAGTAATAGCTTCTTTATCTATACCAAAATCAGAATCACTACAAAAAGTGCTGTTAATATCATGGCATTCTACATTTACACCAACAACTAAATTACCAAAGCCGTCTTTAATAGCATCAAAACTAACAGAAAATTGAGAAGAAGCATCACCCGCATTAATTATGTTAGGAACAAAGCCTTCTTTATTTTGAGAAGAATTCCATTTGCATTCAATATCACATAGAAAATTCCTGTTCTTAACAATAAAATCACTTATAACAGTTGTTTGCCCTTGGTAATCAATATTAAGAGACTCTCCTTTACTAGAAACCCTGGTTAAATCAACTCTTGTAGCTATTACATTCACTGAGAAGATAATTAGCAAAACTAAATAAATGGTTTTCATAAAGACTTATAATTACTATGGCTATTTAATAATTATTAAACTTTATATAAATTCCAACCAAAAAGCTTATAAATAACATAATTCTAATAATTTCAGATGAATTCTAACCATTTATGGGGTTAAAAAGAATGGATGATATCAAAGATATCGTAAGAAAAGGTACAACAACAGTAGGAATTGTTTGTAAAGAAGGCATTGTCCTAGCAGCAGATAAAAGAGCAACAGCCGCAGGCAGAATCATATTAAACAAATCAGTTGACAAAGTATACAAGTTAACAGATGACTTAGCAGTTACAATAGCAGGAAATGTTTCTGATATTCAATTAATTACCAAACTAATAAAAGCAGAAATTTCATTAAAAACAATAAGAAGTGGTAAAAAACCAACAGTTAAAGAAGTGGCTAACTTATTAGGAACAATAATTTATCAAAATATTAGAAGATTTTCAGCAATTCCCGGAATTACGGCTTTTTTATTGGCTGGCAGAGATAGCTCTGGCTTGCATCTATATGAATTAAGCCCAGATGGTTCTGTAATGAAACATACTACTTATATGGCTGATGGCTCTGGTTTTATGATGGCCCTTGGTGTTCTTGATACTATTTACAAAGAAAACCTTCCAATACAGGAAGGAATAAAATTAGCAGTAAAGGCAGTAAATGCTGCCATGCAAAGAGATGCAGCAACAGGAGAAGGCATTGATGTCCTAACAGTGACTAAAGACGGTGTAAAAAAAGTCTTTGCAAAGAAACTAGAAACCCAGATTCAATTTTAATCTTCTTAAATATAACTAAAAATAAAGTAGAAAATGGAAATATTAGATGAAGTATTAAAATTTATACCAGATAAGACTAAAATATCAGATACAGCCTTTGAAGGTGCAAACATAATACTTTACACAAAAGACAAGGATTTTTTCCTTGATTCTAATGGCATATTAAAAGAGATAGTTAACTCTATAAAAAAACGTGTGGAATTAAGGCCAGATCCAGCAATAGCAACAGATATGGAAAAAACAAAGGAGATAATAGAAAAACTAACTCCCTCTGAGGCAGGATTAACTAATATTTTATTCGATCCTCAAAGATCTTTAGTTACAATAGAAGCAGAAAAACCTGGTTTAGTAATAGGTAAACAAGGAGATTTATTAAGGGAAATAAAGAAAAAAACATTTTGGATCCCAATTATAAGAAGAGCACCGCCTATAAAATCAAAAATAATTGAAAATATTCGTCAGGTTTTATATGAAAATAATGATTATAGAAAAAAATTCTTAAATAAAATAGGTAAAAGGATTTATGGAGGATGGACAAGAGCCAAGCAAGATGAATGGATTAGAGTTTCATTTTTGGGAGCAGGACGTCAAGTAGGAAGATCTTGTTTCTTATTGCAAACGCCAGAATCAAAAGTATTAATTGACTGTGGCATTAATGTGGCTGCCCAAGGCCAAGATCAATATCCAATGCTAGAAGCACCCGAATTTAACTTAGAGCAGTTAGATGCAGTCATATTAAGTCATCCGCATGTGGACCATTCGGCTTTTATCCCTTGGTTATATAAAATGGGTTATAAAGGCCCAGTTTATTGTACAGAACCGACAAGAGATATTGCAGCCTTACTATGTCTAGATACAATAGATTTAGCCCAAAAAGAAGCAACTAAAACATTATACTCTTCAAAAGATGTAAAAGAAATGGTGCGTCACACAATCCCACTAGAATATGAAGAAGTCACAGACATCACACCAGATATTAGGATAACTCTTTATAATGCAGGACATACATTAGGTTCAGCAGTAGTTCACATACATATTGGCAATGGTTTACACAACCTTGTCTACACGGGCGATTACAAGTTCTTAAGAACAGAGTTGCTTGAAGCAGCAGTAAATAAATTTCCAAGAGTTGAAACAATAATAACAGAAGCAACATATGGTTCTAAAGAAGATCTTCTGCCTTCAAGAAAAGCATGTGAAGATGAAATGATAGACCTTATCAAAAAAACAGTTGAACGTGGTGGTAAAGTCTTAATTCCCGTTCTAGGGGTTGGTAGATCACAGGAAATAATGTTAATCCTAGAAAAGGTAATCCGTGAAGGATTGCTAGAAAAAATCCCAATTTATGTTCAGGGAATGGTTTGGGATATTACAGCAATTCATACTGCATATCCCGATTATCTAAACAGAAATGTAAGAAATTCTATATTTCACAAAGACCATAATCCTTTTTTATCAGATATTTTTGCCAGAGTTGTTTCAAGAAAAGAGCAAGATGATGTTATTGAAAACTCAGGACCTTGTGTTATATTGGCTACTTCGGGAATGATGACCGGTGGAGCGAGTGTCGAGTACTTCAGGAGATTAGCAGATAATCCAAAAAACACAATAATGTTTGTAAACTACTTAGGTGAAGGATCTTTAGGTAGAAGAATACAAAACAACGAACCTTTAGTTCAAGTTCCAGGTGAAAGAGGAATGGAACAAATTCAAGTTAAAATGGAAGTTAAAACAATAACCGGTTTAAGTGGTCATGCGGGCAGGGCAGAATTAATCAGATATTTAAGTACTTGTGATCCAAAGCCAAAAAAAATTATTATTGTTCATGGAGAAGTATCAAAATGCTTGGACTTGGCTTCTTCTATACATAAAGCAGCTAAAATTGAAACTTGTGCTCCTAAGAATTTGGAAGTTATTAGGTTAAGATAGTCTATTATATTTAATTTGTTCTTAGATTATTATAAAATTAGACTTTATTTGCTTAAATATTGATACGCTAAATAACCTAAAACCGAAGCTGTTCCAGCAGTAGCAAGTCCA
>CAYIXS010000015.1:0-12406 GCA_964367445.1 Candidatus Woesearchaeota archaeon | reverse complement strand
CGATAGATTTTTAAAGTATATACTAGAGTATATATATCGATAAAAATGAACAGAAGACAATTTTTACAAAAAGGAGTTTTAGGGTTAGCTGGAATAGTTGGAATAGCTACTGGTTGTTTTTATGATCATCAACAGGAATTTGAATTTAATCAACTAATGGAAGCTAGAAAAAATAAAGAGGGTGCCAGAGCATGGATGGGCAGGAATCAAACTATACTTTATGTATCAGATCCAGAAGGAATAGAAAAGATAGAAGTTTATGATGATAATCATAGCCTAGTTCATATATCTAACTTTAAAAAATCAGTTTTCCCAGTAACAGAAAAAATACTAAAGTTAGATTCACAATACAGTTTAGCAGAAGTAAAAATTTATGGCTTGAAGGGCAATATTAAAACAACTAGACCTAGTCACTGGTTCCACTACTGATTTGATTGATTATGGACAATTTACCTTGGTGGCTTTAGGTGGGTTTTGACTTGTACACTTCCAACATTCCCAATTACCCTTAGTGCAATATAACTCACCCTGATCATAGATAGAGCCGAATCCTACATCACTAAATTCTACATCAGATTTACTTACCTTCATTACTGAACCAGGTAATGCTTGAACACAAAAATTGTTTACTATCTTTGGTGCATCAAAAAATAAGGTTTTAGATTGACCAACCTTACAGGAAATCATCTCAGCAAAACCATCCTTACAAAGCAAAGCGCCAAAACTTCCTCCACTATCTATTAATGTTCCTCTAGAATCACTATGCGTTGCCACTAACAAATATTTGAATCTACCAATATGACTAACTCGAGTATCTATATTATAAACTATATTATCAACTTGTTCCATATCTGTCGCCCTAATCCCAAAAGTACATTCACCATTCTTTTCCTTAGTTTCATAATATTTACTTAGTTCATAATTTAAAAAATTATAACTTTGTGGAAGTACCATAGTAGCATCTCCAAAAATAACCAAAGCAGAATTCTCACATTTACACTCCTCGGGCATTGGATCATTCAGATTTAACCATCTTATTCCTAAGCCAGATTCATACCAACTTAATACTTTTCTATAATTACACTGCTTGACTTTAGAACTACATTCTCTTAATCTATAATTTTCTAATTTATCACAACACCACGAGTTTCCGCTAGATTCACAAGTTAACTGAGTTTCTTTATTACACTTATGTAAACATCTACCTTCTGTGCATGAATAATCATCTAGGCAGGTTAATTCTTCAAATCCTATTAGTTCATCATTACTAATCCCTCTATCTTTCTTACAATAAACTTCTTCTATCTTGCTAATATCTTCTGTATTACATTTGTCATAGTGGAAATTAGCTGAACCTGCTGCATAGTTTAGTATAGTTATTCCATCTTTAGTTGATGTAGAAGAATCTGAGATATCACTTAACGATCTTCCAACACAATCTATATTTGGTTTAGGAAATATTGAGTTTATTATTGATACAAAAAAATTACTTATCTTTTCTAGAAATGATTTTATTAAATCAAAAAACCATTTAAAAATACCTTCTAATCCTTTAGCTATATCTCTTTGTTGTTCTGCTGTGAAACCTATATTATTAGATTCTGTTGGAGTTTGTGTTGTAGTTTCTAGAATGGGTTCAGTTGATATTGGTATATCCCAACTTCTTGTTGTAGGACAGTTTCCATTTCTATCTGGTGGTTGAAACTGGCTAATAAAAGGATTAATCTCATTTAACACTATTGGATCATTTTCTATACCTAATCCCGAAGGAAAGGTTGGTATTTCATTATCATCTTTGTCATATGGGATACAAGTACATTGTGTTGCTTGAGGTACAAAAAATCCACATTTAACTTCAATATGCACAATTTCTTGAGTAATTGCTCTTCTTTCAGTTTTATCAATATAACAAATTTCATTTAATATCTTTGGTTCTGTAACATATTCTTTATTTTGATAAGTAAATCTGTAGATATTATCATTTGATATTTCAGTTAATGCTACAATTTGTGCTTGACCTATATCTCCTTCTGAACCTAAAGGATAAAGAGAAATCATAACGTTGTTAGATTGTGTTATTCTTAATATTACTTTGATAACATCTGAATCTGATTTTGCATCTGTACTACATTGATCTAGAATTGATTGTTCTCTAAGAACAGGATTATTTACCTGGGAAAATACAATATTAGAATTTATCGTAATCATTAATATTAAAAATATAGTTACTCTTTTTTTCATTAATAAAATGCTAATATTCTAGTTATTTAAATATTAGTATCGGTTAGGATTTAGCTAGATTGTTAATATATATAAAACTTATATGTCTACATTAAAGATTAAACATAAATCTCTGTGGACATAAATTTATTTATAATTGTTTTGAGTAAACTTTATAAGTTGAAACTCTTGGATTTTAATCGGCCGGGTAGCTTAGAAGAGCCTTTTAGAAAAAGCCTCGGGAAAAACGAGATAAAAGGGCTGAGCAACTTGGCTGGAGCACTCGATAAGCTTTTCTTGGGAAGAAAACCTCGGAAAAGAATCTTAAGTGAAACTGATATCCAGCTCAGAGATCGAGAGGTCGAGAGTTCGAATCTCTCCCCGGCCATTTATTTTTAGAATGTTTTGATACTTTATTCTTCTCCTATACTACAGTTTTCCAGCCTTTTTTTCTTAACTTTTCAAAATCAATACCCCCTTCATAATGATATTCAATTTCAAATTTATGTAAAAAATATAATAAAAAAACTGCATTTGAAACATCGGGTAAAAAACTTAACTCATCAACCACATTAAACATTTTGGATGTTGTTTTGGCTGAGAAAGTTTTGCTTTCCTCAGAAATATTCTGCATATAATCAATATCTTCTCTTAATTGATCATATTTGCTGAAAAATTTATCAAAATCTTCAAAATACGAATAAAGATTTTCTTCATCTATTTTCCTTAGACTGAATATTAATTTTAAATTCCTTACCAAAAATATTCCGTACCATCCCATTTTAGTTATTTTAAACTTTTACTTATTTTTACCTTTAATTTTTTTCCATAATATTTTTCTTCATATTCTTTTAATTTCTTTTTTAAATAATTCATCTGTGAATTTTTGAACCTTGGAGTAAAATCGCCTTTTTGGTTCCATTGCTCCAAACAATACATTATTTCCTCTATTTCTGCGATATCTAATTCTTCATCGCTCCAACCACAGACCAATTTGTCTTTAGGGTAAAAATATTTACTATAATCATCATGAAAATTACCACATTCAGCACAATATAACAATAAACCAACTTCTCTTAAGATGTATTGTGGTTCTCTTTCTTTATGAATTACCTTTATATCCCACAAATTACTCTCTTCCACAATGCCAAGTTCTTTTAAAAAATAGAATAAAGGAGATTTGCAATAATAACATAAAACAATTCCATCTTTTTGTGCCAAACTCCAACCTCTTTTAGATTCTATGCTGTCTGCTGTCAATACCGACTTATTTATTCTTTCAGTTTCTTTCATTTTTTATTACACTTTACTTTTTAACTAATATAGTCTGGATTCTCAGCAATATTCATTATTTCTGGCGGTTTGTTATGGTGAAATCCTATAGCGATTGTATTACTTTTTTTGCAATAGGGGCATTAAAATAGAATCTTACTTCATTCAGCAAACAATCTAATAGGCTATAAGCGGTTCTATTTTTTCTTGCACCGAAACTTAATTTGGGCTCTATCCAGTACTTCTTGTGACATTTTTTACATATAATATTCATACCCCTTAACATTTTTTGTAATTACTAATGGCTTTTTAAGAAAAATATAGTTTATTTGATCCTTAACCTATGATCTTTAATCAGTAAACCTTGATCTTTAATCTTTAAGGCAGACTTTATCAGGGTCACCTGTAGCGCGTAGCATTTATTTTAGCAAGTAAAACTTGAAAAATAAATATTACACTACCATACTTACTCTCAAAGCCACTAGTAATCTTACCTATTGAAAATAGATAAGATCAGTCAATTAATTCTGTTGTCCAATTAGTTACTTGTATTTTATTGTCTAACTGGACTTTTTCTGTTTTTAATTCTTCTATTTTGTTTTCTATTTCCTGTTGCTCTAATTGGGGGATCATTTCTTTTGTTTCTTTTTCTCTAAATAAATAACTTTTTTCTCTTTCAAATAAATTACTTAAATCAGATATTTTACTTCTAAAATCATTAACTTTGATTATTGCTTCAGCCAGAGAAATATTTTCTTCTTTTATCTTGGTGCTCAAATTTGTTTTTTGTATCTTAATTTTTAATTTTCTTATATCTTCTATTTTTTTATCTATATCTTCTGATAATTTTTTCGAATTAAAATTTGTTTTTTTACCTTCTTCAACATAAAGGTTATCCCTTCTTAAAGAAATTAATCTAGATAAACTCCCTTGTTCTTTTTTCAATAAACTTAACGCTTCACCTAGCTTCATTTTTATTTCCCCGCGGGATAAGATTTTTATGATTTACCTATTTAAATAAGTGTAGTGTATGTTCTTGTGGGTGCAGAAATGTGGGTTTATTGTTTTATTTCTTTGTTATCTAGATATGTAATCATAACTGGTCTTTTGTTTTTATCTTTAGCGAGATATGAGAATAATGTTTGGCCTTTTTCTAAACTAGAACCAATAGCTACTAACTTGTTAATTGAAATGCTAAAAGTGGATCTTTTTTGTGTTATTTTGCTTTTCCAACCTATGTTCTGAAAATTTATTTCCATAAGGTTTACATCTAATTATATTGTGAACTTGTGAAACCAATACCCAATTCAAAATTTAGTTAGAAACCACTTCTAGTGGAATCCGAATATTCATTTCTATTTCATCATAGATTGTGACAGGCACTAAGCCCAAATCGCTTTTTTTAAGTTCTATTAGTCCAACAGATTCAAGCAGTTTTACATCATCATAAACATTCTTAAAATCTCTATTAATTTCAATAGATAATGCTTTAATCGTCTTTGGTTTTTTTGATTTAATAAACTTTAATAATTCTAATCGTTTAGGGGTTAATATTTTCTTGTATATATCAAAATTCTCAAAATTGATTGTTGGGGTATGTTTTTTTATTATGCCTTTATCTAGATTAGAAAAGAACTTTTTATCTTCTCTAAAAGACTTTTCTAATTTTCCCATAGTTATTTTAATTTTTTTAATTGCCATATAATTTTCTCCTTAATTTTTTTACATCATTTTCGAAATCATCTAGTAACTTAACAAAATCTATAAACTGATAAAGTTCTTCAATTTGATAATAATGCCTGTGATGTCCTTTCCCTTGTTCATTGTCGTATCCTAATATTCTCTTATTGTTGTGCACATACACTAAGGAATACTTTATACCTTGAGGAAAGTTGTTACCTTTATCAATTTTCCATACTTTTCTTTCAATTATATCTCCTTCTTTTGTAATGTCTTTTTTATGATGTAAGAGTATGGACATTTAGTATTCCTATGGTATATTATACCATATATAAACTTTACTTTTAGTTTATAACCATAGCTGGTAACTAATGTAGGGAATAATAAATATATAAACTTTTCGGTACTTGACTATGGTAATATGTATCCGGTAAAAAAAGAAAAAATAATACATGATAAGATCGTTGAATTCTTAGGCAATAATCCTAAAGGGCTTACTATGAGCGAGGTAGTTAGAGGTACTGGCTTTTCAAGGAAGGCCATTGAGAAGCATTTACAAGTATTAATATTGGAGAATGAGATTTATATGAAGCAATTTGGGGTTACTAAAGTATATTATCCAAATCATAGGATACATCACTTTGATTTTGAGAAATTGGATTATAATAATAGGACAATATGGTTTGATATATTAGAAAGCGAATTTGGAAAATATTTGCTAATACAGAAGAAAAAGAAAGTTGGAAATGAGTGGGTACATGAGCATTCAATTACAATACCTTTAGAGTATGTTGAACAATTTTCTAAAGTTTTGAACAAAGTATTAATTTCTGGAAGAATGAAAGAATTACTTAAAAAATGATTATATGGTATATGGAAAAATTCGGTGATTTTTGGGATAGAGGGCTTGCTGGGGCGGTTTATTATTCAAGAATACTTTTGATATCATCTAGATCAAAACAATAAACTTTTTTTTCATTAAACTCCTTTATTTTTTTATCAAAAGATTTTGCAAAAATAGCATAACTTTCTTTTCTAGTTTCATTATACCAATTAACATATTTTGATTTTTCTGCTAATTCTTTAATAATCTCAACAATATTAACTTTCTCTTTCCATTTACATTCACAAAATAAAATTTCTTTATTTTTCTCGTTTAAAGCAACAACATCTATTTCAATTGCTTTTCTTTCTTTATTTTCTTTTTTATGCCCCCACCATTTTCCGATTTTTTGAATTTCAATGACATTTATTAATGGTAAAACCTCATTTTTTATTAATCTTTCAAACTTTTTTCCAACAAAAGCTGAAAACTCTATTTTAATTTTTTCTTCTATGCTTTTTATTTCGCCTATTTCTATTTTTGATTTATTTGGTTCCAGGAATAAAAAAGAAAAATTGAAGAAATTATCATCTATTAAATAAATGCTTTTTTTGCTTTTTACTTCTGTCACCGGATTTTCTTTTTTTATTATCCCAAGCCGAATCAAGGTTTTTAAATATTTGTCTATATCTTGAACCTTTATTCTAGACCCATTTGCTATTTCTACTACTTTTGTCTTTCCAGAAGCTATGGCGTCTAAGATCGTCTTATAAATATCTGGTTCTCTCAGCTCTTCTTTCAATAAAAAATCTATTTCTTCATAAAATTGACCTTTTTTGATTAACATTTGTTCATTTATATTCCTAGGCAAACTTTTTTTATCGTTGAACTTTTCAAGATAAAAGGGGATTCCATCTAAAATTGAGTAAAATTCAATGTTTTTCTCTATTTCATTTAAAGGAAAAAATTCTTTAAAATACTTAAATTTAATAGGAAGGAGTTTTATATGGGCGGTTTTTCTACCATAAAGAGGGCTTTTCTGGCTTAAGACCCCTTCTTCCATCATACTTATGCTAGAGCCGCAGAGAATTAGAAAAATGTTTTTCTTCTTTAATATTTCATCGCATATAACTTGGAATACCGATGAAATGGCAGAATCTTTTTCTGTTAAATATGAAAATTCATCAAATACTATTATAATCTTATCTTTGACTTTTTCTGTTAAATATGAAAAGATTTCCTCTAAGTCATTACTCTCTATAATTGGCTCTTTCAAGAATTCTGCTATGCTTTTTTTAAATCTGCGAGCATTTCTTTCTGTGCCGCTTTTATCACAAAGAAAATAAATATGTTCTTTACCTTTCAGGAAAGTTTTGATGAGCTCTGTTTTACCAACTCTCCTTCTGCCATAAATTACAAAAAATTCAAAATTTTTGTTTTTATATCTTTCTTCTAAAAAATTCAATTCTTCTTTTCTATTAACAAACTTCTGTATCATGATGATTAGGATTGTGTTCCTATATTTAAATCTTTCTGTTCTTTTTTAGATGTTGAATTTTACAAAATATTTGGTGCCTTTATCTGTAATCCAACAGCAAACCGATAAATTTATTGTTATTTTCTGAAACTAAAATATTGTCTTTTAGAATCTGTTGATGGAGTGGTTCTTTTATTCTTTTTTTAAAATCTGAATATGTTTCAATTTTTATGCTTACTTCTATGTCCAAACTTACTAAAATCTCTCTAATTTTTTCTGTATCCGTAACTTTTCCGACTATTAAGATATCTAGGTCGCTATCTTCATCAGCAGCCAATCTTGCATAGCTACCATAAACTAAAAAAAAGTCTGTTTTCTTTATATTTTCTATAATTTGGTTAAATACCGGCCTAAATTTCTGATATTTTCTAAAAAAATTTTCTTTTTGCTCTTCTTTTATTAAACTAAAAAGATTCTTTGTTAAATTTGATTTAAAATTAAGAAAAAATCTTCTTAAGTAGACTCTTTGTTTTTCAAATTTTTCCTCTGTTACTATCTCTTTTTTAATCAAAAGATTAATATATTCAGAAACAAAATTAGGGGACAGGCCTGTTCTTTGTATTAAGGTACGAAGGTTTATTCCTGGATTTTTAAAAACTTCTTCTATTATCCTTGTTTGCGAATTATTTATTAATTTAAGCATTTTCAACAAAGGAGATTAGTTTCTTAGCTATAGAAATTATTAATGCGGCTTCCTTTTCCGTTATATTTTCCCATTCATTCACATCATATTGGCCTAATTTTCTTAATTGAAAAGTTAGATCTAACCCGAGTATATCAGAAAGAGATTCATGTAAATCTGAAAGTTCTTTAAAAAAATCGTCATTAATTAAGTTATGGTATTTTAAGGATATTATTAAACATGAGTGATCCTTACAAAAAAATCCTTTTTTTCTCAATAATAAGGAATTTGCTGTATGATGAATAGAATAATAGGCTTTTATTACAGTCCAATCCCAGCATTTATCTTCGTATTCTCTCTCTGCGCGGTATAAATCATGTTTTGCTTTTTTAAGATGTTTTTTATGGTTTTCTTTGTCTATAGCTACAAATTTTTTTCTTTTTTCACAATTTCCATAGAATTTCCCAATACTCTTCTTTTCCTTTGGAAGTTTTATTTTTAAATCCTTTATTTCCATTTTTGGATTGTTATTAATTTAGGTAACTCCTGTTATTATTTAAGGTATTACTAATATTTAAACCTTTTTGTTTGATTTTGGTATTATTACCATGGACCCAGTTAAAAATTACAAACTATTGGGTGCTGAATTTTATATGGAAAATTCGGTACTTTTTGTGCTATAAGGCTTGCTGAAGCGGTTTATTGAGGTTCTAGAATCGCGATAATCTTATGGAGATATTTTGCCGTTCGTTTATAAAAATGGTAAGTAAATTAGGAAAAATTGATAGATATGCTAACGGAGTTTAAGACAAGTAGAGATTATTGATTAATTAAGGAGTCAAGAAAATATAATTCTTTTAGTTTGTTCTAAACAATCTTTGCATAACTTAATATTCTTTTCAATTTCTTCTTTATTTTCTACTGATATTGTTGTACCATAAGTATAAAATTCTCTTTCTTCAATGATTCTGGATTCAATTTTTTCCTTTTCACTTTCAAGAGCCTCTATGAATCTATTATTTATCTCTATTTTCTTTTGTTCTTTAAGGTATTTTATTAGTGCAATAGTGCATTCTTGATTCTGGCTTTCATAACTGTGTTTAGATAAAATTGCAAGAAAACATTGTTATATACAATAAAAAGATGCATTAATACTCCAATCTGAAAATCCTCCCCTATCAAAATAGGTTATTGCAGAAAGATTATGCTCTGCTTTTTTCAGGTGTTTTTTTGCCTTGTCTAAATCTGGTGCGGAATTAACTAAGCCTCTGTGTTTTCTCCCTACTTTTAGCTCTTTTTCTGCTTTCTTTAAACACCAATCAACCTTATTTTTTGCATGAGTCATTTCAAATTAATACCTCTCTTATTTCGTCTTGTCCAAAGAGAATAATACCTGTCTTAATTATCTCAAGTATTATTTTATTTCTGGAGGCAATATCCCTTTTAAAATCTTCATAGGTTTGAAGAAGAAGGTGTATCTCCTTTGTTAAGATATTATTTTTTTCTTTTATTATTTTTTTTATTTCATTAAATTCGCATTCATCGGCAATAACTAATAAGTCGATGTCTTTTGCAGATTTTTCATCTTTTATTATCGAACCAAATAAGATTACAAATTTCACTTTATCTTCTATACTTCTGAATTCTTCAATCCATCTTAAATAATTTTGGGCTTCAAGTGTTAAAGCCAGTTCAATTTCTCTCCAGGCTACTTGGTTTTTTTTGTTTAAAGAGTATATAACTGCTTTTCCAATCCTTGTTGGTTCTGTTATATTCCTTTTTTCTAACTTTTTTAATATTTTAAATGCGCCGGCATGACTCATTCCAATTATCTTACTAATATTTCTGCTATTATATGGTGTTAGAAAGTCTTTAAATAATAATTTAATAATCTCCTGTTCTTTAGTTAGTTTTTGCATCTTATAGTTTTCCTTTTTGTTAATATATGTTAACTTTTTGTTAATATATAAGCTTTTCTGTTCTTTTTTAGATGCGGAATATTACAAACAGCTAGGTGCTGAGTTTTAATAGAAATATTGGAAATCTACCACAAAATAATACTTTGTTGGGATTTTTAATGATAAAAAGATCAAGATTGGAAATGAGTGAAAATTCTAAATTGATAGCTGGAGGCTTGACTAATTTTCATGATGAGGACTTTGGGTTTTTATTTACTCATATCTATCATGTTTTTGGCATCATAAATGATTATCCCTTTGTATATTTCTCTATCTTTATTTTTTACAACAAAAAACTTTTTACAATCAATACTTTTTGTTTTTTCTATAAAATTATCTAAATCATTAATATTATATTTACCCCATTTAACTTCACCAATAGCAACAATCTTATTCCTTGAATTAATTATGATATCTACCTCTTTATCTGAGGATATTGAATACTCTTTTCTGCCATTTAGATGCTCTGCAAAAAAATCCGCTACGAAGTTTTGAACTGCAAAATTTTTTATTTTATCTAAAGTTGGCAATGCTTCGCTAAATGATACTTCTTTATCCTCGAAATTGTATCTATCACATAGATAATAGAAAGCCTCCATTATTGCTGATTTTAATTTATACATCTTTTTCTTAGAATTATATATGTCAAGGTGCTCTACTAAACTCATTTTTTGCAAATTTTTAATATAGGGCAGAACAAGGGAACTGTCAGATCTTTCGATCAATTTTCTTCCGCTGAGGAAATCTGCAACCGTCTTGTAATTCCATTCTCCTGAACCAAGAATCCTCAAAATTGCCTCGTATATTTTAGTTAATTCTCTTTCTTCTTCAATAAAAATCTCACCAATTAATGAAGGTATTGTTAATTTAGAATAATTTAGTAAATTATATAGTTCTTTGACCGTTTCTTCACCTTTAAAAAAAGATAAGGTCCATGGATCTCTGAAATAAGAAGCGAATTCTATTGTTTTAACAGAATCTAGGTGTTTTGAAAGTTCCCTTAAGATATTTTTAGGTTTAATCAAATTTAGTTCATATTGCAGAACCATACCTAAAAGAGGAGATTGATTACTAAAAATTTTTTTTAATATTTTGAAACTAGAGCCAGAAAATATAATTTTTCCTTTTGGATGCAGATTAGAAAATTCGTCAAATACAAATTCAGGGAGTCTCTGAAATTCATCTATAATAACTGTTTTGTTTTCATTTAATAAGTCTGAAATAAGCTTTAAGAAATCTTGTATGTTGTTTATTTCTTTAGGCAAGGTTTTTTCAGCTAAAATCTTGCCGTCTCTTCTAACGAGGAAGTAAGCATCATAATCTAGGAAGTTTTTTATCAAAAAAGTTTTTCCAGTTTTTCTTCTACCATAAATAATAAGCCATCCATTGAGTTTTTTTATTTCCTCTGCTTCGTCACGTTTCAATATTATATTCTGAACCATGGTTCATGAATGGTGGTTCATATATTTAAACCTTTCTATTTTTTTGAGTATTATGTGGGTTTATTGTGATCTTAGTGTATTGGGGGAAAGTTTTTAGTTAGGTCTCATAAATATTCTTTCTATGCCCCACTTTTAAAATATGTAAGATCTGATTTGTTTTATCAACATCAATTATCACCCTATAATCTCCAACTCTTAATTTAAAACCTTTTATTTCTTCAAGATGCTCAAGATAGTGAAATGGATTCAGTTTACATTGCTGTAGTTTATCCCAAATTCTCTCTTTTATATCTTTCTCGAGCTTATTCAGAAAGTCTGTTGCTTTCTTGTCAAATTTAAGTTTATACATCTTGTTTATAAGCCAAGAATCTTCTTAGCTTCATCTTCTGTATAGAATTCGCCTTTCTTAATTCTTTCTCTTGCTTCTTTTATTTCGAGAATAGTTTTTTGGCTAAGCAGCGGCTCTTTTTCACATATTTTTACAATATAAATAAGCTTTCTTAGAAGCTCGTCATAGCTCTCACTTTTGTATTGTTTGAAAGCATCTAATTCTGCTTTTGTTGTTTGATTTAGTCTTATTGTTGTTTCCATATACAATTGTATACATATGTAGATTATTTAAACCTTTCGTTTTCTTTAGGTAACGGATATCACAAAACTAAGCGTCCATGATTACAAATCTACGGGTGCCGAGGATTACAAATAAGGATTGCCTCCTTATCAACCTGCAATTGACTAGGTGCCGTAAATTATATGTAATATTCGGCGCTTTTTGTTTTATTTGGCTTCTTGTGTTGGTTTCTTGTGTTTTTGGGATTGCGATAGTATTGTGTAAATTGTTCGTTCATTAAT
>CAYIXS010000014.1:0-12863 GCA_964367445.1 Candidatus Woesearchaeota archaeon | reverse complement strand
TTCAAGAAAGTAGTTTTATTTATTTTTATTCTATACTCATTCAATAGAACCTTCATATTCTCTTCTAAATATTTTATAATCACATCAGAACTTTTAATTGCTATAAAGCTTATATTAATCAATTCTTCAATACCTTTTTCTAATATTGCTAAAACTCTTTGTTCATCAGCATTTAAAATAGGCTCTTCAATCTGATATATTAATTCATGTGTCTTTTCATCCCAAAAAATATGAGCATACGCAAATGGTGCTATTAACGGATACCTTATATTTAATTTTGTTTTATCTTTAACAGTCGGTAAATCAAAAATTTGTTGCCTTAGATTTATTTTAAACTCTGATTGAACTTTCGGGTCTTGACTCTCTGTTTTTGCCTCTTTTTTCCTAAATAACATAAAACCACCTATTTTATAAAAAAAGCCATTCACACTTAATATACTTTTGTTCTAACTTAGAAGTGAATTCTAATCAATTTTTCCGTTAACGCCCGAGTTGATGAAATCAACTGGGCCCATCGACCTTGTCGATCTGGGCTTTTTTAAAAGGGTTAAACTACCTTGATCTTAACATTAACAGGAGGTTCTCCAACACCACCAGCATCTGATTGGCCAAGGCCTTCATTTGAAATTATTAACCCAAACTTTCCAGTTAATTTACTAGTCTCTCCTTCTCCATCAAGATTAATATGTCTATTAGAGTAATCAGAGTTTATCTTAACAATATAATAATCAACCAGTAAAGGATCATTATATTCAATTATATCTAAATTTTTCTCTTTCACAACAACGACATTATTATCTGTAATATCATTGGTTGAGGAAATTTCTTGTATATTTGCTTTAGTCTGCATTTGCCAAAAAATATTATTCCCTCTCTCTTTTGTTAAGATTGTAAGTTCTCCTTTCTTGATTATTACAGGATTTAAAGATCTCCTGCTGCCAGGACCATCAGAAACCACAGTATTAATTGCTTCATCAATAGAATGCATCACATCTTTACTCTGCACAAAAGTATTTCTATCTCTCATATCATTAATCAGAGGAACACCAGCAGTAACAATTAAGGTTAAAGTTATAACTCCTATAGCTATATAAATTACAGTCGCTATCCAAATATCTCCTTTTTTCATATTCTAGAAAATAAAAAAATTATGCTGTTGATGACGATGTCGTAGTTGAACTAACCACTTGCTCGAGTTGACAATTAGGAACATCTTTCAAATTATAATCCTGAACATTCTGCGTGCACAACACAGGATCCTTACCATCACTTCCTTCTATTTTAGCAATAATATCTATTTTCATTGGATTATTTATAGTTAAAGTATTAATTAACGCAGGAGTACTAGTTCCAGTAAAAGTCTTAACTTCAAATGATCCTAATGGAGTAGAAGAAAGATCTAGTTTATCTGCCTTAACATCCCCTTCATCACCAGGACTTGCTCTTAAAGTAAGTTCAACAATATTTAGATTTCCATTATTTTCAACAGTTACGCTCTTGATATGTCCCTGATTAGCCTCATCACAAGTTACTCTTGAGATACTAAATTTCAATTCAGTAACACATTTTAAAGTAACATCTGTAGTAGCAGTAGTTCTTTTTGTCATGCTATCAACAAAACTACCGCCCCAGGTTATTATCACAGCAGCCAAAGCTACAGTAAACCCAATAAGTAAAACAGTAGCAATTAAAGGAGTTATACCTCTTTTTAATAACATAATTTCACCTCACAATTTAATAGTTTTACTAGCACCAGAGCAAGGAACTAAAGGAGCCCCTCTTCCTTCTGGCCTTAATGCAGGAATAATCTCAACTTGAGTAGTTTGTTTGCACAACCTCCCGCCAACGCCACTAGTCTCGCTTTCCGCACAATCTTCATCGCTTTTTACCAATGAATATGAACTTCCTGGTTCTATAACATCATATATCTCAGATTTTCTAACATTACTACCAAATAGCTCTCTTATTATTAAATTAATTTTTATATTTCCTTTATTAGCAATATTAATCACATCTCCACCAGTAACTTCAATCTGAACAGCACCGCATTCAACTTGTTTTTTACTTAACTCGGCATTTTTTTCAACCACTTGTTTCTGTACTCCTCTTGTCCATAAAAAAACAACAGTCATAATGATTAAAACAAACAAGAGTAGTAAAAGTGTAGCAATCAAGGGAGTTATACCCTTTTTTTTTATTTTAACATTCTTGAATTGATTCAATTATTTTCTCACCTTCAGGACAAATTATATTATTATCACCAAAAGTTATAAATGGTGTTAATATTATTTCTTTATTACTATCACAATTATTGAGATTATTTAAACTTTGCTCTTCACCTGGCTTTAAAACTGGGTCTAAATCTATTTTACCACTAATATCATTTCCATCACTCTTAGTACATATATATCTTATCCCAACAATACTAAAAGACCCACGATTTTTAACATTAATTTCTAAATTACCATTTCTAATACATCCAAAACCACCAAGGTGAACTTCAGCACATCTAGTTTCAATTTCAGATTCCTTTACTGTAGTATCAACAACCCTTTTAGATTCACCCTTAGACCACGTACCAATAACAATAGCCAAAGTAATACTTAGCCCTATAATCAAAACATAAGATATCAATTCAGAAGCTCCTTTTTTATTAATTATCAACACACCCACTTCCTTCCCATTTGCAAATATCATTCATTAAACAATTTTCTTCATTTCTTAAGCTACAATCACAAATAATTGGTTTGGGACTTAGCAAAGGATCAATGCAATATTGCTTTAGCTCATTAACCCAGTTTTCACCTTTTTCAAATTTATGATTTGTATATACTTTTCTCTCCTCATCTTTTTTTTCTTCACTTAAAATAACTATTTGTGGAACTCCTTTAATAACACTGCTAGTATATTTTATGTTACTAACAACATAATGAACATAATAAATATTATCATCCATTGTTAAATCCAAAGTTTCAGAACAACTATCTAATACATCAGATAATATCCCCATAAACCTAGATGAAAGATCGCCAAAGTTAGTTCCTAGTGGTATATCTGCTTTGCAACCATTAATAATCTTTTTATTATTTTCATCAACCCATACCAAGATAGGTTGATCTAAGTGATTTCCAACAATTAACCTTCTGCTCTCCCTATGGCTGTAATCAAAAAAATAAATAAAGCCAAAAGCAGAGTTTATAGTTTTTGAATATGAAGTAAATTTACCGCTAAATTCATTAAACTTGGTTTTTACATCTAAATTGCTATTTTTCAATAATTCTTGGCTTAAAGACGTTAGAAACTTAGCGCTTTCTTTATCATAATTATCACTTATTTCAATAAAAAAATCACTAAATACTGTACCTTTTGTAAAGTTTAGATTAACAGAAAGAAGATAGATAACTAAACTAAAGATAATTGCTGCTAAGATATAGATCTGACCTCTTTTATTCATACATATTAATATTATCCCTTTAATATATATAAGTTTCTAATACTATTTAATATTTAATTTATTAGAATAAACTTAACCAAAATATTCTTCTTTAGAATATTCTTTAACTTTACTTTCCCATCCTTTTTTAACTTTGTTTATAACATCAGCTATGTCTTTTTTAAGTTCAAACCATTTTTTTACGGCATCATTGATAAATTCCGCATCTTTTTTTTCATCAAAATTCAAGTCTAATAAACTATTCCTTCTTTCTAAATTCATAAGTTCTCTTAAAATAGCATCATGTTCATATTTTCTGTCAAAGAGTAGTGGAAATCAAAGTATTATAGGCTATAAAGTTAAAGTCACATATTTATATCATTTCGAAACCTTAATTAAAAGTAACATTTGGAGAATGAGAATCTTATGGTTGCAAAAAACTTTTTAGATTTTCAAAAGCGATCTTTCTCATTGAGATATTATTCTTTTCTTCATCAGTCATCTCTGCAAATGTCTTTTCATAATTCTCAGGTATAAAGATCATGTCCCATCCAAAACCATTTTTTCCTCTTGGCTCCTCACTAATCTTGCCTTTTATTATTCCACTAAAAATCTTAAAATTTTCACCATCAAAATAACCAATGCCTGTTTTTGCATAGGCGTTTCTGTGATCGTGTCCATTAAGCATTTTAACAGCTCCCTCATTACCTATTGACTTCAAAACCCATTTTATAAGTGCTCCAGGAAAACCATTCATTGCTTCAAAATATAAGCCGGTATCTTCCACAATCACCGGTTGTTTGACTTTTTCGTACGCAGCCTTAGCCTTACTTTCAATAATCTTATCCACTTCGATTTCTTGTTCTTCTGGCACATCAATCTTTGCGGATTTCACATCAAAACCTAATATCTTTGAAGCTTCCCGAAGTTTGTTCTCATTTCCTGTTACAAAAAATAATTCCATATAAGCAAAAGAGAGAATATATTTATAAAGTTGTCTGTACTAATAAATGTAAATGAAATTAATTTATTGTGCAATACCCTCAAGAATGAGTAAAAAAGCTACCCAGATCATGGACTATGTTGAGTCCAAAAACAACGCTGCTTTTAATCCTTTTCTTGCATTTCCATTGGAAAGATTTGAACTGGGCAAGGTAGGGATTGAGATAACAATGGAATATTGTAAAAGAGCAGTTGAGATGTGCGATGAGCTCTGGATTTTTGGACTATCAGAAGGAACTATGAAAGAGATGAGCCATGCAATTAAAATTAAAAAACCCATTAAGACAATAAAAGAATTTGATGAGAACTGGGAATCAGAGAAGAAAAATTTTAAAGAAAGTTCTGTATTTTACATGCTGTGAAAAAGTTTTAAGCATTCACCTCTTAAAAATCCTCTAACAAGAAATAAATCATGATCTGTGTTATCTACAATATATTTTGGACTTATATTTATTGTTCTCCATAGCCATTCTTTACTCAGATTATCTTTTCTGTATTTATCCATATCTTCGATATATGTTCCTGATACAATTCCATCCATTTTAGCAAAAACTGCAGCGGAAGTACACATAGGACAGGGTTCATGAGTGCTATAAAGAACCACCCCTTCCAAATGCCGTGAACCAACTTTTTGTGTGGCCCTTCTTATTGCCACGATTTCAGCGTGAGCTGTTGGGTCGTTGTCGACTTTAACCCTATTTTCACCAAGAGAAAGTATCTTACCATCTTTTACCGTTAGAGCACCAATCGAATAATCACCTTCACCTCTTGCTAGATAAGCCATTCTTATGGCTTCTTTCATGAACTTCTTTTCTGGCTTATATCCCATAAGTTTCAGAGCTTAGAAACCTTTATAAATTTTCGTAATTCTAAAGTGGTATGGACTATACATTTGTGAGTCTTGAAGGTATAGATGGCACTGGAAAGTCATCCATTGCAGATCGAATTTGTGCTGAACTAATAGCTATTGGTAAAAGTCCTTATCAAACAAGAGATCCTATACGTAACGTTGAACCATGGCAAAGCCTTTATGAATTATTTGAAAAGTCAGATAAGATTGATAAGGTAAGTGAGGCTCTGTTTCTTTTATCTGCTAGAGTAGACAACTCTCAGAAAAGACTTAAACCTGCTTTGTCAAATAATAAAGTGGTTGTAGCAGATAGGTATGCTGATAGCTGGTTTGCGTATCAAAGTGTTAGATTAGCAGACTATTTTGGAAGTGAGGAAAGTGCTCTTGATTATCTGATATCAACTCATGAAGATCTTGTGAATAGAAAAATTTTATTGGAACCTGATAAAACTATTTTTTTACGAGTTCTTCCAGAAACTTCTCTGAGAAGGGTTGATAAGAGAGCAACAGGGACGACAAAATCTAAGTATGAGGTTCCTGAATTTCAGAGAAAAGTTGCTGCACAGTATGATATTATCGCACAGAGATTTCCTGGAAGAATAATCGTTGTTGATACAGAGGGTAAAGACTTGGATGCAGTTTGTGATGAAACAATCAGCGCTTTAGGATTTTTCCGAGATTAGCTTTTTTATCTCCTGAAACGTGTGCATTTCCAGCAATAGTGTATCGTTGTTGCCAATCAGCATGTTTTTTTATCCCTATTCTTTTAGTAACCATCACATCGAAAGGAGTAATTCCTTCTGGTTCGATAATATATAGTTCAGACTCTAAACTTCTAAGATCTACGTTATATTGCGCTAAATCTATTTTAAAGGCCTGACAAAGTTTTCCAGGACCGCTACACAATTCCTCTATTTTAGAATCTTTTCCTTTCCCCCTATTATTTCTTAAATAATCATGGTGATTGAGAGGTTCTAATGCTCGTATTAAAACACAACCTGGAGAATCTTGAGGCTCTGCCACTACATTGAGGCAATAATATGCTCTTAATCTAAAAATATATGAAAGACCAGAGGATCCATATAAGACATTGGTTCTCTCTGTCTTTCCGGCTGCTGCGTGGGCAGCTTTATCATGTTCTCCAAGATATGCCTCTACTTCAACAATTTTTCCACGTAATTTTTTACCATCTACTTTTCTTACAAGTATCTTACCAAGTAATCCGATAGCAACTTCTTCTGTTTTTTGATCATAAAACTCTTTAGGTAACAAAATTTCTTTATCCATGATTATGCTAAAAATAGATTCTTTTTATTCTTTTGCTTCCCTTTTCGCTTCATCCCTGAAACGGCCCTTTCCGTTTCTTATAAACGAGCCCAGGAAAGAAAACTCCCTGCTTTAGCTCAGTGATGAATTTCTGTCTCGGGGCGACCTCAAGTTTTTATATTTTTCATTTTTACGGGTTAGTTGAAAATCTAATACTATTTAATATTTAATTTATTAGAATAAACTTAACCAAAATATTCTTCTTTAGAATATTCTTTAACTTTACTTTCCCATCCTTTTTTAACTTTGTTTATAACATCAGCTATGTCTTTTTTAAGTTCAAACCATTTTTTTACGGCATCATTGATAAATTCAGCATCTTTTTTTTCATCAAAATTCAAGTCTAATAAACTATTCCTTCTTTCCAAATTCATAAGTTCTCTTAAAATAACTGCAACTTTCTTTTTTTCTTCTTCATCAAGAAAATTAGCTTCTTCTAAACTAATTGGGCTGCTAGGATTTGGTTGCAAAAAACCCTGGAGATTATGTATAAACATAGACACCCTGTCATTAATCCTTCTTCTAATAAACCTCAAGACGTGTGATATCTCTACTAAACTAGTAAAATAAAGCAATTCAAATTCATCATCTAATTCTTTCCAACTAGGCAATTTATACTTCTTAGCCAAGACTTCGTATTGATTTTTTATTTCCATTCTCAAACGTATAAATTAAACTAGTATATTTATAAAGCTAATGAAAAGCCAGGGGTGAGACTTGAACTCACTATCTCCGCCTTTTTGTTATAAAATACCAAGGCGGTACATTGACCAGTTATGCTACCCCGGCACAAAAACAAGAGTTTAATCAATGTTTCGTATAACCACCCTTCTTTTCATATTCTTTATGTGTCCTATGAACTTCTAAAATAATCTGCAATATTCTAAACTCGTCTTGAGAAGTATTTGTATAAAACGCACGAGCCTCCTTAGTCAGTTTAATCAAAAAAAGATTAGTGATTCCATATTTTTCTTCAAAATATCTATAAATTGGTAATTTTTTAGATATTGGATTACCTTTCCTTTTTGCCTTCAAAAAGTCTATAACTTTCAAGATTAAATAATATAGTTCCTCATTAGATTTGTTGCCTTCTGCCAGTTCTTTTTCAATTTCAACCTTTGTTTGAAATAACTCTTTACTTAATTGAACCACGAATTCCTTCATACAATCACTGCCTCTTGGATTAATTTATTAAGCTTTTTACTATTAGAAAAAATCCATATTATTTTATCTTCCTCAAACATAATCTTATTAGACCTTTCTAAATAATCCAAAATTAATTTAAAAGTCTGATATTGCATTTGCTTAGGGAGGCTTTTCCATAGCTCCATCCTTGTAGGATAATCCTTGCTTTCCTGAATAGCTTTTTCAACCATCAAGATTGAATCCAACTTAGGGTAGTGTAAAATATTCATAACTATTTCATTTTTTACCATTGTATAAACTTATACAACTATCATATATAAATCTTTCGATTTCCAGTATAAAAAAGTTTTTAGTAGAAATATTTGCGGGGAACAGGACATTCAATAAGGGTTGATAAGGGTTTACCCTTATATTTGAACCTGCGCAGGCACTAAGCCACAGGATTTCTCAGCAAGACTTAAGTCCTGCCCGTGAAGTCCAACTTTTTCGTCAACGTTTTTCTCTGAAAAAGGTTGTTTGACCAGACTCCGGCATCCCCGCATAACTAAACAAACAAGAATCTACTTTATAAAATTTATCATAAAATTTATTAATCTCTAAAACTAATTATTTCAATAAAAAGAAGGTGATTTGATGAATATAGCTATCAATGGTTTCGGCAGAATAGGCAGGCTAGTTCTAAAAGCAGCATTAGAAAACAACTTAAATGTTGTAGCTGTAAATAGCACTTCTGATTCTAAAATTAAAGCATATTATCTAAAATATGATACTCTTTATGGAAAATACAATAGAGAAGTAAGTTATGGAAAAGATTACATAAAAATAAATAAGAGAAAAATAAAATCATTAGTAGAAAGAGACATTTCAAGATTGCCGTGGAAAAAGCTTAAAATAGATTATGTTATAGAATCAACAGGAATATTCACAGATGCCAAATTATCGAAAAAACATCTTGAAGCAGGAGCAAAAAAAGTATTTATCACAGCACCAGCTCAAAACCAGGACGTTACTTTAGTTCCTGGAGTTAACAATGAAATGCTGAAAAAAGAGCACAAAATAATTTCAGTCGCTTCTTGCACCACAAATTGCTTAGCGCCAATGGTTAAAGTCCTGGATGATAAATTCGGAATAAAAAAGGGATTTGCAACAACAATTCACGCTTACACTTCAGATCAAAACCTGGTTGATGATTCTCATCCAAAGTTACGACGAGGAAGGTCAGCAGCACTAAACATAGTTCCAACAAATTCAGGAGCAGCACAGGCAGTTATAGAAGCAATGCCAAAAATGAAAAACAAGCTAGACACAATAGCTATCCGTGTTCCAGTAGGCTGTGGTTCAATTACAGATTTAGTGTGTGAACTTAAAAAGAAAGCCACAGTTTCACAGATAAACAATTCATTTAAACTTGCTTCAAAAAACAAGATGAAAAACATAATAGAATATTCGGAAGAAGAACTTGTTTCTAGCGATATAATCGGAAATTCTCATTCAGTTATTATTGATGGGTTAACAACAAGAGCTAATGGAAACATAATAAAGGTTCTTGGATGGTATGATAACGAGTATGGTTACAGCTGTAGGGTTATTGATGCATTGAAGTTAGTTAATAAACTTAAATAAATATGGGAAAAAAAGAGGAATTTTTATTAGTAATTTTTGGTGCAACAGGAGATTTAGTTAGAAAAAAGCTTATCCCCTCAATTTATGAACTATATAGAAAGAAGCTTATTAACTGGAATTTTGTTATTATGGCTGTAGGCAGAAGAGATTTGGTTAATAAAGAATATTTTAATTTCGTTAAATCAAATATTAAAAAATTTGAAATAAAAACTTGGAATAAATTTACTAAGAAAATTAATTATTTTAAAGTAGATTTTAGCAATAAAGTAGAGTTTAGACGCCTTGTTAATTTAGTTAATAAAAATAAATCTAAAAATAGACTTTTCTATTTGGCAACCTTGCCTAACCATTTTAAGTTAATATCTGATAATTTATTAAAGTTTGGTTTAAATAAGGGCAAAGGTTGGAATAGGATTGCTTTTGAAAAACCCTTTGGTGATGATTTAAAGTCAGCCATAAAAATAAACAAAAGTATAAAGAAGATATTTAGAGAAGATCAGATATATAGAATAGACCATTACCTGGGTAAGGAATTAGTCCAAAATATTATGGTCATTAGATTTGCTAATCTTGTTTTAAGTCCATTATGGAATAATAAAGGCATAGATCACGTCCAAATTAATATTGTGGAAAACTTTGGGGTAGGAGATAGAGGAGAATTTTATGATAGATGTGGTGCGCTAAAAGATGTTGTACAAAATCATCTTATTCAATTATTATGTTTAATCACTATAGATACACCAAAATATTTTGATAGTAAAAATATTAGAAATGAGAAGATCAAGATTTTAAAATCTATTAATCACATCAAGAAAAAAGATATAATATTAGGGCAATATAAAGGATATAAAAAAGAACAGGACGTATTATACAATTCTAAAACTGAAACTTTTGCAGCGCTAAAATTATACATTAATAATAGTAAATGGAAAGGTATTCCATTTTATTTAAGAACTGGAAAAGAATTAAACAGTAAATTTTCTTCTGTTTATATTCAGTTTAAAGATTCTCCTTGTGTATTATTTAATAAAAAAGAATGTAATTTAGCACCAAATTATTTACATTTAAGAATACAACCAAATGAAGGCATATCATTACAGCTTAATATTAAATCTCCGGGAGATAGTTTAAATATAGTTCCAACACTTATGGATTTTTGTCATTCCTGTTTATATGGAATTAACACCCCAGAAGCTTATGAAAACTTATTCATTGATATATTAAATGGAGACCAATCTGTTTTTGTGAGCATGGATGAGGTAAAAGAATCTTGGAAGATAATTGAACGAATAAAAAAAATAAAGCCAATCCTTTATGATTATAAAATAAATAGCAGGGGCCCAAAAGAGGCCATTAGTCTTATAAAAAAAGATGGAAGGGAATGGTTTGATGAAACAAATGAAAACTATTGATGATTTTAATTTTAAAAATAAAAGAGTCCTCTTAAGGGTTGATTTAAATTCTGAGATTATTAATAAAAGAGTATTATTAAATGAGAGAATAATAGAACATTCAAAAACAATTAATGAATTAAAAAGAAAAAAAGCAAAAATAGTTATTCTAGCTCATCAATCTCGTCCTGATTCCTCAGATTTCACAAGCTTAAAACAACACTCAAAATTACTGAATAAATACACAAAAGTAAAGTTCATTAATTCTATAATAGACAAAAAAGCAATTAAAAAAATAAAATCCTTAAAACCAGGAGAAGCATTATTATTGGAAAATGTTCGTTTTTTAAAAGAAGAGTTCACCCCTTCTTTAAATAATAAATTAGTAAAAACACTATCTCCCCTATTTGATGTTTACATAAATGATGCTTTTTCAGTCTCTCATAGAGCTCAAACAAGCATAGTTAGTTTTCCTAAGATATTACCTCATTGTATTGGTAGAGTAATGGAAAAAGAACTTCATGCAATAAAAAAAATATCTTCAAAAAACACATTATATATTTTAGGAGGGGCAAAACCAGAGGAAAATATTTTATTAATGAATAAAAAAAATATTATTACTTGTGGTTTATTTGGCCAGTTATGTTTAATAGCAAGGGGTTTTAATTTTGGAAAGCAAAATAAATATTTAAAAAAGAAATTTTTTATTCTAAAAGATTTAAAAAAGAAATTAAAATCACAAAAAACACCAGTAGATTTCGCAGTTGAAATCAATCATAAAAGAAAAGAGCTAAAATTAAAGGATTTCCCATCAAATTACTTAATCTATGACATAGGAAAAGAAACAATAAAACAGTATATTAAAGAAATCAAAAAAGCAAAATCAATTTTTATGAAAGGAACAGCAGGAGACTGCTCAAAAAAACAATTCTGCAAAGGAACTTATGAGATATTAAAAGCAATTGAAAGCTCAAAAGCTTTCTCATTAATTGGCGGAGGTAGTTTAAGTGAAGCTACTCGAGAGTTAAGGATAAATAAGAAAAACCTAGGCTACATCAGTTTATCTGGTGGTGCTTTAATAGAATACATAGCGGGAAAAAAACTTCCAGGATTAGAAGCCTTAAGATAAGTTTATTCTTTTTCCATCTCTTTCTTTATTTTTTCTATTTGAGAACTATTCTTCTTAATTCTTCATTGAGTGGATTTAAAGTTATATGTGATTTTTCAGAAGGCGCTTCAGAATCATCTTTAAGAAAACTTTCGATATAATCATCCATTTCAACAATATTCTGAATAATATCTTTCTCTTTACCACTTGATTTTAATTTAATTATCTCATTCAACTTAATTAACACAAAATTAGGAATTACTCCTTTCATTTTATTTAATGCTTCAGTAAATATTATTGGCGGAACGGTTTTTTTACAAACCACCCATTTTGCATTAATCAATCCACGATAAGCATAGAGATATTTTTTATAAGTTACAAGATTTCCAGACTTAAGGTATTTGAGATAATTATTTCTGCACATTGATTTATAATGATGGTATAATGACTTCCTATTGAAATTTTCTATTGCAAACTTTTTGAATACTTTATTTTGTTTACCATAATAAACAATATCACTCATCAACAATTCTATTGTTACAGGATTTGAAGATGAAAGCATTTTAATATATTTAAAAATATCAAAACCAGAAAGGTCTATGATAGCACCTTCTACAGAACAAAGATTACCATCTTTGTCAAAAGCAGCAGCGATTACATCACTTGGCTTGTTTATCTGAATATATTCCTTTATTGGCCTAATAAAAACAAGTCTAACATCATAATCACTATTCTTACTATCCATTCTCCAAGCCCTACTCCCGTTTTCTACAGCAAACAGTATTTTAACATTTTTTTCTCTTTCAATATTTCTACAAATCTTTTTAATTACATCCTTCATAATAAAAAGAAGAATATAACGTTTTTATATAAATGTTGCTTATATTCTTGCCATCATATTTTTGCCTAAGAAAGATTAGTAAATTATATAAGCTACTTTATTTTAGTTTTAACAAAAGAGGTATTGAAATAAATGTTTGATAT
>CAYIXS010000013.1:0-14546 GCA_964367445.1 Candidatus Woesearchaeota archaeon | reverse complement strand
TTGCTAAAGATGAGTTTAATATTGTTTTATTAGAAGTTGATTTTATTAAGGAATAATTCTTTTTTTAAATTGTGAAAGTTTAAATATTAATTAATTAGTAATTTATAATTAAAAGCAACCCTTTTTGAAAAAAAGCGTTGGCGGAAAAAGCTTCGGAAAGAAAAGAGGAAAAAATGAGATTAAAAGAAGAGGTGGAGTTCTAGTATGGGAAAGACTGGTCCTGGAAAGGGTGGAGGGATAATTAAGTGTCCAAATTGTGGTTGGCCAATATATAGAAAAACCCTTGTTTGTCCTAAATGTAGGGCAAATGTTAGAGAGGCTATGCTAAAGTCTGAAATAAGGGGGCGATTGGCTAAGTCACCATTTAGACCTTTGAGTTGGCTTAAGGGAACTGAGGAGAAAATTAGGCAGGAACAAAAGATAGCTCGGAAGAGTGCTAAATTAAAACAAATACAGGAAGAACAGATATCTAGGTGGCGTGAGGAAAGAGCTTTGGCTAGTGCCAGGGTTAGGGAACCACCTATGCCAGCTATTTTTAGTAAAAATGAAATTGCAGAACAGGAGAGAAGAGAAAGACGAATCCCGCTTCCGATAGCAAGACCAGCGACCATTCCGCCAAGAGGTACTCCTCCATCAAGTCCTGCTACTCCTTCTGCTGGTGCTACACCAAGTCCTGGAAGAGGTAGATCTTTGCGTTGGATAATTATTCTTTTAATAATCATTTTGTCTATGGCTTTTTTAGGTTCATTATCCACTAGTGTTATGAGTGGTTTGGGGTTTGGCAATTATTGGTGGATTTTTTTTATAGGCCTATTAATCCTTGCTTTTGCTTTTTTATTTAGGAAAAACAAGTGGTTAAGTGCTAAAATTCCTTCACCAGGTGGAAGTTGGTTAGGTTGGGTTGTTTTGATTATATTTATTATTTTAATAGTTGCTGTTCTAGGATGGACTGGTTGGGGTAGGAAGCTTTATTCCATTCCATTTCTTTCTTTTTCCTACGCAGGAATAGCGGGGTTGCTTTTCATTGTTGGTTTATTTTTAGCGTTAAATAAAAAAAAGGATAAGAGATTTATTGGGTATAGTTTAATTGTATTCTCAATAATAGTTGTTTTTTTTGCCTTTGCTCCTGGCAATATCTTTAGTTCAATTTATGCTTTAAGTGGCTGGGGTTTTTGGTTATTTATAATTTTTTCATTTTTGGCTTTAGTTGCTTTAATAACAAAGAAATTTACGTGGTTTTTACTTTTCTTTTTTTTAGCTATAGTTGTGTGGTTTTTAGGTAGTGCAAGCAGTTCACCATTTTTAGAAAGTTTAGGAACTAAAGCCCAAGTTGCTGGTGGAGAATCTTTCTTTGCTAAAATAGGAAAGTATATTGATTATATAAAAGATCCACAAGCATTTTTTGCAAGATATGGTGAATTTGGAAATCCGAATATAGAAAATAAAGCATTAGTTGGATTAAAGATTGATAAATTTGAGCCTCTAATAAAAGAATTTAGAAGTAGCCAGGACTTAAGATTTACTGCTGAGGTAAAACATTATGGGTTACCTAAGTTTAGTGATGAGAAAGCAGATACTTTAAATATTGGTGTAAGTTGTTATGTACCTAAAGAAATGCAAGAGATACAGGCCAATTTAGAAACTTATTACGCTGATGAAGTTATGATAAAACCTGGTTCTTCTAGACCTTATCAACCACCAATTCTTAATGATTTTAGCCCTGAAAACGAGATGGCGAAAAAGGAACTTGATAAAGATTTTAGATATAAAAGTCATGAACAGTTAATAGAAGAATCTAAATTTAAAAATTTCACTAAATTTGTTACCTGTACTTTTAAAGCTGGAAATGTTCCTGCAATGAAAGATAAAGAGACTAGGAGAGCGTATATTAATGTGAGTTATCGTAATTTTATTACGAGATCTGATATTTATGTTTATTTATTAGGAAATAACGCTTATCAAAAAATTGAAGATGGTGTTTTACAAGCAGGAGGTGATTTGGATACAGAGTTTTTGTATCAGTTGAGAAATGCAGCTAGTTATCCTGGTTTAATTGATAATGAAAGAAGAACTATATCTGAATTTAGCAGTGGGCCTGCTTGGTTGCAAGTTAATATTTTAGATCAACAGCCTTTAAAATCTGGCGGTACTGATCAATATACTTTGAGAGTAAAATCAATGCCTAATTCTGTTGATTGGACTAATGCACTTTATATTAAAGATATTTATTTGGAAGTTCCATCTCGGTTTAATGCTGTTGATAGCAGATGCGATTTTATTGATGCTACTTCTACTCAGGTAGGTTCTGCAAAATCAAATGTTAAAAGGTTGAGGTTGAAAGATAATTTTGGTAGCGATATTACTAAAGAAAAGTTACTTGGAGATTGTTCTGGTCAGGGTGCTGGTTGTGGTTTTACTTGTGATTTTGCTGTTGGTAGTGGTAATGAACAAAATATACAAGAATATAGGATAAGCGCTTATCAATTAACTGATTATACTATAACACAAGGAACTACTTTTGATTATGTAAAAAGTAGGACTACCGGTGTTATAGATGAGAATGAAAACGCAAAAAATAATGCTTCTGGTTATATGGGTGCTTTAGTCGCTAGTAATAAAAAAGAAGAGCTTGAGAGGTATATTAGCATATGTAGGGATAGTAAAGATACTCTTACATTTAATCTTTTAAGTACAGAAACAATAAATATTTTAAAAAATTATTGTAATGAAAATAAAATCCAAGAGGTAAATAATAAACTAAATCAATTAAATAAGCCTACGGGAGCAGAAATGGGTTCAACGCCAACAGCAACTCAACCAGTAGTAACAGGAAGCGAAGAGTTTAAAGCTGGGCAACCACTAACATCGAAAGATCAACTTGATAGATTGCCTATTGGTAGCATTGTTGATGATTCTACATACACATCTTATAAAAAGAGTAATGATGGTTGGTATGTTACAAATATAAAAGAGATCTTAATAAGAAAAGTTAGTATAGATGATATATTGGCTAATAAACCAATTAATATATATAGAGTTGGAACTAATGGAGAGGTTGCCTGAGTAACAATAGAGTCAGTAAGAATGGTGGATCAGCGATGTTACTTGAATAGCACATTTTAAAAAATAATTTAAATAACAAAATTATTAATAAACTTAAAAAGAGATGAAAAAAATAAAAATTATATTGGTTTTAGTATTAGTCTTAATTTTGTTAGTTGGATGCACTAGTCTGCCTGGCTTGTCTTTTTTAGGTGGAAAACAGGATAAACCAGTTATTGGAAGAGGAATAAAAATGTCTTTTATGCCTGGAGCGCCACCTACTGATAAGATAATTGTTAGTTCTAATAGTAAATTTTTGGTTAGAGTGCAAATTGATAATTATAGCCCAGTACAAGTTCAAGGAAAATTAAAATTTTGGGATAATATCCCTGGTGGTGTTGAGGAGCATGGACAAGCTGAATATGATGCCTTATTGGAACCAGCGCAACCCATTTTTAGAAATAATGATCCTAATCAACCAATCATAAATATTAATCCGTCAAATAATTTGTTTCCTAAAGAACCTCTTGTCATTAGTTATACTCCTGAAACTATTGCTCGTGGCACTAACTTAAACTTATTTGCAGAGTGGTCAACTACAACAGACTATGTTGCAAACATACAAACAAGTTTTTGCTTGAAAAGGGAAGCTGATGTGAATGTGCCTTGTTCTAATCAAGAAGTTATTACTTCTGCAAAGTTTGGTGCCGATGCAAGTTATGCGCCTGTTACTATTGATAGAATTGAAAAAAGCGCTACACCATTTAATGATAATCAATTTTATGTTAATCTAAAAATTGTTTTAAAAAATTTAGGTGGAGGGGAAATCATTGATGCTAGTGGAAGAAAAGATTTGTTAACTAACTTTAATCTTTTAGTTGATGGTAGTAGTTCTGGCGATTGTTCTGTTGGTCAGAATGTTGGGCAGGTTTCGTTTAGCAATAATGAAGCAGTTGTAAACTGTGTTATTGATGGCTTAACAGCTGGGCAAAGTTATACTGACCATAAACTGGTAGTTAGTTATAGTTTTCCTTATAAGCTTAGGATAAAGGCCGGGCCAATACCCCTATCTGTTATTGGAAATAGATAAATTTAAAATAATTAACTTTAAATATAAGAAAGTACTTGGATTTAATATTGAAAGGAGGGATATGTTGATGAAAAAGAGGATAATCTTCATTTTTTTACTAGTTTTAATGCTTTTAATTGTTGGTTGTGCTAAAAAAGCAGAAACCCCTACTGGCCCTTTTGTTGGTGGAGAAAATGGGTTGGAAATGGGTTATGTAAGTGGTGAACCTCCTGAAAGCGTATTTGACAATAATCAAGAGGATTTTGACATTACTGTTAAAGTTGAAAATGTTGGTGAATTTGATATTCCTGCTAATAAAGTTATAGCAACTTTAAGCGGAATTAGCGCGCCAGATTTTAGTATTTCTAATCCAAATCTAATTTTAAAAAATCCTTTAGAAGGAACACACAAGGTGAATAATGAAGTTATCAAAGGAGATGAAGATGAATTAAGATTTGAGAATGCAAAGTATAAGCATGATTTGGTTGCTGATTTTAGCACTTCTGTTAGAACTGATATTTGTTATTTATATCAAACAAAAACAACTACTAAAGTTTGCTTAAAAAGAAAGGCTACTCAAAGAGATATAGATGATGCCTGCCAGGTTAATAATGATAATGTAAGAGTTGACAATTCTGGGGCACCAATACAAATAAGCGGTGTTAGGGAAAGAAGCGCTGGAACTAATGAAGTACAAGTAACATTTACTGTTGAAAATAGGGGAAGCGGGATTACTTACCCACCAGATACTTTTACAAATACTTGTATGAGAAAGCAAGATAAAGAAGATAGATTAAAAATAGAAGTTAGAACTGGATCTAATAGGCATACTGTTAAATGTGCACAATTAAATGATGGTGCTTCTGGAGAGATTAAATTAAGTGAGAACAAGAGACCATTAAGGTGCACTATTAGTACTGCTAATGCTCCTGAGGGCGGCGCATTTGAAGAGCCAATCAATATTATAGCAAGTTACTTTTATAAAAATGCCATAACAACGCCTTTAGATGTACAAGATTCAGAAGAATAAAGCTTTTCTTAGGAAGAAAACCTTGGAAAAGAAACTCTTGTGAAAGGAAAACTATCAATTAGAAAAAAGACAATACTTTTAAATTCTTTTTTATATATTCTACTTAATGGATATAATTGGAGATTTACAAATTCACACTAGATTATATAAATATTTATATAGAGGTATATCCTCTATTATATTATGTTTGAAAAAAGAGAGGCAGGATTAAATTTTTCACAATTTAAATATAAATTGTTGGATAAGTTTACATTTATTCCGCATATTCGTTCTAATAATACTGCGGCCATCCCGTATTCAATTATCGATAATTTTGACCATAAATCAAATGTTGCCTTTCTTAAAATATATGATGGAAAGTCTTCTAAATTAAGGATTAAAAAATTACATTCTGCCGGAAATAGTTTGATAGTTTCCTTAAAAGCTGAAAAAGAATTGAGGGATATAAAAATTCAAGTATTAGATATTAAATCCGAAAAGGAACTTTTGGATAGAAGAAAAATTGATTTTATAAAATATCTTCCAAAATTTACCTTGGGAGGAACGCCTATTTATGTTTTTGATTATGATCCTTTTTATATTATTGGCGGATATTATAAGAAAGATATTCTTGTTACAAAAAATCTCTTAAAGTATGAAAATCTTCCTTCTGTTTTAGGCTTATATCTTGCTGAAGGTGGTAAAGTTGATGCAACATTTACTAATTCTTGGCCAGAAGCAATAAATGTCGTTTTGGATTTTGTTGAGAAAAACTTTGAGATCCATAGAGATAATGTTCTTGCTAGTATTTGTTGTAATCCTAATCTTAAATCTAAGAGAGAAGAATTGGAAGCGTTCTGGAATAGAAAAACAGGGGTCAAAAATTTTTTTAGTAGCTTGCATATCAATAAAAATGTTAAATCTCCTCAAGGTATTTTAGAACTATATTTTAGCAGTCAAATACTAAAAGAATTATTTGTAAATTTATCTTATAAAGTGGATCTTAATGGAAACCAGGAATTTATTAATGGCTTTTTATCTGGAGATGGCTCTCCGATTTTACAAAATAAGGCCTGTATAACTCATCATGTTGTGTTTGATTCTAAGAAGAAGAATTATTACAAGTATAAAAAAATATTTAAAAATTATAAAACTGGAATTATTAATGACAATAGACTAGTGATTTATGCTAATTGGGACCAAAACTTAGAACTATTAATGAATAAAGTCTATACTTACAGTCCAATGAAGAGATTTAGGTTTTTAAAATATTTTTTATCTCTACCCAAGACTAAATTGAATAAACATTTAACTAAAATTAAAGAGCTTTCTAAAGAATTTGAAAACCTTAGGCTTTATTTGATCAATTTTTATCAATCTTTGGCAATATCAAATATTTACAATAAAGAGGAGATCAATAAAATTATTGAAAAACTAAAATGAATATAGACGTCATAGCAGATTTACAGATTCATTCATCTTATTCAAGAGCGACTAGCAAGAATATAACTTTTCAAAATTTGGAGAAGTATGCTAGGATAAAAGGGTTAGATCTTTTAGGTACGGGGGATTTTCAACATCCCTTACAGTTTAAAGCTATTAATGAAGAATTAGAAGAAGATGAAAATGGTATATTATGGAGTAAAAATAAATTTCCCTTTTTATGGCAAACTGAAATTAGTTTGATTTATACTCAAAATGGTAAGGGCCAGAGAATACACCATTTAATTTTTTCACCTAATAAAGAGATTGCTAAACAAATAATCGTTGTTTTAAGTAGAAAAGGCAGATTAGATTATGATGGTAGACCCATTTTTGGATTTAATAGTGTAGAATTAGTTGATATGATGAGATCAATTAGTGAGGATATTGAAATAATACCCGCTCATGTTTGGACTAGTCATTTCAGTCTTATGGGGGAATATAATCAACTTACTAAAGTTGAAGATTGTTTTAAAGATAATACTAAATACATTCATGCATTGGAGACAGGAATGTCGAGTAACCCGGCAGATAATCGGAGATTAAGTGTATTGGATAAGTTTAATTTAGTTAGTTTTTCTGATGCACATTCAATGTGGCCTTTTCGTTTAGGAAGAGAAGCGACTATTTTAAACTTTAAAGAGCTAAGTTATAAAAATTTTCTTAAAGCTGTTAGAAATGGTGAGGGATTGAAAAGTACTATTGAAACTTTTAGTTCCTATGGTAAATATCACTTTAGTGGACATAGAGTTTGTGAGGTTTCATTTTCTCCTGAAGAATCTAGAAAACATAATTATATCTGTCCTAAATGCGGAAACAAATTAACCGTTGGTGTGGCGGATAGAATTGAATTACTTGCAGATAGACCCAAAGGATATGTGAGGAAAAATTATGTTCCTTTTGTTTCTTTAGTACCTTTACAGGAAGCAATTGCCTCTGTTCTAGGTGCCAAACAATTAAATTCTAAAAAAGTACTTGAGATTTATAATAAATTAATTAAGGAATTTAAGAATGAGCTTAATGTTTTATTAAATGTAAGTTATGAAGATTTAATTAAAATTGTTCATGAAAAAATAGCTAAAATAATCATTAAAAATAGAGAAGGAAAATTAGATATCCGTCCAGGTTTTGATGGTGTTTATGGAACGATAGTTTTAGATAAAAATGAGAAAATAAAAGAACAAAAATCTTTGGGTGAATTTTAAAAAAATAAAAAAGAACAGAAAGCTTATTTCTTTGGCTGATAGATTTCTACAGCACGGAAATCTCCATTTATATCATAACTTTTAATCATTGAAGAAGCCAACTTTCTGATTCTCCAATCATCATCTTTCTGTGCTACAAGTCTTAAATCTTTCACAAGCCCGCCAGATATTTCGCTTGGATTTCTCACCAGATTTTCAAGAGCATCTTGTCTATTATACCAAATATCATTTGCATTATATCCAAAATCTGTGGAAGTTAGAATTGTTAATCTTTGTTTTTCAGCTTCTAATTTCCTATATGATTCTGTATCAGAAAAATCTCCATTTATATCATAACTTTTAATCATTGAAGAAGCCAACTTTCTGATTCTCCAGTCTTGATCGTCTCTTGCGACTGCTCTCAAATCAGAGATTGTTTCAGAAGTTATTGAGCCCGCATTGGTATTTTTAGCCAAGCCTTCTAAAGAACCCATACGATTATACCAAATATCATTTGCAGAATATTGAAAATCATTCTCTACTTCCACGCCCTTTGTAGGAACATATTCGTCTGAAACTGTTTGAACCACAGTAGGTTTATTCTGAAAGTATCTTAATGCTTCCTGACCTACATCTGCTTTGAATAGCTGATAACCTCCAACGAGTGCACCGGCTAATGCGACAGGAAGTATCCATTTTGATTTTTTTGACATTTTTTCTCCTTTAAATTATAAATTTATACTATTATTACTAGCCTAATCAATATATAAACCTTTCGTTTTGTTACTACTTACTAGTTATTATTATTTTGAATAAAAAAGCTTATAAATTATAGAAGGTTATATAGTTGCTATGGAAACAACAATTCAAGTTAGTCGGGATTTGCTTGAGACTTTAAAAAAAAGAAAAATGAGCGAAAAAGAAAGCTATGAAGAAGTAATCTGGGATTTAGTAGAAGATACAATGGAATTATCTGAAGAAACTAAAAAAGATATTGAAGAAGCACGTAAGGAAATTAGGGAAGGAAAAGTGCACAAGTGGGAAGATATAAAAAAGGAGCTAAAATTGAATGTATGAGCTTATTTTTACTGATAAAGCAAAAAAACAATTTCTTAAACTTGAAAAACAAACTCAAGAAAGAATAGGCTCTGTTCTTGAGCGTATTAAACTGAGACCAGAACATTTTGTTGAAAAGCTGGTTGGCGAACAAGGCTATAAATTACGGGTTGGTGATTATAGGATAATACTAGATATTGATAAAAATAGATTAATAATCCTCATTTTAAAGGTTGGACATCGAAAAAATGTTTATGATAAGTTTTAACCAATGTAATTAAGATCTTTTCCAGGCATTGTTGCGAATTTTAGTTTTTTGATTCTTGTTCTTTGCCTTTCTGTTTCTTCTTTTTCAATATCTACTATTTCATCGTCTAAATTTAACAAATTCAGCTTTAACCTTAGTTTTTGATTTAAGATTTTTAGAATTTCACGGGCTGATTTTATGCCTAGATGATTTGGATGTCCATATGTTTCTGCCAATAAAGATATTGCTGGGATTTTTCTTTTTCCAGCTAATCCTACTAATAATCCTGAAACTCCAACTATTGGGCCTACAACACCATAGATATTATCCTGGATTAATCTGTTTGCATATTTTTTTCTTATTTTATGATCGTTAGCAGTGCAGTATACTTTTGGTTTTTTTGGGTTTTTGTCTAGGGCTATTCCACCTAAAGTTATTATTTCTTTTACACCTGTATGCTGTTCAATCATGTCTAACACACTATCACAAAATTCATAACAAGAAGTTTCATCTAATGGTTGGATGTCTCCTGCTAATAATAATAAAGTATATTCTTTGAAGTTTTTATAATATATCTCAATTGATGGCAGTTCTACTAAGTTATCCTCATTTACAAAAACACAGTGCGGGAAGCTGTAAGAAGTGATTTCATATAATTTTTTAGCATTAAGATGGTCTATTATGAAATCTGTTGCAATTTTTCCTACATTACCGACGCCTGGAAGTCCCTCTATTAAAACCGGGTTCTTTATTTTTGTATCTGATATTTTATTTATTTTCCAGGTCATTTTTTAATCTTAATTTTTCTTTTCTCCTATAAGTACCATATTTGTCTTCTGGTGAATACTTTGCTGGTTTTATAGTTATTGTTTTTGTATTGCAATGGATGTCTTTTAAGGTATAGGTATGGCATTTTGGGCATATTAAGATTTCTTTTGCCATTCTGCCTCGCATCCTTCTTTTTTAGCTTCTGTTACTAAAAAATTCGAAACTTCAGTGAGGATTTTATCTGCATTTTTGGGGTTGTCTGATATTACCTCTATACTGTACTTTGGCGCGCTTATATACTTTATATCTGCCTTATATTTCTGATTATTAATGAAATCTTTTATTTTACTAAATACTTGTTTTATTTTAACTATTCCTTTTTTATCTTTACTTGAGATAGAAATATTGGCTTTTAATCTCACTTCAGGTAACTTTATTTTTTCTTTTATTTTTTTGATTAAGTTATCTAATAATTTCTTCTCCACTTTAATGTCTTTGTTAATCTCTTTATTTTCAAGTACGGCATAATAAAAGTTAGTTAGTGAACCAAAATCTCCATATATCTGATTGCCTATCTTTTTGTAAACCTCTTCTAGTGTTAATTTGCTTTCTTTAGCTAGTTGTTCTAATAATTTTTCTGCTTTGTTTTCCTGCTTGAACTCTTCCTCTTTTTTTCTTCTTAATGTGACTGGAACACGCCTTAATGATAGGTCTATATGGCCTTTTTCTTTGTCTATCCTTAAAATTTTACAAACTATGGTTTTGCCTTCTATTACAAAATCACGTAAATTTCTTATTCTACCAGGAGCAATTTCTGAAATATGTATCATGCCTTCTTTGCTTTGATACTCATTTAGAATTACGAAAACAGCATTTGGTAAAATTTTTTTTACCATACATATAACTAAATCGTCAACTTCTGGGATTCCTTGCTTTTTGTAAAACATTTATTCTAAAACCTCCAAAATCCTGGCCTTTACCTTTCCCTTTCCGCCAGACGGTTCCATCAATGGTTTGTTACAAACTAAACATTTGACTTCTGTTGATGGTTTTCCAAATACAATCTGCTCGTTTTTGCATTTTAAACATCTAATTTTGATAAATCTTGATGTCGGTTCTCTTCTCATTTTATCTCAACCTTTTTTGCTCTTTTTCCTTTTCCTTGAACTGAAATTTTTCCACATATCTTGCATTTGTATCTCAAATCTGGTTTTTTTGATGATTTAGCACCTGACATTTTCCAGGCAGATTTAGCCTTTCTTGAATATTTACCGTGGTTACCAATGCCTTTTGTTCCTGAGCCTCGGTTTTCTAATCTTGGTAAAGAGCCTTTTTTTAAGCTGCCTCTGTCTCTTTTTTTTGCTACTGAAACTTCTTGTTCAGTATGATGGTGACAAAATTTACAGTATCTGTTTACTTTTTTTGGTCTTTTCATTTGATTTCTTGGGCACGTTTTTTGTTAATTAATACATTTGCTGCCCTTGCAGGTATGTTTGCAATGTCTTCTTCACTAAAGGGCCCATATATTTTTAGGTCTTCACCAACAAATTTTGGAACCGGGTGAATGAACCGTATTAATTTTGATGTTTCCTTGTTCTCGGTTTTTATATCTTTCGGTGGTGATAAAACCGGGAGTTTTAGGTTGAGAATGTTGTCTAAGATGCCTGTTCTGTAATTATCTAATAATTTAAGCAAGGAATTAAAAAATTCTTGTTCTTCTGATAACATATTCTGGTATTCTTGGCTTAGGTTTGTTCTTGATGAGAATAAAGCCAATTGGATGATCTTATTTTCTCTTTTTTCGTATAATTCTTTTAAAATTCTTTTAACGTTCTGAATTTGCTTTTCAGTTTTTTCTGTTTCTTTTGAAAATATTGAGTTTTGAGATTTTTGCGATTCTAAAATGGTTTGCTTTTCTCCCAAATATTCTATAACATTACTAAAGAAGGTTTGCGATAAAGGTTGGAGTTCTGTTTCATACTTTTCTTTTCTTAATAACTCATAGATAGTTTCATAAGTAATAGTAATGTCAGACACTTTTCCCCCCTTATAAGAAACTACGTTTCTTATCATCTTCCTTTATAAGAACCAGGATTTTTATCAACTCCTTGGTTTCTTATCAATTCTTTTTAATCAGGTTTCTTACTTTTTTCTAATAAAAAGGTGAATTTTAGTTATAAATATTATTATACTTTAATTGTATATTCAAAATAATTATCATATGGGTTTTCTAATCGTAACATTTGCTTTATTGTTAATTTTTCAAAGTATTTACGAAAAGGACGCATAGAATTTCCATGGGCTGAAATTGCGACGTTAACTTTATTTTTTTTAATGAACTTGATTAGGTCTTTAATAAATGATAAAACTCGTTTTTCTACCTGTTTTATGGATTCTCCCTTGGGTAGGGCCATATTAAAAGACCTATGCCAAATATCAAACTGTTTTTTTCCATATTTTTTTATTATAGTTTTATGGTATTTGCCTTCTAATTTTCCATAAGAACGCTCAATCATTCTATTGTCTGTAATAATTTCCTTACACTCTGGGTGATATTTTAGAACATATTTTAATGTGTCTTTGGATCTTGAAAGTCTTGTTTGGAATGCTATATCTATCTTTTTATTTTTTAATTTTTTTGCTATCACTTTTGCTTGAGAAATTCCTTTTTTTGTTAATCCTATATCTAGCCAACCGGTAAATCTCTTTGATTCATTATACTTGCTTTGGCCATGTCGGAATAGATATATTTTATATGCCTCTTTTTTTACCATAATTAAATAAATATTATTTTAGTATAAAAATGTATTGAAAAAGCTTTTAAATAAGGTTTTTTGATAGAAAATATGTTTAAATTTTTGAAAGATAAACTAAAGAATGCTATTTCCAATATTGGGAAAAAGGTTGAAAAAGAAGTTCCTGAGGATGTTAAAGAAGTAGAAGTAAAAAAAGAAGAAAAACCAGAAGAAAAGGAAAAAGGATTTTTTGATAGGTTTAAAAGAAAGGAAAAAGAAAATAAACCGAAAGAAAAAGAAATAAAATTAGAAAAAGGTCCTGAAAAGCTTCTTTTGGAAAAGGAGGAAAAAAAGGTTGAAAAAATTGAGAAAGAATATAAAGAGGAAATTATTGTTGAAGAGAAGAAAGAAACAGAAGAAAAAAGAGAGAAAATACCTGAAAAAATATTAGTTAAGGAAGAAAGTGATGAAAAGAAAGGATTTTTTGGAAAAATTAGAGAAAAATTAGTTACTAAGAAGATTTCTGAGGATAAATTTGAGGAATTATTTTTTGATTTGGAGATAGTTTTATTGGAAAATAATGTTGCTATTGAAGTTGTTGAGAAAATAAGGGAAGATTTAAAGAAAGAACTTGTTGATAAACCGATTTTAAGAGGTAAAGTTGAAGAAACAATTAAAGACGGTTTAAAGAAATCTATTGAAGGATTATTTTTGGATGAAGAAGTAGATTTTGTTAATGAAGTTAAAAATAAAAAACCGTTTGTTATTGTATTTCTTGGAGTTAATGGCTCTGGAAAAACAACAACAATTGCTAAAGTTGCTAATCTGTTGATGAAAAATAAATTGAAAGTAGTTTTAGGTGCTGCAGATACATTTAGAGCTGCAAGTATAGAACAATTAAAAAGTTGGGGGGATAAATTAGGAATAAAGACGATAGCGCATAGTTATGGAAGTGATCCAGCAGCTGTTGCCTTTGATGCTAAAAAATATGCTGAAGCCCATGATGTGGATGTTGTTTTAATAGATACTGCTGGAAGATTGCATAGTAATAAGAATTTAATGGAAGAAATAAAGAAAGTTGATAGGGTTGTTAAACCTGATATGAAACTCTTTGTTGGAGAGGCAATTACTGGAAATGATTGTATTGAACAGGCTAAAAGTTTTAATGATACAGTTAATTTAGATGGGATAATATTGACTAAGATGGATGTTGATGAAAAAGGGGGGGCTTTTATTTCTGCTGCTTATGTTACTAAAAAACCCATTTTATTAGTAGGAAATGGACAAAGTTTGAAAGATATTAAAGAATTTAATAAAGAAGATATTTTGAAAGGAATATTTTAATATAGAAAATATTTTAAATTAAATAATTATTCTTATTTCTATGTCAAGAGCCTTAGATGCCATAACAAGAGTTAGAAGTAATCCTGTAAAAATGATTTTACCTCCATTAGAAGAGGTTAAACCTAAAATACAAGTTAAAGAAGAATATTTCTTTGATGAGGATACTAAGAAACTGTTGCAGAAATTAGAGAATTTACTTATAAAAATTGATGATACTGAAAGAAAATTAAAGACTAGCGAGAATTATCTAACTAATTATTCTGAGTTACAGGAATTCGAGAAGAAGTTTTTAGAAACTTATGTTGAATTTGATAAAATAAAACAAGTTGATTTAGAAGAAATACCTAACTCTTTAATAAACAGAATTAAGTTTAGGAAAGAAAGGATTGATAGAAAATTGATGAAAAGGGGATAAATTTATATTCTAAATATTTCTGATATTATTTGATGAAAAGAGGACAAACTACCATTTATGTTGCATTCGGCCTGGTTTTAATTATAATTATCGGTGGTCTAGTTTATCTCTTATCCAGGCAAAATCCAACTCAATCAATCTCTAGCTTAAGGCAGCAAAGTGAAGATGTTAAGAATTTGATAAAAACCTGTTTTG
>CAYIXS010000012.1:0-15917 GCA_964367445.1 Candidatus Woesearchaeota archaeon | reverse complement strand
ATTCCACTAGCTTCTGTAAAAAGCCCAACTAAAACAGCAATTGCTAAACCAATAATAAAAGACCAACTTCCTAATTTTTCCATTCAAAAACCCCCCTTATTTTTTAATTTGAAATTAAAATATTCAATTCTTATTTATTTTTTCTGCTATATAAATGTTATTATTGTTTTCAATTATCTTGACTTTAACACTATTTCCTAACCCGTGGTTACAATTATTAATGCTTATGCACCTATTTTTAGCTTTTCCTATCATTTGATTTGAAAACCAACCAGGAGCAACAATTTCAGCATTTACTTTCTCTCCAACTTTAAAATCAACAGCCAGTCTTTCTCTTTTTTCAATATTAAACTGCTCATTTTGAAACCTAAGCCCCATATCATATTTTTTCTCTAATTCTTCTATTTTTTTATAAAATTTCCAGTAAGTTATTTTTTCAGCTTCTTTCATTTTTCTGCTGTATTTATAAGTTTCATAGTTTTGGATTCCAACCAGGCAACCAATTTCCTTAGCAAGCTTTATTATTTTTTCAATTTCATCATCATTAACACCATGTAATAATACCGGTGTTAACATCAGTTTAATCTTGCTTTTAGATATATATTTTATAATTTCAAGAACTTTATCTAGATCATATGCTCTATTTCCAAATAATTTCTTGCTTTGTTCTTTATCTAATGAGTGCAAACTAATATTAATCCTAGTTAAACCAGCGTTTTCTAATGCATCAATTTTATCTTTTGTTAGTAAAGTTCCGTTTGTAATAACAATTATATCTCTAATTTGCTTTATTTTTCTTAAACCCACAACCAATTTAACAAAATCAGGATGTGTTAATGGATCACCAACAGAGTCTAAAAAAATCTGCAAATTATCGCCTTTAAATTCTGCTACTTTTTTGACCCACTCTAATAAATAATCAACATCTACAATATAGTTAACAGGATGCATCTTAAAGTTGTTGGCGGAAGTTGAACAGAAAGCGCATTGCATATTGCAAACAGAAGTGCATCTAACTTGTAAAATATTTGTTCCCCTATCAATAATCCCAAAAGGCAAGGCCCCTAACAAAGGGATTCCAGAAGTTTTATCAATTTTTATCAATTCCATAAACTCAATAAAACTAAAAAGATTTATTAATCTTGTCCAGAAGCCCATAGTTCTTCAATTTCCCTAATATCCTCAGCTACATCATCTAAGGTTCTAGCATCAGGATTCATCATAAAAGCCACATCCATTGACCTAACAACTTCTTGAGCAACATATGGCCTTTCGCCAACAGGATAAACTCTACCTCGATTTAGTACCAAGCAGTCATTTCCATATTCTTCTAACATTTTAATCACACAAAAACCACCTTAGTCAATTTATAAAGCTATTTATTGTCGTAAGTCCCTCTTTCCATGAAAACCTTGTTTCCGTTTACTGCAATTCCTTTTTGGTTTTTTAACATCTCTTCAGTTGTCATTTCAGCCTTTCCAACAGAGATTAGTTCATTCTTTAATGTAAAAACAGCCACAGTATCATCTTTATTCATCTTATTATCAAGTTTGGAAACACCAGGAACATACAAGTCAGATCCGTGGCATAAAGGATCAACTGCACCGTCAAAAACCCAGATCTTTGGCAGGTGTTCAACTGCCATTTCAAATGGTTTTATGCATTTTCTAATCTCTGTTTCATTTCCTTCCTTCCAAAATTCGTAAGCATCTTTTAGATCATGCAAGCTAACCATATCTTTATCAGAAAAAGGCCCGGCCTTGGTCCTGACAAGCTGTTGCATATGCGCTCCAACTTTTAATTCTTTTCCCATATCATGCACTAATTTTCTAATATATGTTCCTGCTTGGCATCCAATTTTAAACAAAACATCTTGACCATCAATTTCCATGACTTCAATGTAATATATTTCCCTATCTCTCTCCTGTCTTTTAACAGCGCTTTTTTTTGGCGGTAATTGTCTAATTTTACCAGTAAACTTCTCAAATACTTTTCGAATATCAACCTCAGAAATATTTTTATGTAAATACATCAAGCAAATATATTCTTTTCCAGCAGAAAGCAAAACTTGTACAATTCTCGTAGCTTTGTCTAGTGCGATCGGTAAAACACCGGTAACTTTGGGATCAAGCGTACCTCCATGTCCTGCCTTTTTTATATTAAGAATTTTTTTAACATAATCAGTTACTTGATGGCTGCTTGGTCCACTAGGTTTATTCAAGGTTATTACACCATATTTAATCAATTCATCAACAATTCTTTCATTTGGATTACATCCTTTGCTAGAATCTGTTTCAGCTTCTTTTTTAACTAGAATTTCCCTTTTTGTTTTTTCAAATGGTAGTAGTTCCATGCTTAAATCTCAAGAAAGAAGGTTATATTATTCTTTTTTCGGCTTCTTATGCTGTATTTTTTTGCTAGGTCTTCCGTATGTTTCAGCTTCTAATGATTTTCTTGGGGATTTTACTGCTTCTTTCTCATCAAACTCCTTTCCTCTAAGTTTTCCCTTCATTATGTCTTTGGCTAATTTTTCAACTTCTTTCTTATCAGTTTCAATTTTAATCTTTTCTTTTTCAAAATCTTCTTTCTTTTCAACTTTCTCCTCTTTAACTTTTTCTGTCTCAGAAACCTCAATTTTATCTTTTTTACCAGCTAGTTTACTCAATAATCCTTTCTTTTCTTCTTTTTTCTCAAATTCTAAAAAACTCAAATCTTTAGCAGAAGCAAGTTCAGCTTTTACAACTTCTTTCTCCTTAATAACTTTAACTTCAACATGGTGTGGTACATTTTTTCTTCCATGTTTCAATACTTCGCTATTTAAGTATGGACCAAGTTTCACATTTTGTGATTTCATATGTCTTTGTAAGAACTCTCTAATTACTATAATCGCTTTATTAGCTCTCATATATTTTGGTGCTTTTCTATATCCTTTCCTTAAAGGAATATTATAGACTCTTTCTAGTTCAGGCATATTTCCTCATATCCTCCCAAAAACCAGTTGCATATTCCTTTGCTCTGACCGTTATAGGAAATAAATCAGAAATGTCATACCAACCAGAAGTATTCTTTGGAACTAAATTCATGACAAAAGCACATATTGCGTCATTCACTTCAGTTTTTCTGCTAAATTTATTCATTAATCTAACTGCAACATGCACCCGTATAGGATCTAGTTCCATCATTTTTTTGTTAGGCGCCCTCCTAAATATAGCATATAATTCATCTACAGAAGTACCCACAACCTTTCTTACTAGTCCAACTCCTTCTTGATCATTTACATCAGTTACCATCTTAAACTTTTAATTTATGTCTCCTCCAACTTCTTTTTACAACAGTATGCCTACCAGGATGAACTCTTCTTCCCCTACCATAAATTTTTAAGACAGTCCAAAAAGGGGCCCATCTAGTTTGGCCTCTTCTCTTATTCAGCCTGTTTTTTCTTGCGGGATGCTTTATACGACTCATTTTATTTCCTTGTAAATCTAAACTCTCTTTTTGGTTCATCTAAACTAATCAATAATTGTTTTAATTGATCATCATTTATTATATTTTTCAAATTTCCGGCTTCGGCATTTTGCAATATCAAAGCTGAAACCTGTAATGCCTTTTCAGGATACGCAGATTTTAAATTTCCTAATCTTTGCAAAGCCTCTCTATCTAAATATTTTTTAGCGTTTTCTTCTATAAGTACAATTTGTCTTTGCAATTCCAATTTTTTTTTAAAATCTTCTTTCATTCTTTCCTTTCTTGGGTTGATAAGGGCTTGCCCTTATTTTCTAAAGAAAAGCCATTTTTATTAATTAGCTTATCCAAAAAACTTTTTCCTTTTTTTGTTATTATCCTGCCCTTATGAACTCCTTTCTCGGTTTTTTTAATAAATTCGGCTTTTTCTAATTGTTGCAATATCAACCTTATTATTTTTCCAGAACCCTTATACATCTTTTCTGGTTTGTGCCCCCTGTTTTTCCTTCCGCCGTAATAACTTTTTAATTTATTAGTTCCGATGGGCTTATCTAAAATATACAACTTCCTTAAAATAGATGCTGCCCTGGTATACCACCAATCTGGCTTTATAGGCGGTCTTTCTCTTGCAGTGCTGGTTTTAACGAATTTAGCCCATTCAGGCATCTTCATAAATTCCATCTTCTTTAACTCTTCTGCTGCTTTTTCAATTAATTCATCTGCTTTTACATCAAAAACATTTGCCATTTTATTTTTCCTAAAATTTATACACCTTGCGGTGTTAGATTAGCTATATAATAATAGCCTAACTCTTATCTAAAGAATCCATTTATAAATATATCGAAAATAAACTTTTGTATCAATAAATGTTAAAATATAATTTTATAAAAATAGTAATAGAGATAGAAAAAAAGTATTTTAAGAAATATAAAAATAAAAGAAGGACAGATTACAAAAATAATCTTTTCTATTTAATTTTCCACCTAATTCCCTCTTTTGTATCTTCTAACATAACTCCTTTTTGGCTTAATTCTCTTCTTATTTTATCGGCTTTTTCAAAATCCTTATTTTTTCTGGCTTCTTCTCTTTCTTTAATCAATTTTTCAATTTCTTTATTTACTTTATTTTCTTTTAAGTCTAAAACATTAAATATTTTGTCAAATTCCAGCATCAGTTCATAGCTTTTCTTTCCGCCACCTGATTTATTAATCTCTTTTATGAAATCAAAAATTCCAGACCAAGCTTTAGGAGTATCAAAGTCATCATCCATAGCTTTTATGAAATCTTCTCTTGTTTTTTTAATTAACTTTAAATCATCTTTGTGTTTACTATTCTTTAAATTCCTCATAAAATCATTTATTCTTTCTAGTGCATTTTTACTTTGTTCTAATGTCTCATAAGTAAAATTAATTGGAGTTCTATAATGGTTTGAACCAAAAAAGAACCTTAAAACTTTTCCATCATATTTTTCTAAAACATCTCTTATTGTTATAAAATTCTTTAAGCTTTTGCTCATTTTTTCTTTATTTATATTCAAAAATTCAGTATGCAACCAATATTTTACTAAAGGTTTTTTTCCAGAAACCGCTTCCATCTGTGCTATTTCACATTCATGATGCGGAAATATTAAATCAACTGCTCCTCCGTGTATATCATACTGTGGTCCAAATTCTTTCTCAGTTATAGCAGTATCTTCTATGTGCCAGCCTGGACGACCTCCGCCATTCTCCCAATCCCAGCTAGGCTCATTTTCTTTGGAAAATTTCCATAAACAAAAATCACCCTTATTTCTTTTTTCCTTGTTTTCATCTATTCTAGATACAGCATCTTGCGCTTGTTGTTCTGTTCTTTTAGATAATTTTCCGTATTCAGGAAATTTGCTTAAATCAAAATAATATCCATCTGAAATTTTATAAGCATAACCTTTTTCTATTAGTCTTTTGACTTGGCTTTGTATTTCTTTTATATAATCTGTAGCTCTTGCAAATTTATCAACAGAATCAACATTTAATTTTTTCATATCATCATGATATTCTTTTTCATATCTTCTGGCAATTTCCTTCCAAGTTTTATTTTCTTCATTAGCTCTTCTTATTATCTTATCGTCAATATCCGTAACATTTTGCAAATAGAAAACATTATATTTTAAATATCTTAAGTATTTAACAATAATGTCAAACTGAATACAAGTTTTGGCATGCCCTATGTGTGCATTATCATAAGGGGTTAAACCACAAACAAATAGCTGTATCTTTTTATCTTTAATAGGCTTAAATATTTCTTTTTTTCTAGTTAATGTATTAAATATTTTTAACATATTATTTCTTTCCTAACATATTAATTTCAGATATTATTTTTTCTATCTCTTTTTTAAGGTTTGGCAAGTCTTTTTCTATTATATTCCACACCCTTTCTAGTACTATACCAAAATAATGATGTGCTAACTTGTCTCTAAAACCAGCTATAAGTTTCCATTCAATAATTTTATACTTATTTTTAAATTCATCTGATAGATTTTTACTTGCTTCTCCTATAATCTCCAATTCTCTAATAATCGCGCTTTGTTTTAACCTACTCTTTGCAAATTCTTCCTTAGAAAGGCTTTTAGAAAACTCTTCTATATTCTTTATGGATTCTAAAATATGCCTAACAAATATTGAATCATCTTTCATATTATTCTGATTTCCTCTTTTAAAATTCTATCTTTTAAAAGATGATGTAAAGCCGAGTATTCTATTAAATCAACTTTCTTCCCTAACTTATCTTCAAGAGATTTTTCTATTCCTATTATGTCTAGTAAACTAAGCTTTTTGCTATATCGCGGATCTATTTGTATTAATATATCAACATCGCTGTTCTTTTTTTGTTCTCCTCTTGCATAGCTACCAAAAATACCTGCTCTTTTTACTTTATTTAGTACTAATATCTTTATTATCTTTGATTTAATCTTTTCAATTTCCTTATTTGCTTTTTTTCTTTTTTCAAATAGTAATTTTTCATCAGCGGCTTTTTCTTTTCTTAAAAGCTCAGAACTTGATAAGCTATGTCCAAGGTATATTCTTTTTTTCGATATTTTCTCTTTATTTCTTATAGATCTAACTCTATAATAATATTTTTTACCATTAATATTCCTCACTTCTGTATAGGTCATATTGCTATTATGTCTACATTATTTATAAATCTTTCTACGTGGACACAAGAAAGGATTAGCTTTATAACTATATATTATGATATGGTATAAGCAGAATTAAGCTGCGGGTTATTCAACATGAACAAGGACTTCGTACTCAGCTTAGAATATTGGTTTGTCAAATAAATGTAACGAAATATGTAACACATTTGTTATAAGGTGTAACAAAATATGTAACACATTAGAAAGGTTTAAAAAGCCCAAATTGTTATATAAATAGATGAATAGAGAAGAACTATACACAAGATTGTTTGATCAACAAAAAGACTTTGAAGAAGAAAAGCCAACAATAAACAGAGAAATGGCAAAAAAGGCTACAGAACTAATTTCTCTAGATATGCCTATAGTTATAACCGGGGTTAGAAGGTGTGGCAAGTCTTTTTTATTGAAAATTATAAAAAACGAGCTAAACCTAAAGGAAAAAGAGTATTTTTATATTAATTTTAATGATGATAGGCTGGTAAAATTTTTATTAGAGGACTTTCAGAAAATAATAGATTTTCTTAATGAGCAAGAATATAAAGAAAAATGCGTTCTTTTCATTGACGAGATTCAAGAAGCTAATGGGTGGGAGAAATGGATAGAAAGAATAAAAGGGAAATATAAGATTTTTATTACAGGATCAAATTCAAGACTTCTAAGCAGCGAAATTGCTACAATACTCACGGGAAGATCCATAAGGTTAAGCTTAACTCCGCTTAATTTTAAAGAATTCCTACAAGCAAAGAATGTTTTATTAAAGAACTGGAAACTTGATTTAAAAGAGCAGGCAATAATAAGAAAACAACTAGATTCTTTTATTGAACAGGGAGGAATACCCAAAAGAGCTATCACAGAACAAAATATAGTTATTAAAGAGCTTTACGAAGATATTTTATATAAGGATATAATAGGAAGGTTTGGCAAGCTTCATAAACAAATAAAAGAAATTGCCATATTTTTCTTTTCAAATCCTTCTTCCTTAATAAGCCTAAGAACAGTTTCTAAGATAGTCCAATTAAAAAATATTGCAACAGTTAAGTCTATTGTAGAAGCATTTGAGAGTTCTTTTTTATTCTTTTTTATTCATAAATTTGATTACTCTATAAAAACCCAGATTCAGAACCCAAGAAAGGTTTACTGTATAGATAATGGTTTCTTAGTTAATATGGGCTTTAGGTTATCAAAAGATAAAGGGAAATTATTAGAGAACTTAGCAGCTATAGAATTGAAAAGAAGAGAGAAAGAGATATTTTACCATTCAGAGAAATATGAGTGTGATTTTTTAATAAGAAAAGGAAATAAGATTAAAGAAATTATACAAGTAACCTATGAGTTAAATGAGAAGAATAAAGAAAGGGAAGTAAGAGGCTTGATTGAAGCCCTAAATAAATTCAAGCTTAGGGAAGGACTGATATTAACTTATGGGCAAGAAGATTCTTTCGAAGAAGGAGGCAAAAAGATTAAGGTCATTCCTGTTTGGAAATGGCTATTAAGTTAATTGAATTCTCTTATCAAATAGAAATACTGGTTATTGTAGTCTTTAAAATTTATATTTGAAAGTTCTATTTTTTATCTAAGTTTTTTGTTTTTACGCGGGTTTTTTAAAAGTATTTTTAAATACTCTTAACATATAAAAATAATAAGAAAAAGAAGATTAAAAAGATTTGTGGTTTTTATCTAGTTACTGTTATAGAAAGACTAGGTACTTCTAATTGAGCAGCACCACTAGATAATCCCCCAATCTCATTAACACCGAAATTACAAAGATAACTACCCAATAATGCATCCTTGGCCACATCAACGTATACGGTTATTTTAGCTTCCTGCCCGCTACTCAAATCATAGCTTTTTGATGCATCTGATAAAGTATCTGCTATTAAACATTTTACTTTTAACTGTGCATCAGTTCCAGGACCAGAATCAGCATTAGTATCACCCTTCTTAGACACAGCACTGCCAACATCCCAACTAGAACTTGGTCTAAAAGCTTGAACATTATTAACAGTTGTTACACCCAAATTTGAGATTATAATGTTCACTTTTTCTCTTCCGCCCTGTTTTACAGATAAGGAAGTAGGACTAATCCTAAATGGCGCATCTTGCGCACCACCTGCAAAAATATTACCTATCTCAGCATCTGCTTTTTCAAAAGCACCCTTTGTAGTGCCCTGTAATCTCTCAAATATCCCACTAACCCAAGCTAATCCTAAAGCAAGTAAAGTAATACCAATAACAACTACAACAATAGTAGTGATAGAAAGCTCTATAGCTCCTTTTTTATTATTAATCATGATTCACACACCTCTTAATTTTTTAGCAGGTTGATAAGGATGCAATCCTTATTTCCTAGGTTTTCTTCTTTTTCTAAGAAGAAAAGGCTCTATTTAAACTTTTTTATTTAATATTTTTAAGGTTAAAACCCATTAATATATCTTTCTATGATTAAAATGTGGGAAGGGGGGGATTTGAACCCCCGACTTCTACGGATCTGAAAGATTTCTTCAGCGTAGTTTAAGACATTTTTATAGTGCTCTCCTTAGCCAATTTAATCAATTTCAGGCTGAGCTACCTTCCCATAAGAAAAACCAAAAATAACCTGCTTTAAAAACATTTCGACCAATTTACTTTTTTTCGCCACAGCAAAAAAGATTAGGGCCTAACGTTATCTTTAATCCACTCTACTAATTTTTCTAGCCATTTAGAAATTCTATTCTTAGGAAATAATTCTTCTAAAATAAAAGCAAAAGACAATAATAAAATTAGTATTCCAAAAATTATTCCAACTATAATTTCATACCCATAACCTTCAAACATAGAAAATCACCATAGTAAATTTCAATAAACTTATCTAAATTTCAATTGATATCTCTTTATTGTTTTTGGGGATTATCCTGACTGATTCTTCTTTCTTCAAATTAACAAATTCTGCTATTTCTTTGGGTATTCTAATAGCTAAACTATTTCCAACTTTGGCCACTTTGGTTTTTTTCGCTAATCCAAAAAGACCAAGTTCTTTGGATTTTTTCTGTATCCTATCTACAGAAACCTCATCAAAAAATACCTCCCCGCATTTATTGCATACAGAAGCCGGAAACCTTCCTAAAGATATCCCTAGTTCTTTATGTTCAACTTCTTCTCTTTTCAATTCACCATTACAAAAAATACATTTCATTTAACCCTCCGGATAAACCGTTATTATAAAAATATCTGAATTCTTTTTTAAAAAGACTACTTCCAAACCAAAAGCTTTTGCGTGCATCTTTTCTGTATTTTTTTCTTTCCATTTCATTCCTTTTGTTATGACGGATTTCACTTCATTTTTTTCTATTCCCAAAGCATCCATTTTGTATAATGCATGTTGCGAAAAAATAAACACTATAAACACCAGTAATTACAGTATATCCCAAGATATATAAATTTTTCGGAAGCCACGGAGCGTTTTAGACATATATCAAAAGCGAGATTTCAATTAAATGATCGGGCTTTTCTGCAGTCAAAACATTTCGACCAAAATCTATTTAAAATCAATTCTAAGAGGTTATTTAATATGGGATCACCATTAATCAAAGAAACCCGATGGTCAAAAGAATTAGAAAAACCAATATACGAACACTGGAAAAAAAACAATATATATAAATTTAATAAAAATTCTAAGAAGAAGGTTTATTCTATAGATACACCGCCACCATATGTTAATACTCCGATTCATATAGGTCAAGCCACAACTTATGTTTTAATGGATATGTTTGCCAGATTCAAAAGAATGACAAATCACGAAGTTATTTTTCCTTTAGGTCTGGATAGAAATGGTCTACCCATAGAAATGGCAGCAGAAAAAAAGTTCAATATAAAATTAACAGATTTAAAAAGAGAAGAAGCCATAGAAAAATGTAAACAAATTTTAGAAGAATCAAGCTTAGCATCAGTAGATTCATTCCTAAAACTAGGCATATGTTTTAATTCTTGGAAGAAAGGTAAGGGAATTGGTGATTTATATGAAACAGATTCTCCAGATTATAGGGCACTAACCCAAGACACTTTTATAGACATGTATAAAAATAATCTTATTTATGAAGATGAAAGAATTAATAATTACTGCCCCGGATGTCAAACAACTATCGCAGATGCAGAAGTAACTTATGAAGACTTACCTACATTCTTTAATTTTATTAAATTCAAAGTTAAAGAAACAGGTGAAGAAATAGTAATAGGTACAACAAGACCAGAACTAATTTGCACATGCGGAATGATTATTTTTAATCCAAAAGACAGTAGATATAAACATTTACAAGGTAAAACAGCCATAACTCCTCTATACAACAAAGAGATTCCAATAAAAACACACCCCTTAGCCGAGATAGATAAAGGAACAGGTTTAGTAATGATGTGTTCAGCTGGAGACCTATCTGATATAAGATTCTTCAGAGAAATGAATCTAAAGCCGATTATTGCCATTAATAAAAATGGAACCATGAACGAACATTCTGGTTTTTTAAACGAATTAAAAGTTAAAGATGCAAGAGAAAAAATAATTAATTTACTAAAAGAAAAAAATTTAATAGTAAAACAAGAAAAGGTTACACATAGGACACCAATATGCGAAAGATCTAATGACCCAATAGAATTTATTTCTATGAAAGAATTTTATGTAAAACAACTAGAATATAAAAAAATTATAAAAAAATTAGCAGATAAAATTAATTTCTATTCACCACAAAGTAAACAGATACTTTTAGATTGGATAGATTCAATAAGTATTGATTGGCCAATATCTAGAAGAAGATTCTATGCAACAGAAATTCCTTTGTGGTATTGTAAAAACTGTAATTATATAGTAATTCCACCAAAGGGGAGATATTACCAACCATGGAAAGAAGATCCGCCTATAAAAAAATGTCCAAAATGCAAGCATAACAAATTTTATGGAGAAATGAGAGTATTTGATACATGGTTTGATTCTTCAATTTCTCCGTTATATATATTGAAATATGAGAGAGATAAAAAATTCTTTGAAAAAAATTCTCCCTGCACATTACGCCCCCAGGGTAAGGAAATAACTAGGACCTGGTTATATTACACGTTGTTAAAATGCTATTTATTAATAAAAAAACCAATTTTTAAAGATGTCTGGATAAATTACCACATTGTAGATGAAAAAGGATATAAAATGTCTAAATCTAAGGGTAATAGTATAGATCCTAAAGAAGTGCTCAACAGATTCGGAGCAGAACCATTTAGATTATGGGCAGCAATAGAAGGAAACCTAGAAAAAACAGATTTTCGTTGTTCCTTCGAAAGAATCGAAGGAGCAAGTAAGACAATAACGAAATTACTGAATGTAGCAAGATTTGTTTCCTTATTTGAAAAACCAAAGAAACCAAAACAATTAGTTGAAACAGATAAATGGATAACATACGAACTAAATAATATAATAAAACTTGCAAATGAACGGTACGAGTCATATGATTTTCATAATCCCGCCGCAAATATCAAGCATTTTTTATGGGAAACTTTTGCCTCTCATTATATAGAACTAGTAAAAACTAGGGCCTACAACCAGAATAATAAATTTTCAAAAGCAGAACAAGATTCTGCAATATTTACTTTATATTCTTGTCTTGAAACAATACTAAAATTATTAGCACCAATAATACCATTAATAACTTACCATATTTATAAAGATCTAAATGAAAAAGATATCCATTTTGAGCAATTCCCAAATCAAGAAAAGATTTTAAAACCAGAATTTTCAACTGAAGAATTGATGAATCTTAACTCAGAAATATGGAAAAATAAGAAAGATAAGGGTCTTTCTTTAAAAGAGAACATAAAAAGATTAACAATACCTAAAACATTTAAGTCAATAGAAAAAGATATAATTGAAACACACCATATTTTAGAATTGAATTTCTCAGACAAATTTTCAATATCTCTCTAGTATTTACATAAACAAAACATTTAAATATATAATAAGTCTAAATATATTTATGGAAACAAAGACTATTACTATAAACATAGAAAAAGAAGTATTAGATAAATTAAGACATCTAGCTTCTAAAGAAAAAACAAAAAAAGGCTTTTTAGGTAGAACTATAACAGAAGCCACTAAAAAATACTTAAAAGAAAAAGAACAAGAAGAAATAGCAAAAAGGCAAATAGCCCTAATGGAAAAAGGCTTTGATATGGGAAAAATATTGATTAAACACAGAAGTGAATTATATGACAGAAAATGACTGTCCGCTAATTGACTCTAATGTTTTAATTTATGCTTATGATGAAACAGAATCAGAAAAGCATAAAAAAGCAAAAGAGATAATGAACTTGGCTTGGTCAAAACAAAGAGTTTTGGCATTATCAACCCAAAATTTATCAGAATTTTTTTCAGTGATAACAACAAAAGTACAAAAACCAATTGAACTTAAAATGGCTTTCAGAATCATTAGTGACATATCTTATTTTTCGTCTTTCAAAATTTTTAAATTCTCAACCAGAGAGATATTAGATGCAATACTGTTCGTAGAAAAATTTAAAATAGACTATTGGGATGCATTGATAGCTGCAGTTATGTATAAAAATAATATTCACACAATAATCACAGAAAATGAACAAGATTTTAAAAAGATTCCATGGTTAAAAGTCATAAATCCTTTTAAATAGCAATTCTTTTAATGATAAAAATGTTAACAACAAAACAGAAACAAAATTTAAGGAAGTTTATCAGAGATTTAAGTTTGATTAGAGGCAGACATACAGAACTAGTTTCAGTTTATATTCCTTCTGGTTACGATATGAATAAGATAATACAGCACTTACAGCAAGAACAAGGAACTGCTTCTAATATAAAAGATGCAAAAACAAGGGCAAATGTTATAGATTCTTTAGAAAAAATGATTCGTCATTTGAGATTGTTCAAGCAAACACCACCAAACGGATTAGCTGTTTTTTCAGGCAATGTATCCAAACAAGATAATAAAATTGACATTCAAGTATTTTCAATAGAACCGCCAGAACCGCTTAAAACAAGATTATACCGCTGTGACCAAACATTTGTAACAGATTTATTGCAAAACATGACAGAGGCAAAAGAAGCCTATGGTTTGATTGTTATGGACAGAAGAGAAGCGACTTTAGGAGTATTAAAAGGGACTTCAGTCAGGACATTATCAAAAATGACTTCTGGCGTTCCAGGAAAGACGCGTGCGGGAGGTCAGTGTCTTGCACAAGACACTTTAGTCAATAATGGTTCTTTAATAGAATTAAAAGATATAAAAATTGGAGATAAAATAGAAGGTTTAGATTTTAAAACAAACAAATTAGCAGATTCAATTTGCTTGGATAAATGGACAGTAAAAAAAGATAAATACTACATTATTAAAACAGCAGATCAAAAAATTACTTGCTCCAAAGACCATGTATTCCTTGTTAAAGAAAAGGAAAAGATAATAGAAAAACCAGCAGAAGAGTTAACAACAAAAGATTTTTTAATAGGAAAAAGATTTATCACTAAAATAAATAATATTGAAATCATAAACAAACAGATAGAATTAGTTGATATAGCAGTTAAAAATAAAAATTTCTTCGCAAATGGTATTTTAGTACACAACTCAGCCCAAAGATTTCATAGATTAAGAGAAGGAGCAGCTAAAGAATTTTATAAGAGAATAGCAGAAGCATCAAATAAGGAATTTTTAAACAAGCCAGAAATAAAAGGGGTGTTATTAGGTGGACCTGGCCCGACAAAAGAGGAATTTAAAGAATACCTAAATAATGAAATAAAGAAAAAACTGCTTGCAATAAAAGATTTAACATATACAGACGAGCCGGGCTTGCATCACCTGGTTGAAATTTCACAGGATGTATTAGCAAAAGAAGCCATAACTCAAGAAAGAAAATTATTGCAGGATTTTTTTGAAAAATTAGCCAGATCACCAGAAAGAACAGCGTATGGTTTAAATGAAGTAAAAAAAGCACTAGATTACGGTGCAGTTGACAAATTGTTAATATCAGAAAGTGCTGATGAAAAAATAATTGAGGAACTGGAAGAAAAAGCAAAAGCCTCAAATACAGAAGTTTTCATAATCTCAGTAGATACCCAGGAAGGCCAGCAATTACGTGATTTAACAGGAATAGCTGCAATATTAAGATTTGCCATACAATAAATTTATAAAATAAGGAAGATTTTATTCTATTGTTAAAAAGAGGGTGATATAACTTGAGTTTGAAGAACAGTCTTAAAAGCAGATGGAAATTAGATGCCTGGTGGAAAAAAATAATTTATTTTTTAGGATGGATTCTATCTGTAATCACCTTTAATTTCTTCATTTGGATTATTATAGCATTTTATTTTGTGCATGTATTTAATGAATACAAAAAAGGAAAAAGTTTTGAAGAAGCACTTGGCAAGGGTTTATTTTGGATAGATGATTTGAAAGTAAAACATTTAGTATATTTATACCAAAAAATAGCATTTATCGCAGGCCTAATCCAAGTTATCCTAATCATTATTGCTACCATATATATTGCCTTTACAGGAGATTGGAGTATTTTAATACAATAACTTTAAAAATTATAATTTCTATATCTTTGATAGGGAGTTGATAAGAACCATAGGTGCTTATTATGGACCATTTAAAAAAACAAATAGAAGCAATTTTATTCACGCTTGGAAAGTTTGTATCTGTTGAAGAAATAGCTAAATATCTTAATCTAAATTCTTCAGAAGAAGTTATAAAAGCAGTACAACAATTAAAAAATGATTACGAGCAAAAAGATTCTGCTTTAATACTACATCAACAAGATAATTTATTTAAATTAAACATTAAAAAAGAATATGGTTTTCTAACAAACAAACTTCTTTCTACAACAGAAATGGATTCTCCAACAATAAAAACACTAGCAGTAGTAGCTTTCAAATCTCCAGTTCAGCAATCAGAAATAATCCACATAAGGGGCAATAAAGCTTATGATCATATCTCAAATTTAATAAACTCCGGTTTAATTTCAACAGAAAGATATGGAAGAACCAGGTTGATTAAACTAACCCCGCATTTTTATGACTACTTTGACATTTCAGAAAAAGAGCTAAAAGATGAATTATCTAAAATCACACCAAAAGAGATTCAAAAAATACTATCTGAACTGCCAAAACCATTAGATCTATTCAAAGAGAACAACAAAGCTTAAATAAATCCAAAAATACTTTAAATATAATTGAAGCTATAGTAACCCTTTAAAAGATTAAAAGCAAGATTGGTGTTTAAATATGGAATTTATAACAGGATTG
>CAYIXS010000011.1:0-16543 GCA_964367445.1 Candidatus Woesearchaeota archaeon | reverse complement strand
TTGTGATTATAGTAAAATAACTAATTTTATTTCTAAATGCCCTAATGACTTTGTTTTAGTGCTTGTTAATTCAAATAAAGATGCAGGTAGCACAAGCGGAGTTATCTCAGCTACCACCTTAGGGGGGTTTGATGCAGGAGTTATAGAACACGAATTGATTGGACATGGATTAGGTGATTTAAGAGACGAATATGTTGATGATGAATATTTCAAAATGTTTGAAGAAAAAGCTGAAAGAAATTGCTACGAAGATAATAGCTGCAAACCTTGGTGTAAAAATGAACAGTGTATAGAAGGAACTAATTGTATTAAAGGATGTGAATTATCTAACTGGTATAGACCACATGAAAATAGTTTTATGAAAATAGCTGGAAGAGAAATCGGAAAATATAATGAAATATTAATATGCAAAAGAATTAAGGAATTAACAAATAAAGTTTCAAAATATTGTGAGGAAATAATATGAATAAAAAATATTTTTTAATATTAGCAATGTTTTTAGTAATCAATAGTGTTTATGCTGATAAAATATATTTATTTAATTTTAATTACAACAATGGAAAAATTACTTTAAAAGATATTAGTTCTTCTCAAGGATATTCTCCAAACATAAAAGAAGGAGATCACTCTTTTTTAATTTTAAATGAAAAGAATGAAGTTTTAAATAAATTTAATTTTAAAATGAATGATGTTATAGAGATAGTTCCTGTTAATAATAAAGAGGGAAAACATTTAGAATTAAAACAATTCAACTTTACTATTGTTTCAGATTATAACAAGAAGTTTTCCAAGATAAGAATTGAAAAGAGCAATGAAATTTTATTTAAAGAAGACGTTAGTGAATATATCACAAAAGAAAGCAGTTATTGGTTATATTTGTTGATATTTTTTATTATCTTAATACTCGGTTTTATTATATATAAAAGAAAAAGTTAGTTTTCTATTTTAGTAGATCTGTATTTACCGCCTTTTTTATAAACCCTAAATCTACGTTTCATTCTTTTGTCACTTTTGGATTTTCTTTGTCCACCCGAATAATCATAATCTGACATAATAATAAAGAATTATGTGGGATTTAAGCCTTTTTTGTTATTTCTATATAGTAGTTACAAATAGAAAGATTTATATAGTGGTTTATACATAGATATTAGTATAAAATTGGGGGTTAAAATGGGTCAATCATATGGGTTTTTTGATTGTAAAGATTCTTATAGGACCGCTATTGATGAAAGAGTAAAAGACACTAATAAAGGTGGTTCTGGTTTAGAGCTTTCATTAATGGAAGTAAAAGATTTGCCAAGAGGCAAAGTAGACCAGGGCTTAGTAGATTTTATAAATGAAAAAGAAATCTATCCTACTTTTCCAAGTAGTCATAAACATTTAATGAAAGGGGCAAAGCCAAAAAAACTCAAAGATTTAAAATACGTGATTACAGCACGAACAGGCAGAACTAATGAAGATACTGCAATTGAACTTGGTAGGAGAGTTATGGCTGGTATTTCTCACCTTTACGGTGAAGGGAAGCCATTTAATGTAGCCGTAGTATACAAAGATACTAATGGACAATATGTTTTTAAGGACTAATATTTATATAATCTTTTTAATATTTTTCTTATAATGACTTTAATTTACAGATTAAAAAGAGAACTAAGTTTTGGAGAAGAGCTAGTTCTTAGTCGTAAGCTTAATTTACCAGTTGGTGCTTTAGGACAGGATGATAGTTTTTGGTATTATACATTAGAAACTGAAAGAGAGCTAAATTCTAGGGAAATTGTGGTTCTTAAAAAAATTAGATTAGAGCCCGTTAATGATTATTAGTTACTTATTTTTAATAACTTTCTTAATTCTGGTTCATCAAAACCAACTACAATATTACCATCAATATCTATCACAGGAACACCTTGTTGTCCTGATTTTCTTATCATTTCCGTTGCCGCGCGATAGTCTTTACCAACATCTACTGAAGTAAACTTTATTTTATGCTGTTTAAGAAATTCCTCCGTTTTATGACACCAACTACAAGTCAATGTTTTGTAAACAGTTACTTTATGTTCTTTCATATCAATCACTCCATAATTTATTTTTATTTAAATGTGTCTATTTTAAGGTTGTTGTGTTAAAGGTTTAAATCATGTTTTAAGGTCTTTCAAACACATTTAAGGCAACGTTTATAAATAGTTATTTTATATAAAAACTGATCAAAATGGACTTAAAAGATAAAGTTGCTATTGTAACTGGGGCAAGCTCAGGTATAGGATATGAAATAGCAAGAGCCTTAGCTGAAAAAAAAGCCTCCGTTATATTAACTGCTAGGAGAGGTGATTTATTAGAAGAACATGCTAAAATGTTTAGGGAACAATATCAAGCCGATGCAAGGGCAATAGTTTCTGACTTATTTGATGGACACTCTATTGATAGATTAGTTAAACAAGTTATAGGATTGTATAATGGAGTTGATATTTTAGTAAATGCTGCTGGCCAGTTTATTGTTGCTAGTGAACCTTTAAATTTAAGAGACCCCGAGAAGAATTTAGCGGATTTTAATAAAGTAATGGAAGTTAATTTTGATGGTCCTAAAAGATTAATTTTTAAATTGTTGCCCTACATGAGAAAAGACAGTATAGTAGTGAACATATCTTCTGATGCTGATAGAAAAGCTTATCCTGGTCAACCAGGCTATCATGCATCTAAGGCTGCTTTAAGTCATCTAACTAGGGCATTAGCAGCAGAGAATAGTGGAACTTCTTTTTATGCTTTAAGTCCTGGCAATGTTAATACTGATATGTTAAGGAGAATTATTGAAGCTAATCCCGAGATAAGGGAAGCTATCGAAAAAAGACTAAGCTTAGATGAATTTTATTCTAGAATACTGCAACCCAAAGATATTTCAGATAAAGTTTTAGAATTAATAAAAAAAAGGCCAAAACTAGAAGATCCAGTGATATTAATGCCGTCATATGAATTTTAAAATGCTATTAACAAGAAGGTTCGAGTTTGATTCAGCTCATCAGTTAGGAAAAGAATTTGGAAAGTGCCATAATCTGCACGGGCATAGATATGTTTTAGAAGTAACAGTTAAGGGTGAAATTGTTAACAATATAGTAATTGATATTTCTGAAATTAAAAAAATAGTTAACGAGTTAGTAATTGAAAAATTAGACCACAATACAATTAACAATTTTATTGAAAATCCTACTGCTGAAAATATTGCTTTATGGATATGGAAACAATTAAAACAAAAATTAAGTAAGCTGTATGAGGTAAAATTATACGAAACACCAAATAATTATGTTATTTATAGAGGAGAATAGATGTTAGAAAAAAGAAAAAATTTTTGTCTAAATAAGGAAGACTATATTAAAACAGTAAGTGAAAAAATTAAAGAGTTATTAGAAGCTATTGGTGAAGACTTTAATAGGGAAGGATTAAAAGAAACCCCATTAAGGGTAGCTAGAATGTATAGAGAAATATTAAAAGGATATTGTGAGGAAGAAAAACCAAAAATAACGGTTTTTGAAAACAAAGAAAATTACAGTGAGATGATTATTGATGAAGGTTACTACTATAGCCTATGTGAGCATCATATACTTCCTTTTTTTGGAAAAGTTTTTGTTGCCTATATTCCTGACAAAAAATTAATCGGTATTTCTAAATTAGCAAGAGTAGTTGATCATTTTGCAGCTAAGCTTCAAGTTCAGGAAAGATTAACAAAACAAATAGCTGAATATTTGAATGATGTTTTGAAACCTAAAGGCGTGGCTGTTTTAATGAATGGCAGGCATCTCTGCCGAGAATTAAGAGGAGTTAAGAAATTTGGCGCAATTATGACTACTTCTGAATTATTGGGACAGTTTAGAGAAGATTCTAGAACAAGAAACGAATTTATGAACTTAGTTCAGAACAAAATAAACAATTAAATTTCTCTAGAGCAACCGCAGATGTTATCTGCAATTTTTACTGCATTTTTAGAATTAATCATATGTTTGCCACAGCATTTTTTTAGTTTATCTGCCATATGTCTACATTCTTCACAAATATAACTCTCTTCCTGCATTTTATTTAAAGTAAATACAGAGATTATATATTTTCTCTGTTAATTTATTAAAAATTATTTTATGATTTAAATAAATTATACTCTTTTTCTTGGTTTAGGTACAAAATCAGAAGGTACCAATGAAAACCGTGTAACTATATCCTTGCCTTGATCTTTTGAATAAAATAAAGCCCTATCAGCCCTTTCTATTAAGGTTCTTGGCTCCATGTTTTCTTGGTACTGAGAAATACCACCGCTAACAGTTATTGATAATGCTTCATCAATTCTATACGGTATAGTTAATGCTCTTATTTTGGCTAAGAATCTATTAGCTACTATCTCTGCATTGCGTTCATCACAGCCATATAATATAACTGCAAATTCCTCTCCACCACCAACTCTTCCTTGTGGTGTGTAATCCATTGAAACTCTTCCTACATGATCTAACATTCTATTTGATTTACTTGTATTATCTTCTTGGTTCAATGTCTGGTCTAAGGTTTGTCTTGTGTTCTTTGTTCTGAAACTTTTTTTTAATAAGTCTGTAACTTGTTTTATTGCTTCATCCCCCATTATATGACCATAATCCTCATTGAAATTATGGAAACCATCTAAATCCGTTAAAAAGTATGATAATGGAACTTCATTTGTTCTCGCTTTTAATAGAGCTAAAGGAAGTTCATGTTCTTCAAAATAGTCTTTAGACAATAGTCCTGTTTGCTTATCAATTACTTGAGGAACATACATGCTAAAAATATCAGGGGTTACATCCAAAAGTTCTTTCAATCCTTCTCCACATACTTCTGGATTTTGTAAGAATAAAGCTACAAAGTCTTGCGGTGTTTTAATTATAGGTAACTCGTTTGCCATAAAATAAAAAGTGAAGTGTGTATTTATAAATTTTTCTATATGTTACTATATAAAAGTAGTTATTATTTAACTATTAATTTTCCTTTCATTTCTTTATGTCCGGAACCACAGAAAACATTACAAAAAAAAGTAAATTCTCCCGATTTATCCGCTGTAAACTCTATAACCTCAGTTTTACCAAAATCAACTTTTTGGCTTACTCCATATTCTGGAATAGCAAAACCATGATTTACATCTGTGCTCGTTATTTTAATCTTAACTTTATCTCCTTTGTTCACTGTTATTGTTGATGGACTAAATTCAAATTTTTTTGCAGTCATATCTATTTGTACTATGTTTGTATTTGCTGCTTGAGAATTTTCATTTGCCTTATCATCTCCAGTATCTACCACTCTAACCTGGGGCAAAGTTGTAGTTGTTGTTTCTTGTACTGTTTTTGATTGGCAACCAGCAAAGAGAATTAGAACAAATATTAAAAAAATTATTATTTGTTTTCTCATTGTATCTTATATTATTGTTTTTATTTAAAAACCTTTTGTTTAATCTCTAAATTTTGAATCTATACTTAGTTTTTTACTTCCAGACATTGCTAATGATATGGCTGCCATAAATATAGCAAAATCTCTTACAGCCACATCATTATATCCTAACGAAAGTATTATAGGAATTAAACTTAAAGCCATTAATAATGCCGCTATTCTTGTAAATAAACCTATAATAATAAAAATTGAAATTATTACTTGAAAAATAGCTAGCAAAAATATTGTAGTTGTTGGTTGTATTGGAATAAAAGAGGGAACTAAAGATGACCATACCTCTGGTTCTAAAATACTAGTTATTCCAAACCAAAACAAAGTTAACCCTAACCCAAATCTTAAAATCAATGAACTATAATCTTTAAGCATAAAAAAGTAATGCTCTTTTAATTTAAAAGCCTTTTGAATATATTTAAATAATAAAAAAGATTCATTTTTGATATGAAAAAATTCATTTTAATTTTTATTTTGTTAATATTGGTAGGATGTAGTAAAATTGAGAAAGACCCATTTGGTGAAATTCCTAAAACATATTCTCCTAATTGTGGTCCTGAAAATAGATATAAGTTTGATGTTGAAATTGATTCCAAAGAGGACTTTGTAAATTTTATCAAAAAAAACCAGATAGATGCTATGGTTAGTTTAGATAACTTCAAAGAAAAAGAAGAAGTTAAATGGGGTAATGTCCTAAATGCTGTAAAAATTGGAGATTTAAATGGAAGGAAAGTTTATTCTCTGTATTATAAACCATTAGATTGTCAGAGCTATACTTTAAAAATAACTAATGATGGTTATGTTTCTGTTTATGGGTGTTGCGGAAAATAAGTTAACCAAAAGTAAAAGCACTGAATTTAAATTCCCCTGATGAAGTCGTAAGTTTTAAAGTGTAAGTTCCATATTTTGAATTAACTAGATTATACAGCCTGGCTTTGTCTATTAAAATAAATGAGTTATTTTTTTCAAAACGAACATCTGAACCTGCCTGTTCTTTCATTATGGGTTTATTATTAATAAAAACTTCTAGTTTTACCGGCTTGCTAGTTTTGTCTGTTACAATATTTACTGAAGAAGCGGTAAACTTTAATATAACAAAACCAGATTCATCCTGATTTTGCAAAGTATCTGGATTATTTTTCCATTTACCATCTAAGTATATTCTATCTGAACTTATCTCATCTGGTAACTTATAATTTACAATTTGATCTGGTTTATATCCTTCTTTGTTACCTAAATTTTGCCCTCTTGGCAAAGCAAATTGATAACCAGCATATGTTTCTGGAGTTATTCTAAATCTTATTCCTGTTTCTGGTTCTTTAGTTAAATTCATATTTGTTACATTTTCGCCCAATTCTTTTAATAGTTCTTGTATCTTCTTCTCTGTTTCTTCATAATTGCCTTCTCCAAAATGAAAATATTTTATATACCCCCTTTTATCTATTAAGTATTTTGCTGGCCAGTATCTATTTTCATAATTATTCCATGTAGAATAATCATTATCCATCCCAACAGGATATTTTATTTTAAAATCTTTTACAGCCTGCTCAACATTCTCTATTTTCTTTTCAAAATCAAACTCGGGCGTATGAATTCCTATGATTTGTAATCCTTTTTTAGAATATTTTTCATCCCACTCTTTTAAATATGGCAAGGTCCTAATACAGTTTATACAAGTATAAGTCCAGAAATCAATTAAAACAACTTTTTTTCCTTGAAATTCTTTTATTGTTAATGGTTTTGAATTTATCCAATGTTTTATTCCAATTATGTCAGGTGCTTTTCCTACTTCAGATTTTTCAGGAACTTCAACTATCTTACATCCAATTCCTGGAATACAAACTCCCCTTTCAACCATTATTATGACTCCTATTATTATAATTATAACAAAAATTAATATTGTTCTTCTATATCTGGTTTCCATTTTTTATTGTTATTGATGCTAAATAAACTAAAAAGGCAGGTATTAAAGGCAATACACACGGACTTAAAAATGAAATTAAACCAGCTAAAAAAGCAATTACTAAGTTTATAGATGAACCCAAGTCTATGTAGCTTAAATCAAGTTTTAACAATAACTTTGCTACAAATGATAAGTTTGCTATTTTAGCTAAATTGCTAGTAAAAACTAATATTCCTAAAATAATTAATATAACCCCGAAAAAATAATTTATATATTTTAAATAGGGCAACATTTTTTGAATAAGTTTATTGGCTTTATTTGTAAATAATCCGACTAAAAGAAAAGGAATTCCTAATCCTAACGAATAAAAAAATAATAAGAAAAATGCTTTTGCTGGCTGTGTTATTGCTAAAGTTAAAATTGCCCCTAAAACAGCACCTATACACGGAGTCCATCCAACTGCAAAAGCAGAGCCGAATAAAAATGATGCCACATATGATGATTTAAATTTTCTTTTTATCTGAAATTTGTGCTCTTTTTCTAAAAAAGAGATTTTTAATAAACCTAATAAAAAAAGTCCGAAAATTATTATAATAATTCCGCCTATTCTACTTAACCATTTTAAAACTATTAAAGATGAGTTTGATAATATTGTTTGAAGTAAAATACCAACGAGTGAAAAAACTATGCTGAAACCAAAAACAAAAAACAAACTATTAATAAAGACATAGTATTGATTTCTTTCCATTTACAAAAAAGATTTAAATAAACCAATTTATATTATCTGTTAATATATTAAAGATTAAGTTTAATACTTAAAGGAAAAAGTATTTAAAAACAAAAGTTTAATAATTAAATATAATTTGAAAATGAAACACGTTATAATTGCTCCGCTTGGACCTTATATGGATGATTTATTCGTTGGAATAAGGGAGTTTCCAACTGAAAGAATTATCTTAGTCAGTTCTAAAGAGAAAATGAAAGAAGCCGAGGCGACTAAAAAGAAATTAGAACAATTCAGAATACCATGTAGTATTAAAGAAGTAAGATCTGATACTCATGTTTGGGAAGCCACTTTTGAAGCAATAGCTCAGATTAAATCTGCTGAAAAAGATAAAGAGCTTTTAATAAATGTCAGTACAGGAGACAGAGAAACAAGATGTGCTGCTACTTCTGCTGCTTTTGTAAATGGGATAAAGGCTTTTGGAGTTGAAGGCAATGAAGCAATGTTGCTTCCAGTTTTAAAATTTTCATATTATAAAATGCTTACTGATAAGAAATTAGAAATTTTGAAAGTTTTAGCTAGTAATCCTAAGTGTTGTTCTTCTTTAGATGAATTAAGCAAAAAAACAAATATGAGCCTGCCTTTAATAAGCTATCACATAAATGGAACTTTGAAAAGTGAAGGATTAAAGGAGCTAGGATTAATAGAAACTGTTGAGAAAAAAGGCAGAATGCAAATCAACTTAAGCATGATGGGTAGATTATTGGTTAAAGGATATATAAAGTAATTTTTCAAGGGCTGTAAAGTAAACGTCACCTAAATCCTAATAAAAACTTAAATAGAATATTTGGTAAAATAAGAATATGGCCAAAAAAGAAATCACCATCGCTGCGGTGCACATGGTGCCAACGGATTTACGAAAAGTCCTTACTTCTGCCCCGGTGGCGCGAGCAGCATGGAAGGATATTACGCCACTCGCACGCAACGAATGGATCTGCTGGATTGTCTCCGCTAAGAAACCGGAGACGAGAAGCCGCCGGATAGAGAGGACGTACACGGAGCTCATAGCCGGAAAGCGTCGGCCATGTTGTTTCGCCGGTTGCCCTCATCGTTGAAATAATTGTTGACAGGGAAGTTTATAGCTCATTTTTTAATAAAGCTTAAATACCCATTCTTTTAAGAGTTTTCTAAAATGTTTTACAAATATTTAATAAGACCAATTTTATTCAAGATTGATGCTGAAAAAGTGCATGATTTTGCAATTAAAATAGGAAAAATCTTTAGTAAAAGTAATATTGTTAAATTATTTTTAAGGAAAGTTTATTCTTATAAAAATAAAAAATTAGAACAAAAGATTTTAGGCATTAAGTTTAATAATCCTTTAGGCATAGCTGCAGGTTTTGATAAAAATGGTAAATTAACTGAGATATTTCCTGAACTTGGTTTTGGTTTTATGGAAATCGGTTCTGTAACAGCAAAATATTGTGAGGGAAATAAAAAACCAAGAGTGTGGAGGCTTCCTAAAGACAAAGCAATTATGGTGCATTATGGATTGGCTAATGAAGGTTCAGATAAAATATATGAAAGATTAAAAAACTTAAAGTTTAAAATTCCTTTAATGATTAGTGTAGCTAAAACCAACGATATAAATATTAAGGGCGATAAATCTGTTGATGATTATTTTTATAGTTTCAAGAAATTTAAAAACTTATCTGACTTTATTACTTTGAACATAAGTTGTCCTAATACTGGAGATGGTAGAAGTTTTCAAGACCCTTTTTTATTGGAAAAATTATTAAAAAAAATTGGAAAAACTAATAAGAAGATATTTTTGAAAATATCACCAGATATAACAGAGGAAAATGTTGATAAAATTCTCCTTGTTATTAAGAATTATAATATTAAAGGTTTTATAATTGGCAATTTGCTTAAAAAAAGAGAAAATCTGAAAAGCAGTGAAGATGATTTAAAAGCCATGTCTGGCTCTGTTAGCGGGCCTGTTGCTGGTAAAAGGTCTTTAGAGCTAATAAGATATGTTTACAGAAAAACAAAAGGAAAATATTTAATTATTGGGTGTGGTGGTATATTCAATGCAAAAGATGCCTATGAAAGAATAAAAGCAGGAGCTTCTTTAATACAAATAGTAACTTCCATGATTTATGAAGGTCCAAGAGTAATTAAGAAAATAAATAAAGGATTAGTTAAATTATTAGAGAAAGATGGCTTTAATAATGTAAGTGAAGCTGTTGGAATAAACATTAAAAAGTGATTTTTATACTTAAAGATTAAATATATCAACTTACTTATAATTTTATTTTTAGGTGTTTAATAATGAATGAATATGCAAATATTAGTCAATTTCTTTTAAGATTAGGTTTAGGAATTATGTTTTTATTCACAGGAATATCAAAATTATTAAATCCTTCTGCGATTATTGGAATGCTATCAGGCCTAAGTTTTCCAATACCAACTTTTTTTGGATGGATTTTATTGCTTTCTGAAATAATTTTTGGTGCTTTAGTCCTTATAGGATGGAAAGTTAAATATACCATTTGGCCATTAGTCATAATTTTGTTAGTTGCAACATTAACAGTATTTGTTCCGCAAATAGGGAAAGATCCTATGGCAATGATCTCTGTATTTTTTCATATAATTGGAATATTAGCTCTAATCAGCATTAGTTTAAGCGGAGCCGGCAAATGGGCTATAGATAAAAGATAATTTTTTCTATTTGATTACTCCTTTTAAATAAGGCATTTTCTCTTCAATAAACTCTATTATTTCTTTTTTGTATTGGGTATTGAGAGAAATTCCAATAAATTTTGGTTTGTTATATATTTTTATCCAGTTTATTTTTGAAAGTTCTTTGACGATTTCTTTTAAATTTTGAAATCGTTTAAAATGCTCTAATCTATCATATTTTGCCCCCCAATTCCCTTTTTTTCTTGCCAAGGCAGACATAAGTTGGGCCTTCTCTAGATCTGTAGCCATAAAAATATGATTTCTTTGTAATTTTTAAATGTTTCTATCTTTGAAATTTTAATATGTGTAATAGAAAAGTTTATAAATTTCAATTTATGATAAATTAACAAAAATAGGGAGTAGAATATAAAAATGAAAGTCAAAGAAAATAAAAGTTTTTTTCTTATGCAGTTTGGAGATACGCCCCAACTTAGAGTAATAGATTTTTTAATAGAATTCCATTTTTTTGACTACCCGATAACTGAAATAGCAAGGGAGAGTAATGTTAGCTATAACTCTATTAAGGTTTTTTTTCCTAATTTTATTAAAACCGGAATTGTATACAAAACCAGAAAAGTAGGAAAGTCTGATTACTTTAAGCTTAATCTGAACAATCCTTTTGTCAAAAATTTGATTAAACTTGATTGGAGTTTAACTAAAAGAAATCTAATACCAGAAGTTAAAGAAGAGATTTATGCTTAATAATCTTTAAATACTGGTTTACTTCTTAATATTTTATGGAAAAAAGAGGACAGGTTACTATTTTTGTAGTTATTGGTTTGTTAATATTAATAGTTCTAAGTGTTGTTTTTGTTATAATTAGCACTAGAAATCGTGTTGCTGAAAGTGAAATTACTGCTTCTACTTTAGATGAAGTAAGAAGACAGGTTAATTTGGATGTTAAGTTATGTTTTGAAAACATAGTTGAAGCTGGAATATTAGACGGCGCCAGGCATGGTGGTGAAACAATATTGTGGAATCAGATATACATTAGTAATGTAAATCCTTGCGAAATGATGCCAACAGCAACACAGGAAATAAAACTTATGTACGGCCCAGATTTAGGTGATGACTGCTCTTTAATGGTCAAGAAGACCCCTACTAGTGGTCCTTATCCTATTACTAATCCTGATGAAGCTAAAGAGTTATACTTTGATTTTAAAAAGAAATTGCCTCCCAGCTATGATCCCACCCCGCTTCAGAATTATATCATAGATAAACTTCCCAAATGTATTAAGCTTGATAAATACATAACTAAAGGTTGGAAAATATCTAGCAGTGAAAAAAACTGGAAATATACAGATACAAATAGTCTTACTCAGTATCTTCAAGATCATAATGAAGCAATAACTGTCATAACTCAATCACCACCGCCAACCTGTCCTCTTGACGGTAAGTTTATTGTTAAATTAAATATGCCGATAGTTTTTTCTAAAGAAAGCAGAATTGATAAAGAAGAGTCTTTTGTTTTAGACAACCAAGAATTTATTTATAATGCAGATCTGACTTATTTTTATAAACAGGTTAATGACTTACTGACTAGGCTTATTAGATTATACAGTGATGATCCAAACCGCATTAAAATAAAAAACGTGCCAACACAAGAAATATGTACAAATTGTATGCGTTTGGGGACTGAAATAGATCTATTTAAACAGAATATAGAAAACACTTGTGGAGATATTCCGGATGGCAACGGATGTCACTTCTATAAAGCAACAGACCCAAATAGTGGTGCTTATTTCTTCAATATTAAATGTGGAGAATATTACTTCAAACCATCACCAGACACATCATCAACTAAAACCATAAATGGTAAATCAATAATATTACTAAGTAAATATGAAGGTGATCCATTAACAGAAGAGGATGATAAAGTCCAGGTTGAAGTTGAAAGAAGCCAAAGTGAGGTTAAAATTAGAGAAACTGTTAATATAGGCGGATTAGATGTTACATATACAAAAAATAGACCAGGACCAAATAACGAAGTTGTATTATTAGTCGGCAAAGGAGTAAGTTTCTTATGGGGTTATCATTTTGGTTGTATGCCGCCAGCACAATCATCAACAACATGCCAAATATGAAAAAAATAATTATAATCCTAAGTTTTGTAATTCTTTTTTCTAATCTAGTAAGCGCTGGTTTATATCCTGTTTCTGTTGCTGATTTAATACAACCAAACTGCAATAATAATGGAATTTGCGACTATTTTGAAAACTCAGCAAGATGTCCTAATGAATGTCAAACCCAAAACATTAATACAGCAAACAAGATTGTAACCAGCACAACCACAATACCCACTATAACCGAAATAACCCAACCAGAGATTATAAATGAACAAATTGATACAAACATTGAAAATAATGAAATTCCTAAAACTAATATTATAAAAAAACAACCTTCTGCAATACCATGGAATCTAATTTTATCAATTGGCTTTGTTATAGGTATAATATTACTAGTTTCTGTGCTTTATTTATGGATTAAACAAAAACAACCGATTAAAACTAAAAAAGAAGAAAAAACTAAAGAAGTTAAAAGAATTAAAGTTAGTGAAGAAAATGAATTTGGATTGCCTTCAAGGCCTAAGCGTGGATTTGGTATTTAAGTTTATAACTAAATCATGATGCATATTTAAACACGGACTTCTTTGCATACCCTATTTCTTTTTCAGTTATTTTTATTTTGCCCAAAATTCCTTTTAATGAAACGATATTTTTCTTTGATTTTACTAGAATGATGCTCTTCAAATTATTTAATTCTTTTTCTATACTTTCAATCTTTTTTGTTATTAATTCTTGTTCCATAAATTATATACTCATAAGTAAATTCATATAACTTTCTATAATTAGTTTCTATATCTAAGTTTATATGTTAAAATCAGATTTATTATTATTAAAACATCCAAAATTATGCAAAAAATACAAAAGGATTTTATAACAAATAACTCTATTGAAAATAAATAACCAGCAAATAATAAAGAAAATATAGATAAAATAAAAAGATATTTTATTGTATGCTTCTCATTTTCTAGATTTTTGTAAATCGTTCTTGATAGCACCAAAATTATTGTAAAAAACATAAGACCCAAAATAGCAACAGGAATTCCTATTTTAGGAGGAAATAAAGAATAAATACTTTTATTCACTAAATCACAAGAAAAATTTTCTCCAAAATTACAAAAATGGCCAAGTGATTTTGAGTAATGCAAATATGTTAGGTAAATTGATACTAAAATGGCTAATACTGAAGTAACTGAAATATAATTTAATAATTTTTTTTGTTCCACGCCTTTTTAGGAAAAGCTTATATATTTATAACTGTTTTGATAAAAATAATGATTAGCATTAACATAGATCCTGTCCTTATTAGGTTCTTTGGTTTTGAAATAAGATACTATGGCCTAGTTTATATTCTTGGTTTTTTATTAGGATTATACATATTAAATAAAGCCAGAAAAGACAGAATATTAAATTTAGAAAAAGACCAGGTATACGACTTAATGTTCTATCTTATGCTTGGAGTAATAATTGGTGCCAGATTATTCCACGCCATATTTTGGGATTTTAGTTATTTCTTAAAAGAACCTTGGAAAATATTTTATTTATGGCAAGGTGGGATGAGTTTTCATGGCGGTTTATTTGGTATTTTATTATCTGGTTACATTTATTGTAAAAAAAAGAACATTAATGTAAAAAAATTAGCAGATGTTTTAACTTTACCCGCAGTTTTCGCCTTAGCTTTAGGAAGGATTGTTAATTTCATTAATCAAGAAATAGTAGGAACTATAACTAATGCTTCTTGGTGTTTTAAGTTTAAGAATTATGAAGGATGCCGTCATCCAGTTCAATTATATGCTGCTTTTGGAAGATTTTTAGCTTTTTTTATCTTATTAAGATTTTGGAATAAATATAAGGAAGGATTTATCTTTTGGAATTTTATTTTTTTGTTTGGAATTGGAAGATTTTTCCTAGACTTCATAAGAGAAGATTTAAGATATTTATTTTTAAGCGCAGGACAGTGGCTTAGTTTATTAATGATAATAATAAGCTCTTATATTCTATTTAGATTTTACAGAGAAGATATTAGAAAAGTTTTTTCTTTTAAAAAGGAAACATAATCACGTTTCAAAAAGTTGTTCAAGCGACCTAAAAGTATTATCAGTGGGTAATGTTTCTTCAATTACTTTCCCATTTGACCTATAAAGCCTATAAGCTTTCGCTCTTCTTGAAGAAGTTATTACTCTGTATTTGTTGTTTATTACTTCAAGCGCAGAACAATTTTCTAAAGCAATTGCTAGCCCTCCCTCTCTTTGTATCATTCTTCTTAATGAGGGCCTTCTATTCTTCTCGAAATTGTAATGTGGACAGACCATAGAATTTATTAAATTTAAGCCCCTCAATCTTACTAGTCTTTTACTCTTTCTTGGACCAAATCGCATAGCATCTGAATTCCCATATCTAAACCAACAAATTGCTCCAGCACTAACACCACAAAGAATTTTCCCATCTTTTGCTGCTTTCTTTAACAATTTGTCAACACCGCATCTTCTCCAAGCCTTTAACATTCTTAAAGTGTTTCCACCACCCACATAAATAATATCTGCTCCAGAAAGCTTCCTTTCTATTTCTGATCTTGCAGGTTTCTCTTTAATTAAATAAAGAACATCGGTTTTGCAACCTAACCTTTTACCAAAGTAATTTTCAACTAGCTGATAATAACTTTCACTATCACCACTCGCTGTTGGAATGAATAATAATGTTGGATGTATCTTTCCACTAAGCCGAATTATTTCTTCATCAATTTTACGGGTTTCAATGGGATAACCCGGTCTTCCAATCTCACCTCCACCAATTGCTATAAGTTTCATCTTGTTAATTTATTTTACAGTATTTATTAAGTTTTTTATTTCTTTTAATAATAAATCCAATAGTAATCAAAATTAAGCTTGTAATAAACGAGTTAAGAAATAACTTATACGCAAAATCTCTAAAAAATTCATAAGGAAATAAGTTAATCAAATTATCTTTTGCAGGATCTAGTAAATATAAATCATTATTAAACAATAGTTTGTGAAAAAGATTATCAAAAAAACTTTCAAAATTTATTAAGTAAAATAAGAAAATAATTAAAACACTTATAACTCCTGGAAAAATAAGCAATTTCCCTAAATTCTTATAGTTTAAAGCTATTAAAATTATTAATAATACTAAAATAATATAGAATAAGGTAGTTGTTTTATTAATTAAGTCTTTAACATCGCTTAAATGCAGTTTTTCTTTTTCATTAAAAAAATTAGTTGTTAGTTCTTTTTCACTTTTAAAGTAAGAAATCAGGTTATCTACATTAGTTTCAGCTAGTTCTCTTGGTATAGTAATATTCAACTTATCAAGTTCTTTATTATAAAAGTCAACATTATAAACCAATAATTTAAAATTTAAAAGAAATATGAACAATATTAAGCCGATAATTAATAATATTTCTTTAACTTTCATTATAATTAGCGCTATAGCAAGGTTTATATATAATAGTTTTGTTGTTTTGGCTTGATTAAAAGAGGAAAAAAGTAACAGGGGATATGTAAAAATGGAAAATGACGAAAATCAAAAAAAACCAGGCATTTTAAGCAAAATTAAGTTCTGGCAGATTTCTAGCGTAGTGTTATTAATATTATTTATAGTTTCTTTAATGGCTAACTTTTCAGGAAGTGGCTTAAGTGGTGCAATAAGCAAAGATGATGC
>CAYIXS010000010.1:7475-17715 GCA_964367445.1 Candidatus Woesearchaeota archaeon | reverse complement strand
TTGGTGGGGCAATTAAGATTGATGGTGTAGATGATAACAGTAATGGAATTAATTTGGGAAATCTTAATTCTTTTAATATGACTAATAAAAACTTTTCTATATCAGCTTGGTTTTATATATTAGGTAGCACTCAGCAAACTATTTTTGCACGAGGTTCTGTTTGGAGTTCTAATGCTAATGATGCTTATTTTGTTGATTATGCAAATGGAGCAGTGGAATTTAGAGTTAGCAATAATACCTATCAGTTTGGTTCTGCTACTAGTGTTTCACAAAATGTATGGAATCATATGGTTGGTGTTTTTAATGGAACTGCAACTCAGTTATATCTTAATGGTATTTTAAAAGATAGTGATACTGATTTGAATTTTGGAACTATTAATCCTTTAAACTTGGGAAGTGGAATTGGTGGGGATACTGCTAATTCAAGGTATTATTTCAACGGTTCCATCGACGACGTCATGATATTCAACAGAAGCTTAAGTGCTAGTGAGATTAAATCTTTATATATTAAAGGAAGATTAAATTATGATTTTACAAATGCAACTAATTCAACACAGATGACAGCAGAAGTAAATGGCAACACAACTTATATAGATACTCACACTTTAAATGTTACTAATTTAACTCAGTTAATTCCTGAAATATGGTATTTTGCTGGAAACTCTAGTATAAATCCTTTTTACAGTCCTGTTTTAATAGGTAATTTTACTGTTACTACTTTCCAAACTATTGCTGTAACAACAACTACAACTTCTTCAACATCATCATCAACATTACCTCATGCTAATTTAACATTATATTTAAGAAATTCAACAGGAGTAGAATTATACAAGAACATAACTGCTTTGACTAATGAATCTATTAACATAACATCTGTATTTCCATATCCAGCAGATGTTAACATGACTTTATTTGTAATGGATTATCAAGGTATTAATCAATCTAGAAACATATCTAAATCATTCCTACAGAACTTCACTACATTCTGGACTCCTGGAGATTATTTAATTAATATAACTTGGGAAGGTAATTTAACATTACAGCCTAATTCAACTGCTTTCTATGTAACTGTGCTAGCTACTACTACGACTACTTCTACTAGTTCATCAAGTTCATCATTACCAAAAGCTAATTTAACATTATATTTAAGAAATTCAACAGCACAAGCTTCATTTACAGGATTATATACTAATATAACAGCAGAAACTAATCAGTCTGTAAATATTACTAGTAAAGAACCTTATCCTGCTGATGTAAATATGACATTATATGTAATGGATTATGCAGGAGTAAATCAATCAAGAAATATATCTAAGAGTTTCTTGCAGAACATAACTAATTTCTGGACTGAAGGAAATTATTTGATTAATATAACTTGGGAAGGTAATTTAACATTACAGCCTAATTCAACTGCTTTCTATGTAACTGTGCTAGCTACTACTACGACTACTTCTACTAGTTCATCAAGTTCATCATTACCAAAAGCTAATTTAACATTATATTTAAGGAATGCAACAGCAGAAGTTCTTTACAGGAATATAACAATAGAAACTAATCAATCATTAAACATAACAAGTAAAGATAATTATCCTTATGATGCTAATATGACATTATTTGTCATGAATTATACTGGTGGGATTGTAAATTTTAATTATTCTAAATCCTTCCTACAAAACCTAACTACGTTCTGGACTAATGGAAGCTTCTTAATCAATATTACATGGGAGGGGAATTTAACATTTATACAAAACTCTACTGCTTTTTATGTAGATGTTCTCTCAACTACTACAACCACAAGCTCATCTTCATCTACATCAACAACATCCTCAACTACAACTTCATCTACAACAGCAAGTTCTGGTGAACCAGAAGTAACTCCAGGTGCAGGTGGTGGATCATCTAGTGGTTCTGGCGGTGGAAAAACCTTCATTAGTAATATAGAACACAAAGCAGGAGAAACAGTTTATACTTTCTCAGAATTAGGAACTATAGAACCGATAAGTATAGATATGGGAGATCCTTATATGTTAATAACTAATTTAAGGATTGAATTAAACAAACCAATAAATAACGCAGAGATAAAAGTAACAAAAACAATCTTGCCTAAAGAAATTCCAAATACAGATAAAATACTGGAAGTATTCCAGATAATACATGAAAATCTGCCGGACAGTTTCATCAGCAAAGCAATTTTTACATTTAAAATACCAAAAGACACAGAAAATGTAGCATTATTCAAATATGATGAAAACTCAAAAAGCTGGAATGAAATCCAGATGATAAAAACAGGAGAAGATGAAAGCATCCGAGAAGTAATCGAGGTTGAAAGGGGTAAAACCCCTTCTTATAGTGAAAAAATAGAAGTTGAAGCAAGTAAAGAGTTAGAAAAAGAGGAAGTTGATAAAAAATCTAATGGGGATAAATATGAATTCTACCAAGCTGATTTGGATTCATTAAGTATTTTTGCAATAGCAGTCAAAAAAGAATCTGAAAATATTTTTTCCATAAAACCAATGATTAATAGATTATCAGAATTAAAATTGTCTGTAGATAATTATTTTATTTTAAGTATTTATATTGGAATTTTATTACTAATTACAAGTTTGTTTTATTTAATTTTCAGGATTTTAAAAAGAGCTAAATCTTTAATCAGAACAATATCAAATATTTTAATTTGCTTAGTTCCTTTATTAATAATATACCTATTTTTTGTTTTGGAATTTGATGTATTTATATTTGGAGTTTTACCTATAGTAATAATTAGTTTAACTGTTTTATTAATTATATTAGCAGTTTTGTTTAGAAGAAAATAGAAAGATTTAAATAGTATGATTAACATAAAATTATGTAATATGTTAATTATGATTAACATAAACTAAAATGAACAATATGAGAATAAAAGAGGCTTTGGAATCAAGTAATAGGTGGTGGAAAGAAGAATTTAAACTAGAATTTAAACATAGGGAAGTATATGATGAAATCAAAGAATTTATAGACAAAAGACAGATTATAGCTTTAATAGGATTAAGAAGAGTAGGCAAGACAACAATTATGCTTAAACTAATTGAGGAATCGATTAGAGAGTATGGAGCAAGAAATATAATATACTTCTCGTTTGATGATTTCAGAGAAATAAGATTAAATGAGGTATTAAATGCCTATTCAAGATTATTAAATAAAGAATTAAAAAAAGAGAGATATTTAGTTCTATTTGATGAAATACAAAAAATTGAGGGATGGGAAGAGCAAATTAAAAGAATATATGACGATCACAATAACATTAAATTGATAATCTCAGGCTCGGAATCTTTGTTCATCAGAAAAAAATCAAGAGAGAGTTTAGCTGGGAGGATGTTTGAATTTCAGATTAGAACATTAAGTTTTAAAGAATATTTGGATTTTAGAAACAAAAAATTTGATAATTTGAATTTATATAAAGAAGATATATTAAAGGAATTTAATCAATTTATTCTCACAAACGGATTCCCAGAATTAGTAAACGAAACAAAAGAATTTATAGAAAAATATCTTAAAGAGAATGTAATTGAAAAAATAATTTATAAAGATATTCCACAGATAACTTCTATAAGGGATGTTGCCGTCTTTGATAGTATTCTACAAATAATTATGAAAGATCCAGGAGAATTAATTAATATAGATGAGATGGCTAAAGAAGTTGGGGCATCAAGACAGACCATTTCAATATATCTTGATTATTTAGAAAAAGCTTTTTTAATAAAGAAACTTTATAATTTTTCTAAAAATGCAAGAAAAACTCAAAGAAAAGCAAAAAAGTATTATCCTTGCATAATTTTACCCCAAACAATATATGAATCTGAAATGTTTGGGAAAGTCTTTGAAACATTTTTAGTTTTACAGTTAAATGCCGAGTATTTCTGGAGGGATGCTTATAAAAATGAAGTAGATGTTGTTTTAATCAAAAAAGAAATCTTTCCTATAGAGATTAAAGTTTCTAAAATTCAAGAAAAACCATTAAAACTATTTATGAAAAAATTTAAACTTAAAAAAGGCTTAATTTTGACATATGAAAAAGAAGAGAAGATTATTTTTGATGGCAAGGAAATAAGTATTACCCCATTTTACAAATATTTGCTTTAAGTGATATTCAACATTAAATAAGAAAATTAAAGAAGTTTTTGCTTGACTTATCTTTTTTTGTTAATTCTTTAAGTATTTTTGCAATAGCAGTCAAAAAAGAAGAAACTAAACCATTATTAATAACACCAATGATTAATAGATTATCAGAATTAAAATTGTCTGTAGATAATTATTTTGTTTTAAGTGTTTATATTGGAATACTTTTACTGATTACTATCTTATTTTATCTAATTCTTAGGATTTTAAAAAGAGCCAAATCTTTAGTAAGATTAATCTCAAATATTTTAATCTGTTTTTAAAAAGGAAGATGATAAGAAACGTAGTTTCTTATTAATAATTTACTTCTTTTTCACCTTAGAATTTGAAACTTTTATATTTGGATTGCTTCCAGTAGTTATTGTTAGTTTAACTGTTTTATTAATCATATTGGCTGTTTTGTTTAGGAAGAAATAGAAAAAGTACACAGTAATTATATATAACTAATTTTTATAAAAAAGCTAATAAATATCTTTTCGGTGATCTATTGCTTCTAAATAAACTATTTTATTTATGCTATCTATAGTGAATATCAATCTAAATTTTTTTACTAGTCTTGTAGATCTATGCCCACGCAAATTGCCAGCCAAATCCCCGCCAACAGAAATAGGATCAATTTTTAATCTTTTTATTTTTTTATCTAATTCAATAAATAATTCATTGTTATGTTTGTGTTTTTTTAGATATATTAAGAAGGTATCGGTCCTTTTCACTACCCATTCAGACATTTTTTACATCTCATTCATCAAATCTCTTACAGAACTAACCTCTTTTACTCTACTGGATTTAATATCTTCCAAGCTATCGAAAATTTGTTTTATTGTTTCTGGATTATTTGTTATACTAATTGTATCCATAAGCAAGCCCATCTCTTTTTTAGTTATCATATTTCTTTCTATTTTTTTTAATTCTTCATAAACTTGTTCTATTGATGCCATAATAAACTATATGTTTAACCTATATTTAAAACTTGCGTATCTCGTTTTCTAATCATAATCATATTAAGATTATTCTTAATAGTTGCTAGCTTATTTTATTTAATTTTCAGGATTTTAAAAAGAGCTAAATCTTTAATCAGATTAATATCAAATATTTTAATCTGTTTTTAAAAAGGAAGATGATAAGAAACGTAGTTTCTTATTAATAATTTATTTCTTTTTTACTTTAGAATTTGAAATTTTCATATTTGGATTACTTCCTGTAGTTATTGTTAGTTTAACTATTTTATTAGTAATCTTGGCCTTTGTTTTTAAGAAAAAATAAGAATGGGGTTCAATCCCGTGCTTATTTTAAAACGAAAGCTTTAAATATAAGTAGTACTTTATAAAGTACTATTAGGTGTACTTGATGAGGATTAAGAAAGTATTAATTGAGTTGAACATTGAAGAAAAAATAAATAAAAAACATGGTATTTACAGAGAAGAAATTGAATATGCTTTGCTTGACGGAAAACCAATATTTTTCAGAACAAAAGATAATAAATACGTGGCTATTACTTCAAAGGAAAGATATATTACTATTATCTTTCTTTTTAAAAAAGGAATAGCCAATATAAGAACTGCATATCCATCCTCAGATTGGCAAATTAGGTTATATAAGAAAAAAGGGTTAAGAAAATGAAAAATAATATCAAAGAAGAAGATTTAATTGAAGAAGTTAAATTTGAAATAGATAAAAACGCATTTAAAGGTCCTTTTATTTGTTGTAATAATGAAACAAGAAGAATTAATAAAAGAATATCTATAAATGGGATTGATTTTAATTATGAAGTATGGAAATGTTTTAAATGTAAAAAAGAATTTTTGGATACAAAACAAGCACAAAGACTAGAAAAAATTTGGATGATTGAAAAAATTTTAAATGAGAAATTAATATCCATAGAAAGAAATGTGAATTATGATGGCAAAACTTTTTTTGTAAGGTTTCCAATGGAAATAACAAAGAGATGGCATAAAGGAGCACATGCTAACATCACATTATTAAGCCCAGAAGAATTTTTTATAAAGATAAAAGCATAAATTGTCGGTACTTTTATTAATAATTTATTTATTCTTCACTTTAAAATTTGAAACATTTATTTTTGGAGTTTTACCTATAGTAATATTTAGTTTAACTGTTCTATTAATAATCTTGGCTGTTTTGTTTAGAAGGAGGTAGAAAGGTTTATATACTTAAAGTAAATAATCATTTACCATAGGTAAATAATTAAATGGTATCTTTAACTGAAAACGAAGCAAAAACCATAGAATTTCTAGTTAGAAATTTTTCTAAGGATTACAACATAAATCAACTTGCAAAAGAACTTAATTTAAGTCCTGGAGGTATGTTTAAGATATTAAAAAAATTAAGGAATAGAAACCTTCTTTTAGAAAAAGAGCTTGGCAATAACAAATTTTACAAAATAAATTTTAGTTTTAGCGATGCTTTAGATGCCTGCAAATTTGCACTAATAGAGAAAAAAACAAACCCATATCTAAATGTGTGGATTAAAGACTTGAATATTTTAAAAGAAAGAACATGTCTTGCAATTATTTTTGGATCTATATTAGAAAAAGGTAAAAATGCTGGGGATATTGATCTATTGTTAGTTTTTGATAAAAGAAACATTGATGAAATTGAGAATATTATCGAAAAATTAAATAAAATAAAATCAAAAAAAATTCATACAGTATACCAGACAAAAGAGGATTTAATATCAAATATTAAAAAAAGAGACAAAGCAATATTGGAAGAGATAAAAAAGGGTATAATATTATGGGGCAGAGATGTGCTTGTTGAGGCAATAAAAAATGAACAGGATCAATAAGACATTTGAGTGGTGTTTGAAACAAGGAAGTAAGGGTGACAAGCATAAAGGCTTAAAAAAGACAAAGCCTGATTTAGAAGAATCTGAAAAACAGATTAGAAAAGCAGAATCTGATTTAAGTACGATGAACTATTTGTATGAAGGAGATAAAACTGATTGGGTTGCATCTGCAGCTTTCTATGCAATGTATCACTCTTTGCTTTCAATATTATATAAACTTGGTTATGAATCTAGAAACCAAGAGTGTACAATAACTTTGGTAGAAAAATTCATTGCAGACAAAACCATAGATCTAGAATACAAATATGTTGAAATGATAAGAAGCCTGCAAAAAGGTATTGAAGATGCAAAAACAGTAAGGGAAGAAATGCAATATGGTTCTGAAACCTCAATGGAAAAAGAAAGGTGTAAAAAGTTAATGGAAAATGCAAAGGAGTTTGTGGATAGGGTAAAAGAAATCCTAGAGGAAATGGATGAACCAAAATCAGCTTCATCAGAAAAAGTAAAATAGTGGATTTGAGAGGATCGAATCTAATAGATAATTATTTTATTTTAAGTATTTATATTGGGATTTTATTATTAATTACAAGTTTATTTTATTTAATTTTCAGAATTTTAAAAAGAGCCAAATCTTTAATCAGATTAATATCAAATATTTTAATCTGTTTTTAAAAAGGAAGATGATAAGAAACGTAGTTTCTTATTAATAATTTATTTCTTTTTCACATTAGATTTTGAAACATTTGTTTTTAGAGTTTTACCTATAGTAATAATTAGTTTAGTTATTTTATTAGTTGTATTGACTTTTGTTTTTAGGAAGAGATAAAAGATAAAATCAAAAGCCTTTTAAAACAAACGTTTTTCTTTAGACATAAAGCCGTTGTAGCTCAGTAGCTAGAGCATCGCTCTCATGAAATTTTGGGTAAGGCGGGGGTCGGGGGTGCGAATCCCTCCAACGGCATAAAAAGCTTTAAAATTTAAAAATACAGAGTTATAATGACATTAGAAGATCTATCAGTTAACGAAAGAAAAGAATACAATAAAGAGGTATATGAAAAAATATTTAATATAACTAAAAAACCAGAAAAAATATTAGATCTTGGCTGTGGCTTAAACCCACTATATTTTCCTTATAAAGATATTTATTATGTTGCAACAGACACCAATCAGATAGTATTAAAAAAAATCAAGAAGCATTTTAAAAAAAATAAAATAAAAGGAGAGATTTTTTATTTGGACATTAAAGATTTGAATGAAATTAAAAAATTAAACAAAGTAGGAATTGTTTTCATTTTTAAGGTATTAGACCTGCTAAAAAAAGACAAACCAACAATCATCGAAATTATTAAAAATCTAAAAACCAATTTTATTGTAGTCAGTTTTGCAACAAAAACAGTTTATGGAAAAAGAATGAATTATCCAAGAAGAAAATGGTTTGAAAACATTATTAGCCCAAAGTATAAATATGAAATAATCAGGTTTTTTAATGAAACCTTTTATGTAATTAAGAAATAGATTTATAAAACAAACCATTCTCGTTTTAGACATGCTATACCTAATAGGCATTGGATTAAATGATGAAAAAGATATTAGTGTAAAAGGATTATACCTAGTTAAAGAATCAGATTTCATTTATCTAGAGTATTATACTTCCAGGTTACAATGTAGCATAGAAAAATTGGAAAAATTTTACGGTAAAAAAATAATAATAGCAGATAGAAGTTTTGTTGAGAATAGCAACGAGATATTGGATAAATCAAAAAATAAAAAAGTAGCTTTTTTAGTTATGGGTGATGTTTTTTCTGCTACAACACATATTGATTTGTTTTTAAGAGCCAAAAAAAGAGGTATTAAAATTGAAGTTGTTAATAATGCTTCTATAATCAACGCTATTGGCATCACAGGATTAGAGGTTTATAAATTTGGTAAAATAACAAGCATTCCATTTGATAATAAGAATATTAGAACACCAATAGAAGTTTATAAAATGAATAAAAAAAATAATTTACATACTTTGTTTTTACTAGATTTAGACCCAAAGAAAGAGAATTATATGGAAATTAAATATGCTATTGACTACCTAATTAAAAATGGGGTTGATAAAGATACTTTCGCCGTTGGTTGTGCTAGAATTGGAAGTAAAAATCAAATCATAAAGTATAAGACACTTAGAGAATTGAAAAAAACCAATTTTGGCAAGCCCCCATATTGTTTAATAATTCCTGGAAAATTGCATTTTATTGAAGAAGAAGCCTTGGAATTGTGGAAAAAAGATTAGAAAGATTTTTATATATAGCTGTGCTCTAATTTCCTAGCGAAAAAGGTGATTATACTGGCGAAAAAGAACGATGAAACAACAGTAATTTTATCTATAGTCGCTGTTATAGCCATATCCGCATTATTTGCAATATTTACTCAATATGGTTTAAAAAGTATTACTGGATTGCCAATTGGAACAACCCAAGGTAATGTTGAAGGCGGACAGGGCATTGAAGTTGTAACAACCCTAAGTAGCCCGGTTGGAGCTTGTAATTATGATCTAGTTAATTTTGGAACTACAACAGGAGGGTCAGTTTTATCGACAGACTCTTTTATTAGTGTCGCTGGATGTAATGATCCAAAACCATTTATTATTAGAAATATTGGTACTGAATTATTGGATGTCCAAATTTATGCATCTAATGCATTGTTTTCCGGATACCCAAAATCAACTTTCCAATTCAAAATCGCTGAACCAGACACAATAACTGACCTTAATTTGGATAATTGTGCCAGTAATTGTTTTAATATCCCCACTAGTATTACAACTTACACCAATATGCCAATTAATTCACCACCAATTCCTGATACTTGGGCAAATGCAATAAATAATCTAAATTATCAAGATACTAATGATGAAGCAAGGATTGATATCAGAATTGATATACCAACCGCCTTTGCTGGATCTACAAGTAGCACAGTAACATTTTATGGTGATTTTTCAAATACATTTTAGAGGTTAAGATGGAACAAAAACAAAAAAAATTTTTCACAGCAATGATTGTTTTAGCTGTAATAATCTCAATAATAATAACAATGTTAATTGTTAATTTGGGTAGCCCAGTTCAAGAAACAGGTAAAGAAACAAATACTGTATATTTACAACCTGAAGAAAAAAGCCAAACCGGTTTTGTAAAAGCAGTAGTAGTTGAGGAGGAAGAAACAGAAAATGAATAGAGAGTATGTTTATGGTTTTTTAGCACTTATCATAGTAACTTCTATTTTGACTTCATTTTTTAC
>CAYIXS010000010.1:0-7375 GCA_964367445.1 Candidatus Woesearchaeota archaeon | reverse complement strand
AACTGTGGTACTGATATAAGCCTTAATAATAATTGTTTTACTGGTTCTTCGGGATCTGCCATTACTTATGCTAATCTGCCATTTCCAACTTTTCCTAATCCTTGTAGCAATGTTAATGCAGTAAATAATTTACAAAATGCAGATACTAATGATGAAGTAGAATTAGATATAAAAATACATGTTCCAGTAGATGAACCAACCGGCGCTAAAAGCACCACGATAACAATAACAGGTGTTGACCCGGTAACAATACCTTAAAGATTATGAAATATGTTAAATTAATATTTTATATTTTTACATTTTTCTTACTTTCTAATTATATGAGTGCTTTTCTAATAAGTCCACCAAAATACGAAGTAGATTTTGAGTCCAATGCACAAAAAAAAGTAATAATCACTTTAGTAAATAAACCAAGAGAAGATAAAGAACTAGATACGTATATTAAATATGAATTTCTGCATCCAATAGCTAAAGAAGAATTAAAAAATGCTTTTTCTCTCAACTCAAGCAAGGTTTATTTTACAAACCAAGAAGATTATGTTTACTTTGAGTTATTAATAAATTTTCCTGAAAATTTAAGTATGGTTGGAACACACGATTTAAGGGTTGGTGCAGTTGAAAGTGCGCAAGAAGGGCAGGTTGCATTTAGGGCAGCTAATGAAGTGAGAATCTTAATCGAAAATGGCAACGACATAATAATAATTCCACCAATAATAGAGAACGTGGGAGGTAATGGTGGAACAAATAAAGCCAAAGAAACAATTAGACCATTACCAACGACCAGGGCGTTAAATATAGATGTTTTAAATATTTCCGCAAAGGATGTTTATCAAGGAGAGAAGTCTGATATTATTATAAGAGTAAAAAACAATGAGAATTTTAATGTTGATATTACTGGCATTATAAATGTTTTAAAAGCCAATACAGTAAAGGAGATTATTAACATACCATCAACAAGATTAGAACCAGCAAAGATAACAGACCTAAAAACATTTTGGGACACAAAATTAGCAGAAATTGGAGAATATACTATAGGAGCAACCATAAATTACCAAGGTGACTCTAAAAACGTAGCAACAACTATGAGAGTTAAAGAAAAAAATTTCTTGATTATATTTTCTTTTAGAAACATGCTAATCTTTCTATTAATCTTAGCCCTAATCATCTTATTATTGCTAATAATTCTGTTTTTATTAAACAAGAAAAAAGGCATAGAAATATTATCCATAGAAACAAAAAACCTTTTGCCAAATACTATTGCCGAGCTTATCATTAGATACAAAAACCACGATAATCAAGATTATACTGTTTATGTTGAAATTACTATTAATGATATCAGCATGAACGTTGTTGATAAAATTGGAACTGATGAAGAAATTATATCTAAAAGTGAAGGAAGACTTGAGTATAATTGGGAAACTAACAATTTAAATTTTGGTATTTATAGAATACAAACTATTATCAATTATAACAATAGAAAAACAGAGAAAATAATCGAGATTAAAATATGAAAAAAATAACTTTAGTTTTAATTGGTATAATTGCTTATCTGGTTGTTTTTTTTATTTTAAGTTTTATAAAAACACAGAATTTTGAAGTAAAAGTTAAGGTTGATGATGTTGTAGGAATCGCCTTAGATAATAAAACTTTAAACTTCGGAACAGTTCCAAATGGTAGTAATGCATTTAAATATATTGATTTCGTTAATAAAGATGATAGCAAAAAGTATATCTACATCACTTCTCAAGGAAAAGTAAAAAATTGGATTTTTGTAGAAAATAATGGTTTCTATTTAAGTCCTAAAACTAATAAAACCATTAAAATTGAACTTTTTATTCCAAAAGATACAAGAATGGGAGAATATACTGGGAAAATGAAGGTAACTTTTTTGGGATGAAAACTGAGAATTTTTTGTTAATTATTCTAATAAGTGTTATTTTTTTAGGTATAGTTATAACTAATAATATCAAATATACGGGCAATGCCGTGGGTATAGTTACGTCTGAAGTTGTTAATACAAATTGTTTTATAAGTTTAAAAGAGGGCTGGAATTTTATTTCTTTTTGTGCAAATGCCACTAATAAAGAGATAAATTCTATTTTGTCTGGAATTGGAAATAATTATAAATATATTATGCTGTGGAATGAAACTAATCAGAAATTTGATATTTATAGTATTTTATCTAATGAAAAACCATTTAATGATTTTGATTTTAGTAAAGGTTATTTCATTTATTTAACTAAAGATAATATAAGTTTAATTATTGGCGGTGAATCATATAACAGTTATCAAAAAAATTTAATTTTTGGGTGGAATGCTCCAGGATATGTTTATACAGATTCTATGAATATCAATGATTTAACAAGATTCATTCAAGATGATTTTCGATACATTATGAAATGGAATAATATAGATCAAAAGTTTGATATATACAGTCCTTTGGCTTCAAGCAATCCATTTACTTCCATAAATAAAGGCGAGGGACAGTTTATTTATATTAAAAATAATGATGGGACCAGTTTTATTTACTAAGATAGATTTAAATAAAATAAAAAGCGAATAATTTTATTATGAAAAAAAGTTTAGTGTTATTTATATTCCTTTTGTTTATAGTTTTTGTTAAAGGAGATGTTTATGTTGGAACCACCGATGGTTACATATTTAATACAGATAACCAATTAGTTGCTGGCGCAAGTGTTACTGTTTCTGTTAACGGTTGTAACGCTGGTGAAGGTTGTTCTCAAGTAACTACTTCTGACCTTGGTGGTTATTATGTAGTTGCCAACTTAAATTTACCTGGCAACGGTATAGTTACCGTAAGTGCTAATAAAGAAAAGGCTTTTGGTAGTGGTGTTGGTATTGCTAATCAATTTCAGGCTGCAACAGTAAATGTAACTATTTGTGAAGCTCCATCTGAACCAGTTTTAAATCCCATCTTTGATACACACTCACCAGATGTAATTGCAAAATGGAGTTCAGGAATTGATCCTAAGAGTTATAATATTTTTGATTGGTATAAATTTGATTCCAATGCAGAAGAAAGAATTAATTCACCTAAGAACGAAGTAGGTTTAAGTTATACCGAACACACTTGGAAAGTAGAAACTTGTAATAATTTTTGTTGTTCTAATTGGATTAGTGATACTTTTAGAATTATAAATACTGCCCCAAGTAAACCTATTTTAAATGTACAAGAAGATACCAATACAAATTCTGTTGTGCTTAGTTGGGTTTCTGGTATTGACCCTGATGGCGATGATATTTTTGATGAATACAATTTTAGTTTAAGAAACACTATACTAAGTCCTGCTATATCACCTCAAACCGAGGCTAATTTAGCTGGTGGTTATACATGGAAAGTAAGAACCTGTGAAAAAGATGTAGAAGGTTTGTGTAGTGATTGGGCTGATGATTCATTTATTGTTTGTACTAGTTTTGAGCCTAAAAGTTGTCCTCCTTGTTCTACTGATTCAGGTGGAGGAAGTAGTAGTAAATCTTGTAAATTGCCTTCAATAGAACCCGTTGTATGCGAGAAGCCATCATTATATTTAACCTCCCCAATGAATACAATTAGCATATCTCCTGTATTAGTTTTAACTATTCCCAATATTGTAAGAAAAAATGAATTTGAGATTAGGGGTGCATTTAGTACACATATAAATTTAGAGAATTTAGTCTTCTCAGTAGATAGCCCAAAAGGATTTGATATTGAGGAATATAAACTAAGTAATTTAGATGCATTTAATAAAAGCAGATTTGTTTTATTAGGCAAAAACAACATAAAAAACGGGATATATGATTTAACTTTCAATGTGTTCTTAGATAATGAAAAAATTATATCTGAACCATTTCAATTAAAAATTAAAAAGATTAATTATTGGTTGTATATTTTATTAGCTTTATTGATAATTTCAATATTAGTATTAATTTTTTACCAGTATAAAAGAAAGAAGAAAAAACTTTACTTGGATAAATAATTATACAGAAAGTCTATACTTGTAGACCAAAATAAAGATGGAAATAAAAGTAAATCCTAGAAAAAGAGAAACTAAGATTATTGGTGAAAAAGAAGGAATTTTAATTGTTGATATTAAAGGAAAAACAGAAAATAATGAAGCAAACAAAGAGATAATAAGATTTTTTTCTAAAAAGTACGGAAAAAAGGTTAAAATAGTGAAAGGTTTAAAAAGCAGAAGAAAGATTATTAAGATTTTTTAAAAGATAGATTTAAATATTTATATGTAGTCTAATAAACGGTTGGAGGTATAAAATATGAAAATAAAGTATTTAGTAATTTTTTCAATAATTATTATTTTAGTGTTTTCATTAGGTGTTTCTGGAATTATAACTTCAATACCTGCAGCAGATGAGGCAAAGGGAAATGCAAAATCTCCAGATAATTCACCAGTAATAGATTATCAATGGGGACTTATTGATGTTGGTCCTGTAAGAGTTATTGCTCATACAGATGAAGAAGTTTCAAGTGCATTAACAAATGGTTGTAAAGTAGTAAGAGATGCTAAAACCTTAAAAGCATTAACTTGCTCTGCAGATGTTGCTTCTTCACTTGGTTTACAAGAGGATATTAGAGTTTTTGCAATGGATTCAGGGGCTAATACACAGATAAAAGCAGATTTGGTTCAAACAGGTGGAAATGTTGGTGAGGGAAGAAAAGTTGTTGTATTAGATACAGGATATAATTATAATCATCCTGAATTAAGTTCTAGTTATCTTGGTGGAAAGGACTATGTTAATGATGATAATGATCCTTATGATGATAATGGACATGGAAGTCATGTGGCTGGGATTATAACTGCTGATGGCGTCGATAGTAAATCAAAAGGAGTTGCTCCCGGGACAGGAATAATATCAGGAAAGGTTTTAAGTGCTTCTGGTTCTGGTTACTTTAGTGATGTTGTTGCTGCAATCTATTGGGCAGTAGATGGACCTGATGGTATTAATGGAACAGTAGATGATTTTAATGCAGATGCTATAAGTATGAGTTTAGGAACTTCACAACCATATACTTATAAAGGATTTTGTAATAGTGTTTTGCCAGATCTAACAAATGCAATTAAATATGCGATAGATAAAGGAGTTACAGTAGCAGCAGCAGCAGGGAATAGCGGAAAGGCTGGAGTTTCGATTCCTGGTTGCATAAGCTATTCTACAACTGTTGGGGCAGTAAATAAATATGACAAAATTGCCTCCTTTTCTGGAAATGGTAATGCAGTTGATATTTCAGCTCCAGGTGTTAGTTTATATTCCTCTTGGTTAGGAAGCGATTATAAAACAGCAAGTGGAACAAGTATGGCAACACCTGTTGTTAGCGGAACTGTTGCATTAATTAAAGTTGCACATCCTGGTTATACAGTAGCTCAAGTGCAAGATGCTTTGTTTAAGACAGCTAAAGATTTAGGAAAGACTGGTAAAGATACAAGTTATGGCTATGGAAGAGTAGATGCTTATGGTGCAGTAAATTATGCGCCATAATTTTTTCTTTTTTATTTTTTATATATTTTAAATTCCTTCTCCATGTTCATATACGACTCCATTCATATCAACATAATAATTTTTTAATTGCTCTTCATGCTTCTTTGTTAACATTAATTTAATAAAATTATATCTAAACTCCATTCCATCACAATTTCTAAAACTTGTGCCTGTTATTCTATTATATTCTTCTCTAAAAAACAGCATCTCTCCTAGCAATGTACTACTATTTTCTGTTGTTGCTTCATGCAAATCAAACCAAAAATCTTTAAACTTTTTAGCTTCAACAATTTCAATTAATTTTTTATCCATAATCTTTATTTTTTAAAACTTATAATTGAATCAAAATTTTTTTCTATTATTTCAGAATTAATAGCATTAACCTTTATATTTAACAGATTAAAAGCAGATGTAATATATGAAATATTCCATAATGGAACATTAATCTTCTGCAGAATTATTATTCTTTTAGAAACTGTTTCTGATGGAACCATTTCTCTTTTTATTTTATCTATTATCTTAATTGTCTCTTCTAATTTTATTTTTATTTTATCTAAATCCAATTCTTCTAGATCCCTCTGTTCTTTTTGAAAGACAGCGGATTCCTCTTCTATAATCTTTACACTATTGCCTTCTAAGCTAAAAGAAGATATTTTTTTTGTTTTTTTGGAATAAAAATCAAATTGCCACATATTATCTAAGAAAAAACAACTAACCAAGAAAGCATTATTTTTGTTCCATTTTTTAAAAACTTCAGAATTTTGTATTTTTTCTAAATTTTGTTTAAGATTCATAAGCTTCTGTTAATATTGCTTGTACTAAACCTATAACTTTATCATGAAACATGTAAGGGTGCATGAAAAAACCTTCTGCCACGCCTTTGCCTATAATCGGAACTCCTGCAACCTCACAGGCATTTCTATATTCTCTTCTTAGTTCTAGCCATTCCCTGCTAGTCCCTATTTTAAATTCTGGCACAAATAATCTTCCTTTAAAAATAAATCCCAATGTGGGAAATTCATAATTAGGACATATCTGTATTATTAAGCCACTAGAAGGATAGTTTGTTAAAAAACATATCTGCGTACTTAATGTTTCTTGTGCTTGTGAATATTGTTTTCCTCGCATACTACGTCCTTTCTTTTATTTCCTTTTCCATTCTTCTTTTAATAATCCATAAATATTTTCATCGTGTATTTTTCCAGTTGATTTTGCTCTTACAGCCATTCTTTTCATTCCTTCATATATAAAATCAAATTTTCTAGCCAGAGCATTTGAAGCTTTATTCTCTTTATAAGCAAAAAGGTTTATTCTTCGTAATTTCAATTTTTCAAATGCTAGATTTAAAATAACAGTTAATGCTTCAGACATCATCCCTTGTCTCCAATATTTTTCTCCTAGCCAGTATCCGACCTCAGCCGTCCCTTGAAAACTATCAACATGAGTCAATCCAATGCTACCAATAATTTTTTTTTCTGATTTTAATTCAATATTAAAACTATAATCATTTCTCGTTTTCTCTTTTTCTGTTTCCTTACAATGTTCTACCCACCATCTTGCGTCTTTTAAAGTATAAGGATATGGAACAACAAGTAAATATCTAGATACATTTAAGTTATTTATATTTTGTATTAGATCTGGAATATCTTTCTTTTCTATTCTTCTTAAGATTAACCTTCTCGTTTCAATTTTCATCTTTTTTACTTCTTTTCTTTCATTTTTTCAGATATTTCTTTAATAAACTCATCTATCTTTACTCCAAATTTGACTTTTCCGTCTAAAGTTCTTATAGCTAAAGTTTTATTTTCCTGTTCTTTATCACCAATCGTTATTGTCAAAGGAATCTTCTCTAATTGAGCATCCCTGACTTTTTTTCCTATTG
>CAYIXS010000009.1:0-17941 GCA_964367445.1 Candidatus Woesearchaeota archaeon | reverse complement strand
TTTCCCACTTTTCTTCTTCATCACATAATTGCTCCCAAAACTTTTGTATTCTTCTTTCATCTTGCTTAGTTATTTTTGAGCTAGTAAATAAAGCATCCTCAATAGTCTCAATGTCCTTATGATTTAACATAAGTTTTACCTCTCTATCTTTAGTATTATAATAAGCACCACAATCTCTACATCTTTTTTCCATTTTCTTTCACCTAAAAATTAATGATAAATCTATTTTTATAAGATCATGTAAACAAAAGAAAAATTAACTCTAAACCTTCTCCCTCAATTTCTCATATTCTTCTCTGCTTAATTTTACTTGTCTTAATATTTCACTTAATAGACTTATGCCTATCTCTTCATTTGAGTGAACAGGAACAACAGTTCTTCTTCCATCAGGATGTCTAAACCTTACATGACTGCCTTTTCCATAGATTTTCTCAAAACCTAATTTTTCTAATATTTTACATAATTTCTTACCAGAAATAGGTACAAGCCTAGTCATCTTTCTATTTCAATTTGTTGTACTCCTACAAATCTCATAGGCTCAATTTCTTCTTTATCTGCTTCTAAACAAACCTCTATTGCTTCTTTAATCCTTTCCAAAAGCTCTGTTATTGTCTTCCCTTGAGTATAACATCCCGGGATATCAGGTACAGTAGCTATATACCAACCATCTTCTCCTTTTTCTATTACGGTTGTAAAATTCAATATTTTCTTTTCCATATTATTCTCTTCTGGTAATACTTATATATAAACATTATAATACTAAAACATATATAAACCTTACTATATGTTCCAGATTATATATTTAATAGAAAACTATAAATATTAATTCAATTTATTAAAACTAAAAGGAGGTTAGAATCTAGCTTATAATCAAAGACAAAGTGTTTCACACTCTATTACATACTTCTTTCTAGGGTTTTAATTCTATATAATACCTCTAAAATATTTTTAACTTAAGAGTAGTTAAAAAAGAAAAGATTTATAAAGAGCCCTTTCTCAACCAAGGCATGGCATTTAGGAAATTATTTAGAAAATTAGCATTTTACACTTTTTTAGTAACAGGATCAGTAGGAACCGGAGCAACAACACTCTATTTGTTAGGTAATAATCGTGAACCTATAGAACAAAGAGAGGAGTTTGTATCAAATGCACCCTATTTAAAATCATACCCTCCTACAAGACAAGATTTCTCTATAGGAGAACATTATTCCATAGATCTAGAACAAACTACACCAACGCCAGTGCAAGATTATTCTATAAATCGAGGAGACAACCTAGAACCGGTTTTTGATCAATATATGCCATCAGAAAAAAAAACAGGAACTGAAAGCGATCAAATTAGAATTGAAGATTTTTTTAAAAGTCCACAAGAAAGACTTATAGAAAGTTTAGAACATATAAAATAAAAACAGCAGAATACTAAACAATTATATGTTTTCATGGTTTTTAATAACCTTTAAAAATATCCTATAATTAAGAGTATTATGGCAGACGCTTGGAAAACATTTGGGTTAACAATAAGTGTTCTAATAATATTAAGTTTAATTTCATATGCTTTTATTTATATTTCAAGAGAATGCAATACTAATTTAGATTGCCCTTCTGATAATTACTGTGCTTATAATCACAAATGCTATCCATTCCCTCAAACTAAGACAGAAACATATTCTATGACTTTTATTTTTATGATATCTATAGCAGCAATATTAATTTTATCTTATTTTTACTATAAAACGTTAAATAAGAATAGGAATAAAAATGGTATATAAAGCAGTTATATTTGACCTTGATGGAACCCTTGTTCATACAACTCAAGAATATAGAAGCAGAACATGCGGACAAACATTAGCCACTTTAGGAGTTAAAGCAAAAATAGAACAAATTGATAAATTTTGGTTTGGAACAGATAGAGATAGAATAATAACAGAAACTTTTGGATTAAATCCAAAGGTATTTTGGAGAATATTTAGAGAATATGATAACATAGAATCAAGAAAGAAGTTTACCAAACCTTATGACGATATTGATTTTATTAGAGAATTAAGAGCTAAAGGAATAAAAACCGGAATTGTTACCGGTGCTCCACCCAACATAGCCACGATGGAAATTGAACTGTTAGGAAAACAAGATTTTGATGCGATAGTTATCGCACACACATCAAATGGAAAACAGCCCAAACCACACCCACAAGGACTAGTTGAATGCTTGAATTTACTTGATGTTAATAACAATGGAGCGATATATGTTGGAAACGGAGAGGAAGATATAGTCACAGCAAGAAATGCTGGAGTTTTAGATATTTTAATTGACAGGGGAGAATTTCCTTTTAATGATCTAAATGCTTCTTTAAAGATTAATTCGTTATATGACTTGAGAAAGGTTTTAAGTTCTGTTTGATTTGTTAGATTAAAAATAATTAATAACTAATAAGTAGTTAAAAAACGAAAGATTTATAAAGTATTAGACTTTCAAAAACCAGATGGAAACACCAAAAATAATTAGAAATTATGAACATGAAGGAGAGGTAGTTGGAAGATTAGTAGAATACCCAACTGTAAAACTTAATCAAAGAACTGGACAATTTGTTTCAGCTGTTGAGAGAAAGTTTGAAACTGAACTAGGAGAATTTGACGTACTAGATCTTGTAATGGAATTGGACCCAGAAAAGAGAATACATATGAAAACTAACGCTTATGGTCTTTACAAACTATTGCAACATTATGGAATAGACCCAGATGATTACATTGATGATGAAACTGTGATAATTCACTGTGCTGATAGGGGATATAGGAATCTTAGTGATCTTTGTAGAGGAGATCATAGAGCATGGGAATTAGTTAAGCAAAGAGGATTAGCAGGAAAATTATTCCCAGAGCTACAACCCGCAGTAGATCAAAAAAGATAGAGATAATTTTTTCTTTAATTTTAAATTAATAGAAGTAATAACCCATAACCAATAAAGCAACTTGCTCCTAAAAAAGGCATCGCAGGATAAAATTTGTTCTTATTTCCTAATATTAAAAGCAATAATAAACCCAAACTAGCCATAACAGGAATAATTAAACTTATTAATCCATACTTAGCAAATATAACGCCGGCAAATAGTAAAGTAAATCCTATATCGCCACCACCTAAAAGAGCAAACCTTTTTGGAGCACTAGTATTTACAAAAATTTTTTTCCAAATACTTTTTTCTTTTCCGCTAACGCTTTTCTTAAAATGGTTATAGGGTATTAAAAATCCGGCAAAAAACTTAGACTCACTTTGAAATTTAGCTAATTTCACCATATGTTTAGTTTTCCAAACAGCTATAGCATCATATCCCATAATCAACAATAACAAAATAGAAACACTAAAAACATTAAAAACAGGAACAAACATCGCGCTTAATCCACCATATAAAAATAATTCACTTAAATTATGTATGTAAATATTTGGTTTTATTATCTTAAAATACCCAACAATTATTGAAATAACTACAGCCAAATACTGATTGAAAAAAGCACTTAAAGAAATGCTTAAAACAAAAATAACACTTAAAAAAAACCAAAACTTCCATAATCTAACAAATCTCAGCATTGCAATGATTACAGCAATTAAAGTAGCAACTAAAATTATAGCAAAAACAGGAATATAGCTTGTCTGAGGATTAAACTGTGGTCTTTCAATTCCCAATGGCAATTCTTTCACTAAATAATAATCAGTCACATACAATCCAATTAATTGAGCAATAAAAAACATAGAAACCAGTAATATAGTCACATTAATATTGTGTTTCATAATAAAAATTAAAATTTACTGTTATATAAATATATGGTTAACTTTTATATTTACTAACTTTGCAAATGTCTAGAAACAATATCTAGATATTGGCTAATTTCTCGTTCAGAAGCATCGCCCCACATAGAACCTAAACGGACAGCAAATCTATCAGTTGGTTCTTTAGAATAAAGAAATAGATTAGTAGCTGGTTTTTTTCCTCTTAATAAGTTCACACTCGTGCCACAATATTCCCTAATTTCCCTAACAGATCCTAATCTATAGACTCGTCTATAAATATCTTCAACATTTGCAATCCATCCAACTTCTTCAGCAGCTTTCCTTAACGCACCAACCAAAGTATCAAAATTTACAGGTTTACCAATTTCTACTCTTGCCTCTGTTGACATATTTAATAATTATATCTTAAGATTTATAAAAATTACTATCCCTGAATAATTATAACATATCATAATATTTAAATACTTTACAAAGAGAATTTAACTTATGAAAGTAAATCCATGGGGTTCAGAATTAATTCAAGACTATGAAAGATTAATAAAAAACTTTGGCTTAAAACAATTTTCTCCTTTATTATTGCCAAACCCAAATAGACTAATGAGAAGAAATGCTGTTTTTGCCCATCAAGACTTAGAAGTTATCTCTAATTGTATTAAAAATAGAAAAAAATATTATGCCTTGACTGGTATAATGCCAACAGGAAATAAAATACATTTTGGTAATAAGATGGTTGTTGAAAACCTAATTTATTTCCAGGAACATAATGCAAAAACATATATTTTAGTGGCAGACTTGGAAGCTTCAGCAACAAGAAATGTTTCATTAGAAGAAGCAAAAAAAAGAGCCTTAGATTTTCATATCCCAGCTTATATAGCTCTTGGATTAAATCCTAAAAAAACAATCTTTTACTTCCAATCAGAAAATAAAAAAGTAATGCATCTAATTTATGATTTTTCTAAAAAAATAACATTAAATGAATTTAAGGCAATTTATGGAATAGCAGATCCATCAAGAATATTATCAGGTTTAACGCAGGCAGCAGATATGTTATTTCCTCAATTAGAAGAGAAAATTCCAGGAGTAATACCTGTTGGTTTAGATCAGGCCCCACATTTAAGGATGGCCAGGGACGTTATAAACAGAACTAAAAGCAGTTACAATTTTATGCCATTAGCCTCAATATACAATAAATTCACTCCATCATTAGACGGTTCAACTAAAATGTCAAAATCAAGCCCGAATTCTCTTATTGAACTTCCGGAAAATGCAGAATCAGCTTGTAAAAAACTTAGAAGCGCAATATCAGGTGGAAGAAAAACATTAGAAGAACATAAAAAATTAGGTGGAATTCCAGAAAAAGACATGGTCTTTGAAATGTTAAACCTCCATTTAGAAGAAGAGGACAAAAAATTACAAAAAATTTACAACGATTACAAGTCAGGAAAATTAACAACTAAAGAATTAAAAGATATTGGCTGTGAAAAATTAACTATTTTTTTAAATAATTTCTCAAAAAAACTGGAAAAAGCCAAAAAGCAAATTTCTTCTTTAAAATTTATAGAATTTAATAACTAGCAACTCTTTGTTCTATTGCTGCTTTTAATTTCTCGAAAGCCATATTTTGAACTTGTCTTACTCTTTCTTTCGATACACCTAGGATACCACCTACTTCCTCTAAAGTCCTTCCTTTTTTATTCTCATCCCTGTTTTCATCATCTAATCTAAAGCGAAGACGTATAACTCTTGATTCCGCTTCATTTAGTCTAGCTTCTCCGCCATTTAATACTCGTCTAAGTTGTTCAAGATAATATCCTTCTGTTTCATTTCTACTGGTTTCTAAATGATCTGATCTTTCCACCGTCGAATCAAACGATGTAGGATTGTGGCTTCTGTATCTATTTTCAACAACAATTGCTTTGATAAACGCTTTCTGTATTGACCCACATGCATAAGTTGAAAATTTAAAACCACGAGTATACTCAAACCTATCAACAGACCTTGAAAGGGCAAGATTGCCTTCACTTACTAACTCCTCCCAAGGAGCATTAATTTTAGTTCTTCTAGCCATACTTAGAACTAAAGCCATATTATGTCTGGTTATTTTATCTCTAAGATCTGATATTTTAGGTTCTAAATAATCTATTAAACTACTAAGTCCACTTAAATATTTAATTTTATCTTGATCTCTTCTTAATTTATCTTGAGCATCCATCAATTTATATCTCAACCAATTAAATCTTCTGAAAAGTTTTATTTCTTCTTCTGGAGTTAGTTTTCTGCCTAAAGAACCATCATCCAAACCATAACCAGAGTTATCGGTAACAGTATCTCCAATATGAATATCTTCGGCTTCAAATCCAGGTTTTTTAAAATCAGGTTCATAAAAATCTTTTTTTCTTTTTGGCTTACTTCTATTATTATCGGTATTGCCTGATCTGTTAACTATTCCATTAACAACATAATCTCCTATTCTAACTAGCAAAGTATCTCTAACAGGATTCCTACCTAAAGATAAAGAATAAATATCTTGTCCATTTGAATCTGAAGTAGCCAACTCTTGTAAACTTTCTCCTCTTAAATCTCCAAGTTTACCAATATGTCCTCTGTCTGCTCTATATTGTAAAACAAGTTTTCCTTCCCTATCATAAACAGAAGCTGTTAATCTAACTTCCAAGTCCTCTTTTGGACCTACAGCAATAACCACATTTTTACTATTTTGCATATTCTTAAAGTAAAAAACTAGGTTTTCATTTATAAATCTTTTTACTACCATAGAATAATGAAACAACCAAAAGCTTTATATACCCTTTAAATATGCTACTAACCATTATATAATAGTAACAAAATGTAGGAGGGGTTATCAATGATAATCCAAGAAAATTTCCTTAAAAAATTAAGATCAGCATTTGATTTAAATATTTATGAAGTTAAAATTTGGACAGCCTTGTTATCAAGAGGCATTGCAACAGCAGGAGAATTATCAGATATCTCCAATGTTCCAAGATCAAGAAGTTATGATGTTCTTGAAACTTTAGAGAAAAAAGGCTTTGTAATAATGAAATTAGGCAAGCCTATCAAGTATATTGCAGTCCAGCCAGAAGAAGTAATAAAAAGAGTAAAAGAAAGAGTAAAAAATAGTACTGAAGCAAAATTAACTCACTTAACAAATGTTAAAGAAGATCCTTTGTTTAGGGAAATAGAATTATTATTCAAAACAGGAATAGAACACATTGATCCAACATCATTGGCTGGTTCTGTTAAAGGAAGGGAAAATATTTACGACCACCTGGATTCAATGTTGCAAAACGCTAAAAAAACAGTGACAATAATGACAACTCCAGAGGATTTGCTAAGGCAATTTGACAGGTTAAGACTAAGATTTAAAAAACTAAAAGAAAAAGGAGTTAAGATTAGAATTGCTACTCCTTCAAGTGAAGAAGTTAAGAAAAGAGTAAATGAAATAAAACAGTTTGCAGATCTAAGATCAGTTAATCCAATAAGGGGAAGATTTGTTATTATTGATTCCAAAGAAATTTTATCAGTTATAACAGACGATAAAACAACTCATGAAAACTATGATACTGCAATATGGACAAATACTCCATTTTTTGCACATGCATTAGAAACAATGTTTGACTTTCTATGGGAAAATAAAAAAGTTTAAATAAACAATAATTAGGAAACATAAAAAATGCCACAAAAAACAGAAGAAATAAAGTTAGAGTATATGGTTGAATTTGAAGATGGATTAAGACCAAAAGTTCATGTTTATGGAATAAACGATGAAGAAATCAAGGGCGCATTAGCTTATTTTGGTGTCGTTACAGGAGCTGGCGATATGGTAGGAATAATAGCAAGAGAAAAAGAAGTGAAAGATGGAGAAAGACCATCTCCTAACAGGGTACAGGTCACAACTGGCCCACATATTCTAGTCCATGAGACTGTACACCATTTCAAATCAAAAGTTCCAGAAACTGATGGATGGGAACAGCAATTATATGATTGTTCCAGAACTATGGGATTTAATGTGATTAAGGTTCAAGACCCAGAACATATCCAACCGGCAATTGACAGACATAGAGAACAATACCAAGAGCAGTTTCGTCCATTAGCAGAAAAGTTTATGGAACTATATCAAGATTTTATTAAAGAGCATCCTGGCTACGGACATTTTTAAATAAAAAAGTTTAATAACCCTTTCTCTATTTTTTTAATATGGTAACAGATATAGGTGAATTAAGAAAAAGTAGGGATCTAATTATTCAAGAATTTGAGTATCTGATAAGACCTCTTGCACTAAGATTGGCTCAAAAGGGACATGATCTTGATGATTTATTAAGTTTGGGTAATGAAGTATTAGTTAACGCTGCTTCTAGGCTAGTAAACGAGGTTTTTGATCCTAAACGTAGTTATAACACAATAAGAAATTATTGTTCCCGTTCATTATATTTAAAAATGTTAAAAAGAGTTATGGATGAAAAAAAGAAAAGAAGAATAGTAAAAACAAATTTATCTGATGATGATAACGTGGCTATTATATGTGACCCATCTTCTAGATTACCTCAACAGGAGAATAGAGCACTTTTAATGACATGTATCAAAGAATTACCAGAAAAATATAGAACAGCAATAGAACTACACTATGGATTTAATGGAGAAGATAGACCACTTACACATAGAGAAGCAGCAGATAAGCAAGACATACCTTATGATACACAACTTACCCACGAACTTAGAGGATTAAAATTATTAAGAGAAAACCCAAAAATAATAGCTCTTGCCTAATAAGATATTTTATAAAAAATAACAAACTATTAAAACCACTCAATTTATCTAATTCTTCATGATATCAAAAGAAGAACTTTTTCATGCATTAGAATCTCATGGATACAGCGAAAACTTAGCAAGATCATTAACAGATGAATATTACAATACTAAAGATAGGGGTTTAAATTTATTTAAAGTAATTTTAAGCGGAATACCTATTTATGCCTCGGTTCTTTATGACAAATATCATCATCTAATACCTAAAGATATTACAAATAAAGTTGATCCAATAAATGATTTCCTTCTTTTAGGTAGCTCATTAGCAACCATGCTCTTATTATTGTTTTTTGCAAAAAAAGAAGCTAGAATTGAAAGAATAGTTAATGGAGCAATGGATTATTCAACAGGCGACAAACCGAGCCATCTGCCCCTGTAAATAGATAACTTTTTAAAATTCTAATTCTTTCTTAATTTTATGGAGAATATCCAAAAAGTAATTTCAAGCTTGCACCCATTAGAAAGAAAAGTTCTTCCTGTTTTATCAAAAACAAGAGATATTTCCCAAATACAATCTCTAACAAATCTAAAAGAAATAGAAGTTTTAAGAGCAATACAATGGCTGGAAAATAAAGAGATTATAAAAACATCAACTTTAACCCAGGAATTTATAGAATTAGATAAAAATGGTAATATTTACTTGAAACAAGGACTGCCAGAAAGAAGATTTTTAAATATTTTAAATAACCCATTACCCATACAAGAAATAAAAGAAAAAGCAAACTTAAATGATGATGAATTAAAAGTTTCCATTGGCTTGTTAAAGAAAAAAGGATTCATAATTTTAGATAAAAAAATTTCATTAACAGAACAGGGAAAAAGAGCTAAAGAAAAAGAATCTTTAGAGGAATTATTCTTAAAATCATTGCCTTTAAACACAGAAAATTTAACAGATGAGCAAAAATATGCATTTCAAGAATTGTCAAAAAGAAAAGAAGTTATAAAAGAAGTTCTTAAAAAACAAAGGAATATTATTCTAACTGATTTAGGTGAAAAATTAATAAAACAAAAAATAAACCAAGAATTCATAGAAGCATTAACTCCAACAATAATAAAATCAGAATTATGGAAAAAAATAAAATTCAGAAATTATGATATAAAATCAGCAGTTCCAAAAACATATCCTGGAAAAAAACACCATTACAGGTCTTTTTTAGATTATGTAAGAAAAAAATTCTTATCTTTGGGTTTTAAAGAAATGTTTGGCCCTATAGTAGAAACAGATTTCTGGGATATGGATGCTCTATTCATGCCTCAATTCCACTCAGCTCGTGATATACATGATGCCTATTATATTAAAGACCCAGAACATGGTTATATACCGAAAGATTTATTGGAAAAAGTGAAAAAAGCCCATGAAAATGGATTTAACACAGGAAGTTTGGGTTGGAGATATAAGTTTGATGCTAAAAAAAGTTCAAGACATTTATTAAGAACCCAAACAACCGCAGTTTCAGCCAGAACTTTAACATCTAAAGATTTGCAAATTCCAGGAAAATATTTTGCGATAGCTCGTTGTTTCAGGCCAGATGTCATAGATGCAACACATAACGTTGATTTTTACCAGACAGAAGGAATTGTTTTAGAAGAAAGTTTGAATTTTAGGCATTTAAAAGGATTATTAAAAATGTTCGCAGAAGAATTTGCAAATACCTCTCAAATAAAAATAAAACCAGCATATTTCCCTTTTACAGAGCCTTCAGCGGAATTATTTGCAAAACATCCAGACCTAGGTTGGATAGAACTCGCAGGTTCAGGAATTTTTAGACCAGAAATGACATACCCGTTGGGAGTTAAAGTTCCTGTTTTGGCTTGGGGTATTGGGATAGATAGAATCGGAATGTTAAACATGGAAATAAAAGATATTAGACAATTATTTTCATACGACTTAGATTTTTTAAGAAAGGTAAAGGCGGTATAAAATGGACTATGAAGAAGTATTAATTAAAGAGTATGGACATTGGAAGGTTTACCTCCATGAGAATCAGGGTTATTTAGGAAGAGTTTACATATGGGCTAAAAGAAAAGACGCTTTCGATTTCTTTGATATGACAAGAGAAGAACAAGAGGAATACTTCAAGATAGGTAGGGAAATTAAAAAAGCATTAAAAAAGTTATTCGAGCCAGACATATATAATTATGCTACATTAGCTAATGTTACTCGTCATTTACATACTCATATTATTCCGAGATATGAAGATAAAAGAGAAATATTTGGGATTACGTTTATAGATGAACGTTGGAGCAAAAATTATGCTCCTCAAAATAATAATTTCGAAGTATCGGAGGAAGTTTTAATAAAAATAAAAGATTTAATTAAATCAGAATTGTAAAATGCCAACAGTAATATTTTCACATAAGGATATTAATGAATTAGTAGGAAAGAAATTATCAATTGAAGATATTGAAAAATATGCAGAATATGGCAAAGGTGAAATAAAATCAGTAGAAAATGATGAAATAACAATTAATTTCGATGATACTAACTTGCCTTATTTATGGTCATCAGAAGGATTTGTTAGATTAATCAAAGGGATAATAGGAAAAGAAAAAGGCATTCCTAAGATTAATGTTAATAAAACAAATAATGAAATAATAGTGGATAATTCTGTTGAAAAAATCCGTCCTTATATCGGTGCTTTTTCAGTTAAAGGAAAAAATATAGAGGATTTACTATTAAAACAGTTAATTCAATTACAAGAAAAAGTATGCGAAACATATGGCAAACGCAGAGAAAAAATAGCAATTGGTATTTACTCATTGAAAAAAATAGGATTTCCAGTTCATTATAAAGCAACAGATCCAGAATCTATTAAATTCACGCCATTAGAGTTTAAAAAACAAATGACTCAGCAGGAAATATTGGAAGAGCATCCAAAAGGAAAAGAATACGCACATTTATTAAAAGATTTTTCAAAATACCCCATATTAATAGATTCAAATAATGAAGTTTTATCTTTCCCGCCCATTATAAATTCAAATTTTACAGGAAAAGTAGATCTTAGTGATGATGAGTTATTTATAGAAGCCACAGGATTAGATCAAGAATCTTTAAATTTAGCTTTAAACATTTTTGCCCAAGCTTTATTTGAACGTGGTTTTAAAATATCTTCCTGCAATATTAAATATAAAAATAAAAAGATCATAACCCCGGATTTAAGTGTTAAATCAATAAAATTAAGCAAAAACAACGTTGAAAAAGTTTTAGGATTAAGCTTAAAAGAGAATGAAATTAAGAAATTATTAGAGAAAGCAAGATATAGTTATTCTAATAATAAAGTTTCAATTCCATTTTATAGGGGAGACATAATGCACGAGGTAGATATCATAGAAGACATAGGAATTATGTATGATTATAATAAAATAGAGCCCATGCCATTGAAAACCTTGACACTTGGTGAAACTTCTGAAAAAATTAATTTCATCGATAAAGTTAGGGAAATATTTGTTGGTTTTGGTTATCAGGAAGTTTTAAGTCCTATTCTAAATAATAAGGAAAATTTAATCAAAAAAATGAATATAGGGGATTTTGGAACTATTGAAATAAAAAATTATTTATCAGAAACTTACTCTTCTGTTCGTTCATGGATTTTACCATGTTTAATGGAGTTTTTATCAAAAAACAAACACGTTGAATATCCACATAAAATATTCGAAGAAGGTTTAATCACAATAAAAGAAAGTGGCCCTAAAGATATTAATAGAATTGCTCTTGTTTCTTCTCATGAAAAAGCAAACTTCACAGAAATGAAGCAAATTTTGGATTCTTTTATTTCCTTACTAGGATTAAAATATGAAATCCATGAAACAGAGCATAATTCTTTCATAGAAGGGAGAGTTGGAAGAATTTTAATCAATAATAAGAAAATAGGTTACATCGGCGAGATTAATCCTGAAGTTCTAAGGAATTTTAGATTAGAGATGCCTGTAGTCGCGATGGAAATAAATTTAGATGAATTATTTGATATTTTGAGATAACTATTTGATATTGACTATATCTTTATAAATTAAAACAAAAATTAAATAATTATGGAAGATTATAAAGGAAAGTTTATTAATTTTTTATTAGGACGCGGGTATAAAAAATGAGTGAATTTAATGAAGAGATACAAAAGAGAAATCTTGCTGCTCTTGCAAAAAGCCCGGGTGGGTTTCAGTTTACAAGAACTTTTTTTCCATATACATCTCATGAAATAGGACCTTATTATGTTCAAAGTGCTGCAATCATGTGTGATGGAACAGCATATACCCTCGCTTGTAATGATATGGTTACTAGGATTAGGACAGATGTTGGCGATGGATTTCATGGGATAGTTTCTGGAGGAGAATCGAGAGATTGGTGTTTTTCTGGACCAGTAGCCCAAATATTACAACTACCTCACACTATGATTTACAAAAAAGATGAAACTGGACCGTGTAAAACAATAGGTGCAACCATAAAAGGAAAAGAAGTTATTCATGTTGCAGATTTAAACAATGAAGGAAGTTCTCCTAGGGATATGTGGATACCTACAATTAGAAACGCGGGAGGAAGAATAGAACATATATTCTTTTATGTAGACAGACTTGAAAGTGGAGTAGGGGAGATGAAAAAACTTGGATTACAATCTCACGCCATAATTCCTTTAGATGAAGCAGCATGGCAATATTTACAAGAAATTGGAATTGTAAGCCCCGAAGTTTATAGCTCTCTTTGTAGTAGAATGGAAGACAAAGATGCTTGGGCAAAGGACATGTTGAGAAGCGATGATGGACTTGAAACTTTAGTTGCATTATTAGGGAGTGTTAAAACCAGAGAGAAAGGACAAAAAATATTAAGCGTCGGATATCCTGATATTAGAGACGATATTATTGACAGACTTAGATCAAAAAAATCACGATGGCCAGAAATTCAAAGGTGGCTAGAATAACAACATCAGCAGCAGGAGCAGATTTTTTCCAAGCATATTCAGGATTTGTTATCGGAAAAAATAAGGGTCCAGATTTTGCTCACAAAGTAAATTCAGAATTCTACAAAATAAAAAACAGAGAATAAAAAAATTTTCTTAAAAATAAAAAACGAAATGTTTATAAATAGAAACGCAATTAAAATTGATATTAAAATTAAAAAGTTCTGAAAAGAAATGAACCAAAATAAAAATTTACTCGTTCTAAAAAAAGAAACTTCTATGTTTTCTTTGGACATTTTGTATCATAACCTTTTAGATGGATTAGCGGGATTAAAATTTCCAGCTCTTTCTATATTATTTTCATCAAAAATCTTTTGTGAGGTATAAAATGAATAAGATTTTATCAAGACAAAGACAAGTTTTAGTAACAAAACCAACCGGTGTTCTAGTGGGTAACAGAATACCAAAGGATTATTTTATAACAACCGGAACAGGAGAGAGTGATATTACTGTTCATGCAGGATCTTATCACTTAGCTCTAAGAGAAGCAGGAATAGAGATGTGTAATATTATTACATATTCTTCAATATTACCAGGAATAGCGCATGAAATAGAAAAAGCAAATAAATTGATACATGGTTCTGTAATGGAAAGCATAATGGCAACAGCCACTTCAGGAAAGGGAAAAAGAGCTACAGCAGGAATTATATTTGGGTGGTTATATGATAAAAAAACAAATGAAAAATACGGTGGTTTAGTTTGCGAATATCATGGAGAAGAAACAGAAGCAGAGGCGAGGGAAAGTTTAAGAGCAAGTTTAAACGAACTTTACTCTAATGGCTACTCTGACAACTTTGAATTAAGAGAGATAAAATTAACAATGAAAAGCTTTGTACCAAAGAAGAAATATGGGACAAGCATTGTGGCCATTTGTTTCACAAATTATCTCTATCCAACAATACAAAATTTAAATTAATATGCAAACCCATAAAATTTCAAATAAATTCTTCAAGAAATTTATAAGGTATGCCGCTTTGATTCTATTAATATTGATAATTATTTATGTTTTAACAAAACTGTAACCATATTTTTTTAAATCTATTTTGTTATTTTTTATTTCTATGTTTTCTTTTCTTAATCTCTTTATTTTATCTTTTACACCCAAAGAATATTCACCAATTTCACCACCAGATCTAATAACCTTAAAACATGGGATTTCATTAGGATTTTTATTTAATTTCATCGCGTTCCCTACCGCCCTATAGGCCTTAGAATCAACAGCATTACCTAAATTCTTATAGGTAATAACCTTACCAAAGGGAACTAACTTCAATTTTTCATAAATTTTTTCATTAAAGGTTTTCATCTAACCATTTAAAAAGTAATTCTTTAGTTTCTTCATCTAGCATATTGGTTCCATGCCCTTTATTTTTATAAATTTTCAATTCACTATTTTTTAGATTATTTTTAATTTCTTTGCTAGAGCTTAAAGAATAAGGATCATCTTCACTTGCAACTATCAAAATTGGTTTATTACTTTTAATATTAGTTATATCTATACCTCTAAAATTTAGACCAGGACTTAACAAGATACTAGTTGAAAATTCATCAGCTACTTTCAAAGCAGTATTTGCTCCAATACTTGCCCCTATAACTACAATTTTGTTTAATCCTAAATATTCTTTTCCAGCCTTAGCATCATAAATCATATTATTAAAATCTCTCTCAGTAAAATCTTTATAGTTTAAATCACTTTTACCATGCCCTCTTAGATCCAGTACAATAACACTATATCCTTTTTGATTTAATTCTTTAGGAAAATTTAACCAGGATTCCTTGTTTCTTCCAAGCATATGTAATAAAATTATTCCTTTATCGTTTCCCTTATAATAATCAGCAACTAAATTTACATTATCAGTTGTTTTTAACATAACAGTACCCATATTTTCCTCCATATTTTCATTAACACTACACCCGGTAATTAATAATAAAATTAACAATAAAAAAGTTTTTTTATTCATAATTATTTTGTTAACGTTTTCCACAAGCGCTTTCCTAAATGGCTCTAAGAAAGGTTAAGCCCTACTCACCTCTCTTAAGTCCATAGTTTCGCCATAGACTATAAAACAGGACAATATTTATAAAAGGAGTTTATATTTAAAAGCTTTTTTATCAATCCTTAATTTCATCACAATATAAGACTCTTTTGCAATCACGACATCGCTCGTAGTTAACCCCTGTTCCATTAACTACATAATCAATTCCATCACGTACATCATCCCATTTTATCTTCTGTGGCGATATCTCAATATAACCACCAGTTATATTATGAGATCCACAACAAAGGCAGGTGTTCACAATATCAGCCAGAAGCCACCGAAATTTTGAAATGCGAAGACCACGTCGATCAAGTACATGCCAACTTATTGGCATAGGACGACCAAGTTGATTAAATTCATCTATAGCCCCAATATACTGTTGATATACATATGTAGCAAAATCGCGACCATGTAACTTACTTCTTGCCTCTTCCCAAGGATCTAATTTTAAATCTAAACTACTCATTGAAAATTAATTAAAACCTAAAGTTTATAAATTTTATTGTTAAAGAACCTAATAACAAAATATGGTGTCTTATGGAATATGATCTAGAATTAGACAAGGCAATAGAAGAAATAAACAAAACTAAAGCTACTAATGTATTAGTTCAATTGCCAGACGGATTAAAGCCAAAAGCAACAGAGATAGTTAATACTTTAAAAGAAAAAACTAAAGCAAATATCTTCATATGGTTATGTTCTTGCTGGGGTTCATGTGATTACCCTGAAATAAAAAATATTGACTTATTAATCCAGTTTGGTCATGCTCCACCAGGAGAATTAACTCCTAAACCTGGCTAGTTTTCTTCTTGTTCACTAATTTTATTACCTATAGTAGTCACAATAACTATTTATATTTAAAAAAAGAGGTTTTATTCCTTCATGACTAAACCTAGAAAAATTGGAATTTTAACAGGTGGAGGAGATGCACCCGGTTTAAACCCTGCAATAAAATGGGTAGTTAAGGGTTTTTTAGAAAATGGTAAAGAAGAAAGAGAAGTAATAGGTATAAAAGAAGGCTACAAAGGGCTTTTGGTAGGCGACCCAACTAATATAGCAAAATATTTTGAAGAGTTTAGAGATGATACTTCTTGTCATTTTGTTCGTTTAACATCAAAGAATGTCAGACCGTGGGACAGAAGTGGCGGAACTAATCTATGCACATCAAGAACAAATCCTTATGCAGAAAAAGAAGATAAAGGTACAAGAATAAAAAGATGTCTGGATACTGTAAATAAGTTAGGTTTAGATTGTTTAGTTACTCTAGGTGGAGAAGACACACAAGATGTATCAAGAAAATTATTTGAAGATAGTGTAAAAACCATAGGAATACCAAAGACAATAGATAAGGATTTAATTGGAACTGATTATACTTTAGGCTTCAGCACGGCTTTAGATGTTATTGCATATTGTGTTGATAATCTAAAAAACACAGCGGGCTCACACAACATGGTTTTTGTTGTTGAAACTATGGGAAGAAATGCAGGGCATTTGGCATTGCAAGGTGGAATGGCAAGTGGAGCATATATTATTTTGATTCCAGAGTATAAATATGAATTAGACAGAATTGGAAATTTATTAAAAGGTTATAAGGGTGGTGAAAGTAGATATGCAATCGTACTCATTGCGGAGGGAGCTGAAGATAAGAGTAGCCAACCTATTGAAGATGTTCCAATTGATGAATTCGGGCATAAAAGATTAGGCGGCATGGGTATAAGATTAGGGGAAAGAATTCAAAAAGAATTTGGCTATGAAACAAGGGCACAACCTCTAGGTCATTTACAAAGAGGGGGAAATCCAAATGCTTATGACAGATTGATGGGAAGAAAATTTGGTTTAGCAGCTAGTAATTTAATTGAAAAAGGTATCTTTGGGAGAATGGTTTGCTTAAAAGGAGACAGAATAGATCATATCCCAATAGCAGAAGTAGGTGGGAAACTAAATTTAGTTGATGTGACCAAAGAATATGATATAGAAGGATATAATGGAACTAGGAATATACTTTAGCTAACCCAAGTCCAATAAAATAAATCTCCTTGCTCCCTTTTTTAGAAGAAACAGGTTTAGTAGATTTTACAAACTTGAAGCTTTTTCTCATTTTTTTTAATAAATCATTGCTTTCATTGCTTTGAAATATTTTCACCAAGAAATTGCCATTTTCCTTTAACAATTTCTTAGCAATCTCAAAAGCTCTTTCACTTAATTCACAACTTTTAAATTGATCTATCTCAATATTTCCTGTAGTGTTGGGAGCCATATCACTTAATACAACATCAAATTTCTCATTAATAATGTCAAAAAAATTATCACTAAAAACATCTAACTGATAAGTTTTAACATTGCTTAGCC
>CAYIXS010000008.1:0-18422 GCA_964367445.1 Candidatus Woesearchaeota archaeon | reverse complement strand
AATTAGGGTGTATTTTCCTGGAATTTTTTTAAGATACATCTTTAAGTTTTTATTAGATTTACAGTTTTTTAAAATCCAGTTTTTAGAAGGAACTATGATTGAGAAGGGCTTGTTTGCTCTTTGTTTTAACTGTTTTATTCTTTCTATTGAACTTTTATTTGTTGAAATACAGCCTATGCCGTAAATTGTATCTGTTGGGTAAATAAAAATTGAGCCTTGCTTAATTTTTTTAATATACCCCCCTTTATTTTTCAGAAATTGTTGTTTTGTGAGTATCATTAGTACTATAAAAAAGGCACAGAATTTATAAATTATGTTTATTTTAGTTTAAATTGAAAGAGGGGCTGAGATGAAAAAAGAGGAAAAAATAGATTTTAAGTATGATTTAAAAATATATTTTGAGATTTTAAATAGATACAAGGCTTTATTCTTTGGTGTTTTGGCTTTTGTTTTGCTGATGGAAGCCAGCGGTGTTTTAGACAAGTTTTTGTTCAAGGTTATTATTGATAAAGGGGCTGAATTTGTAAATGGTTCTTTAACTAAAGAAAGATTTATTCAGATAATCCTGATTATAGTTGGTGTATTTTTTGGCAATATTTTTGTAAGGGTTTTAAGCAAATGGTTGAATATACATTTACTAAACAGGTTAGATGCAAACTTAATATTGGATTTGAAAAGGAAATTCTTTAACCATTTGATATATTTATCACATTCCTTTCATGTTTCCCATAAAACCGGTAGCTTGATTTCAAGACTTTCAAGAGGAGGAAGAGCAATTGAAAGGATGACTGACACCTTGGTATTCAATTTTGCCACAACAATATTTCAGACAATTGTGGTTAGTATCTCCTTGGCTTTCTTTGACATTACTTCAACAATCATCATTATTGTAACCATGGTTGTCTTTGTCGGTTATAGCTTTATAGCCCAGCAGCTTCAGCAAAAAGCAAATTTGAGGGCTAATGAAGCTGAGGATATTGAGAAAGCAAATGTTGGCGATATCTTTACCAATATAGATTCTATAAAGTACTTTGGGAAGGAGAAATTCATAAAGAAGAGATTTGAAGGGCTTACTAACTTTACCAGGAGAACTTCTATTTTTCATTGGGATTACTTTAGGTGGCTGGAGTCTGGACAGAGCCTTATTTTGGGAGTTGGAACTTTCTTCTTGTTGTACTTTCCTGTTGTTAAATTCTTGGATGGGGGATTGACAGTTGGAACTTTAGTTTTTATTTCTACTGTTTATCTCAGCTTGATTGGGTCTTTGTTTTGGTTTGTTCACGGAATAAGGGAACTTTACAGGGTTATGGCTGATTTTGAATCACTATTCCAATATTCCAAAATAGAAAGAGAGGTAAAAGACTTGCCCAAGGCTAAGCAGATGAAGATTAAAAACGGAGGTATTGAATTTAAGGATATATCTTTTAATTACGGAAAAAGAGGAATATTTAAGAATTTAAATTTGAAAATAAAGAGAAATGAGAAAATTGCTTTGGTTGGGCATTCTGGTTGCGGCAAGACCACTTTAATAAAATTACTTTACAGGTTTTACGATGTTGATTCCGGTGAGATATTGATAGATAATCAGGACATACGAGGATTTAAGCAGGAATCATTAAGAGAAGAGATGAGTGTTGTGCCTCAAGAAGGATTTTTATTTGACGATACAGTTTACAATAATATTTCATTTTCTAAGCCAAATGCGTCAAGGAAAGAAGTGGTGGGAGCATTAAGATTTGCCCAACTTGATAAAATAATTAAGGCTTTTCCGAATAAAGAAGAGACTATTGTTGGTGAAAGAGGAGTTAAGTTAAGTGGCGGAGAGAAACAAAGAGTTTCAATTGCGAGAGCAATATTAGCTGATAAAAAAATTCTTGTTTTAGACGAGGCTACATCTTCATTGGATTCTGAAACAGAGCATGAAATACAAAAAGACCTGCAAAAATTAATGAAAGAAAGAACAGCAATAATAATCGCGCATAGATTATCCACTATAATGAAAGCTGACAGGATAATTGTTATGAAAAAAGGAAAAATAGTTCAAATGGGAAAACATAAAGAGCTAATAAAGAAAAAAGGAGAGTATAGAAAGCTATGGGCCTTGCAAAGAGGAGGGTATATAAGGTGAAATATCCGCGATTAGTTTTACTTAAAGGGAAGCCCACAGCTGGAAAGAGTACTGCTTGGTATACTTTAAGAAAAATGAAAATAATGAAAGATTGGCTTTTTATTGATGTAGCGCATATGAAAGGACAGTTTGCTAATCTTGATGATGAAACAAGAAAAACTCTTGGAAAGAAACTTTTGTTTTTTACTCTTAAACAAGTTATGCCTTTGAAGAAAGATATAATCATAGAGGAAATGTCTGAGAAAACAATTAGAAAATACATAAATCCAATAATTAAAAAATATAAATATAAAATAATAACCTTTTATTTTGAGGTTTCTTTAGAAACTGCTTATAAAAGAAATATTCAAAGAGCTAAGGAAAAATGGCATCCTTATATGAAAAAAAAGAAACTAGGGGATTTTCATGAATATCATGTTGAAGAATATAAGGAAGATATTACTCCCATCATAGTTGATTGTAATAGGTTAAATAAGAAACAAGTCGTAGACTTTATAATTAAGAAGCTGGGATTAAAATGACAATAATAAAAACAAAGGAGTTTATTCTAAGGCCGATAACCTTGGGAGATGCGCAAGGATATTTAGAATGCCATCAAGATAAAGAAGCCAAAAGAAACTTTATGTCTGTTCCTAAAAATTTGAAAGAAGCTGAAGAAGAGATTAATGGAAGTATAAAAAAAGGTTTAACTTGGGTAATTGAGGTTAATAAAAAATTTGCAGGATTTGTTCATCTGGAACTAAACAATAACCCAAAATATAAACATTCTGCCCTAGTTGGTTTTGGGATTCATCCAAATTTCAGGGGCAAGGGGCTAGCAACAAAATCTTTAAAATCAATTACTAATTATGGCTTTAAGAAACTTAATCTAGTCAGAATTTCAGGAATGTGCAGGACATTTAATAAAGCATCTGCGAAAGTTATGGAAAAAGCGGGTTATAAATTAGAAGGGATATTAAGGAAGAATAAATTTAAAGATGGAAAATATTTGGATGATATGATCTGGGCGAAGGTAAAATAAAGAACAATTATCTCTTTAGTTAATATTGTAACTTATTCTGAATTTAGTTAACGAAATAGAAAGGTTTATATATGTTTATAATACCATAATGTTATGTCAAATTTAACATATAATAAACTGAATGTCAAGCAAAGGATTCTTAGGTTTTTAATAGAAAATAAAGAAAAGACTTTTAGTATGTATGAGCTATCAAAGTACCTGAAAATTGATTATAAACTGTTGTATTTAAATGTAAAGAAACTTGAAAAAGATAACATAATGATTATAGAAGACTTTAAGAATCAAAAAAGGTGTAGTTTTAAAAACGGGTTTAATGAAGATGTATTTATTATTGAGAGCGCGAGGAGATCTGATTTTTTAAAGAAAAAAGAATTCAGGTCAATATACCTTTATCTTAAAGAGATTAATCAGCAGTTTATAGTTTTATTTTTTGGGAGCCATGTAAAAGGAACTGCAACAAAACATTCTGATATTGATCTGCTTTTGGTTTCTCATGAAGATGATGCAAAGAAGGTAGAAGAAAAACTTGCCATTTTACCATTTGATGTGCATTTGACATCTATAACTTCTGAAAGTTTTATTCGTATGTTGAAAAGCAAAGAATTTACTGTTGTAAGCGAAGCGCTTAAAAAGAATGTTATCTTATTTGGGATAGAAGATTATTATAGGTTAATCCAAAATGCTAAGTGAAAAAAGGATTAAAGAAGCGGAAGTAAATATTAAATCTTATTTAACTGATGGCTTAATCAAGAAAGAACAGTTTAATAGTCTTATTTTTGATATTTTAGTCAATAACTCAAAAGATAGCATGGAAACTGCTACTTTTCTCTCAAATAATAGGAAGTCTGATCTTTGGATAATTGTAATTTCTTATTATTCTATGTTTTATATTGCCAATGCGGTTTTATACAAATTAGGTTATAAAGTGGGGGATAAAATTCCCCATAAAGTCACTAGTGATGCATTGATATTCTATGTTAGAAATAAGCTTAAAGAAAAGTTTATTGAGGATTATGAAGAAATAAAAGAAGAAGCCTTACTTATTGCTAAAAACAAAGCTGAAGGATTGCTTGAAGATTTCGATTTTGAAAGAAAGAAAAGAGGATTGATTCAATACCAGACTAAGGAAGTTGAAAAAGCATCTAAAGCCGAAACTTCTTTAAAAAGAGCAAAACAATTTTTGCTTGAGATGAATGATCTGTTAGAAAAGTTTGATAAGGAAAAATAAATTGAAAAAGGGGATAAATGAAGATTTTTCAAAAAGATGAATTAAAAATATTATTTTTATTGTTTTCTCAAAACAATTAGTCCGCCTCTGTCAGAGGTTCTTGTGTTAAGTTCTCTTGGAGAATTTGGATCATTAACAAAGCCCGCATCTTTTAAATCATAATCCCATTCCAATCCATGGAAAGTTATTCCTCCAATTGGGGTTACTCTATGAATTGCTTTTCCTAATCCTTTTTGATATTTTTTTAACCTTTCAGGTTCATCAAATCCATTGTATAGCACTCCTTCTTCTAAGACTCCAAAACCAGTTACAATCGTAGAGCCTTCTGGCTGTCTCATTAAATAAGTTAATGCATCAACTTGACCATATTTTGGATCTGTTGTCTCAAAGCTTTTTGCGCCAAGTTTCATAAAAAATGGCTCATTTAACCTTCTTCCTGCATCTCCGATTTCAAGCACTCTTCTTCCTTTTATTTCTTTACTTAAATAATCTAGTGCAGATTGAGGTAAACAATATAGGTCATAAGGAACCCCACTAGAATCTTGGGTTCCACTTGAGGGGGTAGATTGAAAATATTCTATTAATTTTAATGCATCTTCTTGAGAGAAATGAGTTAAAAGTTCCCGGGTTAACATTCTTAATAGTCTTGAATCATCCTCTGCCCTTGCTTCTTCAGGAGACTTAAGTCTAGCATTTCTACTATCCATCATTACCTTTTTAAAAAATTTATCTTTATTCATCTTTTTGTCTTTTAAATTTATATTCTACAAGCATTGGGATATTCCTTAATCTTTCAGTATGAGCATCCCAAAACTCTTTTTTGTCATTATAACCGAGGTCTAATCCTTTTCTAAGCCCTGCATGTTGGGCTTGAGCTAAGCTAGTTACCTCTTGACCTGAAAATTGCTGTTCTCCTAAAATTCTACTTAAATCATCGTTGCTGATTACCATTCCAGCTAGCATAAATCCTTCTAATCTTCCTAAGATTCTTATTCTTGGGGATTTTCCTGCTTGATCAGTAAGAGTTTTATAAGTAATCCAATTGCTCAAATATTTTGCGGATTGTGTTTCATCATCTTGTTCTGCCATTTTTATTTCCTTGAGGATCTTCTGCCTTTCCTAATTCATTTCTAATTTGCCAATATAGCTCTGAATATTCCTCAATCGGTTTAAATTGTTCTAGTTTACCAGCTTGTCTCGCTTCTCTAACTTTGCCTACCATTGCTTTTTGTTCTGGAGTATAAACTAGGTAATACATAAATTGGCTTTTACACCAATCAACTACATTTGTTGTTACAGTTCCTAATCTATCTATTAAGTTTGACATTTTTATTCTACTTTTATTGAGCTCTCAAATTCTTCTCTTTGGTCTTTTGGATCTGTTTCACTTGCAATCATTTCTAATATTTCATCTAATCTTAATATTCTTGTTTCACGGCCATATCGTTTATCTACTGGAGGTTCTATCCAAGTGGAGAATCTGAATGTTGCCTTACTCTGGTCAATATATTCTAGAAGGCCAGTATAATAAGCGGGTTTTCCTGTTTTACCTATGTCTGTCTTAGTTGCATACATAACACATTTTCCAATATGCCTTGTCCAATTATCTCTAGGAATCCTTGCAAATCCAATGGTCTGTGTTTGATATTGATACTTCATAAAACTCCCTAATGAAACGGGGTATTTAAACCTTTCTTTTTGTTACTACTCTATAGAAATTAATATAGAAAGGTTTATAAACGGAGTATTTTGTGAATATTAATCTACTAAAATGCAAAACGATTTAGAACAACTTGAATCCAGAATAAAAGAGGAGGTAACTCACTTATCAGATGATGCTTTAAGAAGAGAATATGCCACAGTAATTGAAGGAGCAGCTTATTCCTTGCCATCAAGTACAGAGCCAATAGTTAATCTTGAAGGTTTTAGTGTTGATGATATATCTACAATTTTAGCTTATAATAGAAAAACAAATACATATAAATTTACAAGAAGAGTAGTTATGGAAAATAGGGATGCAATGCTTAAAGTTAAGGGATTAAAAGGCGAAAAAAGAGATGTTCCTGCATTAGATGTTTTGTTAACTGCTTATTATGGATTAGTTGTAATTAAAGAATTTTGCAAAAGAGCTAAAGTTGATATTGATTTTTAGTTTTTTATTTCTCTTTAGGAACAATTAGGATATGTAGATTATATCCCCTTTCTATTTTTATACCGTGTTTATTGTACTCTGGATCTTTTTCAACATTTATGTGGCGATAAATTATCCCCTTGTCAGGGTGTGGGTCATCTAGTCTTGCTTCTGTGTTGTGCCTTTTAAATCCCCCTCTTATAATCCTTCCTTGGAAAATGGTTGGGTTTCTGCGAACTACTTCAGTTAACTCCTTAAGTTCTGTGCTACGCCTTTCTTTGTTAAACATCCTTGTTGTGGCGGTGTTTTTCTTTTCTTCTTTGATAGGGGCACCATATAGTGTTCTTCCACCGCCAAGAATATCGCTAGCTACCCTCATAGCTTCACCTTTAGAATGAACATAAATAAAGAGGCTAGAGCTGGGGGGATTACCAGGACAAGTAGTATCTGAAACAAAGATATCTCCAGGGGCTTTATCTTTTAATGCATCATCTATACTTTCATAATAGGGTAGACTGCTTAGATGCAGTTTTCCATTATCTATCAGAGCAAGTTTATTCTTGATTATGGAAGAATCTATTTTTTCTTCTAAACCTTCTTTAGCAATAAATAAAATTCCAGAAATAAAAATAAAAAATAAACCAAGAAAAGTAGAACTTATACTGGAAACACCAATGACTGAACCTGTGATTTGTGGATTGTTGATTAGTAAAATACCTAATAAAAAGAAAAATATGCTAAAATAAAATTTAATCTCTTTTTTCATAGCTATAAGTAAGTTTTGTGTTTTTTAAATATTTTTTTATCTTAATTTGCTTTGTTTTTCTAATTTAGATTGAATATTAGAAACAATGTTTTTCATTTTTTTAACATCCCTGTGAGATTTCCAGTGATACGCTTGATCTCTTGTATTTTTAGTTATTAAGTGGATTATTTTTCCTGCCTTAAGCCTACCAACTCTTCCTGTTCTCTGAATCCTCCTGATGCCTGAAGCAGCCTGATCGAAGAAAATTGCTGTGTCAAGTTGACCTAGAGATATCCCTTCCTCTCCTATGGAGGTTGTTACAATAATGTTGTATTTTCCTTCTTCAAATTCTTTTAAGGTTTCTAACTGTTTTTTTTGGGTTATGCCTTCTTTCTGCCCTATCAAAACTACGGGTTCGGCATTTTCAATTTGTTTTAGATTTTCAGTAATATTTTTTACAGTATCCCTGAAATTTGCGAAAATTATTATTTTTGAACTTGGATTTTCTTTTAATTGGTTTAAAACTATGTTTCTTAATTTTGTTAATTTTGGGTGTTCAATCTTGTTTTCAATTAGTTTTTCTGTTAAAACCAAGGCATTTTTTACTCTTTTGTCATTGATAATTGATTTTGCGGCTTTTGATGTTCCATTTTCTAGATTTTTTAAGAAATTATAAAATGAATCAATGCTCTGAGTTTCTAACATTTCCAAGGAGTGTGTTAGTTTCAGTGCCTGGGCTGCTAAAGAAATTGCATAATAGGCGCTTCTATTTCCTTGCCGTATCTCTGATTGTAGGTATCCTTGAAAGGAAATAATATCTCTTTTGTTTACTATTGAAGAAGGCTTTGTCAATCCAAATTGCTTAAGCTGTTTTACTTTTTCTAAATAAACATTTTCAATTATCTTATGAATTTCTTTAAAACTTTCTGGCAAGTCTAATTCTATGAACTCTGTGTTTTTTTCGTGCATATAAGGTTTAACATCTTCACTTAGTTCATCACGAATTTCTATTGCTTCTATGAAAAGATTTTTCTGGATTTCTTCTATTTTTTCTTTTGTTGAACCTGGTGAGGCTGTTAAGGCTAAGATTCTCGGATATGGGGATTTTTTAATGTAATTTTGAGAAACTATCGTGTTGGCATATTTTTGCCTTGAGCGATGACATTCGTCAACTGTTAGGCAGCTGATATCTTCTAAATTTATCCTGTTATTCTCTATATCAAACTGGATTGTTTGTGGTGTTGCTATTATTATTTTTGCCTCTTTGTAAAGTAAAGTTCTTTTCTCTGGAGAAATTAAGCCAGTAATTAAGATTATTTTTTCTTTTGGAAAATTTGTTTGGGTTTGAAAACTGTCTAAATGCTGCTTACACAATGGTTTTGTTGGAGCTAAGATTAATGCTTTGGATTCTGGAAATCTGATTAAACGCTCTAAAGTTAGAATTATTGAAATGGCTGTTTTTCCTAAACCTGTCGGCAAAATAACTAAGGTATTTTTAGATTTGGCTGTTTCTACTATTTTTTTTTGGTATTCTCTTGGCTGGAAATCAAGTTGATACATTTTTCAGATAAATGAATGATAATGTTTATAAATAAGTTCTGTTTTTAAAATTAAGATGAATTTTATGACTATCCGAAGAAATAGTAATATTTTGATAGTCAAAGCCAAATTTATTTGAGCAGGCCTGTTTTTTCTGGGTGCTGCATATTGATAAAATAGAGATAGGAGGATGGAATATGGAACAGGAAACTAAAAGAGTTAAGTATGAAACCAGAACCGTATATGTTCCTGGTTTGGGTCAACATGCTGTGTTGGAGCTTGTTGAAGTGCCGTATGACTTGAAAAGCGCGCCAAGTGCGGGATTAACACAAACAGATGTAAAACAAGGAGACAATAACAATAGACTTAGGATGCAGCATAGGGTGGCGGAAATAGGAGATTTAGTTTAATTTCAAGGAGGTTAAAATGGAAAACTACGGAAGATTAACTGGGAAACAACCTAAACCCAATGATTATCATGTTGGGCCTTTTCAATCTGACGAATTTAGGGTGGCGGAAAGGACAAGCATGGAGGATTTTTGGCCTACTAGTGGCAGATTAGAAAGCAAAGTAGATAATCCACTTAAAAAAGAAGCAGCGGTAAAAAGGGAGTAATCTTTATATATTAAGTATAATTTGGTTTTAATATGAAAATCTTCACTATGATGAATATTGTAATTAATATCATTATAGCTATTATTATATTATAAGCAGAACTTGATTTTCTGGGTTCTGCAATTAGGGGGTAGCTAGAATGCCAAATAAAGTATTAGAAAAGGTAGTTGATGAAGAAAGTAAAAAAAGATTAGTAGATCATTTCAATAGATTGGTTTCTGGTAGGGATTATAATTTAGCGAGAGAATTTTATAGGGTGCAACCAGAACTAGTGAAAAGGGCTATAGATTATGATCCCGGTGGTTGGTGTAAGGCCCTAAGGTGTTCTAGTCTATAGAAATATATTTATAAATAATGTAAATCAAAGAATAAACATGGTATACGATTTTAAAAAAATTGAAGAAGATGCTTTGAAGTTTTGGAGAGAAAAAAAGATTTATGAAAAAGTTAAAAAGAAAAATCAAAAAGGAAAAAGATTTTATTTTTTACAAGGACCACCATATACTTCTGGAAGGCTGCATATAGGGCATGCTTGGAATAATTCTTTGAAAGATGTTGTTTTAAGATATAAAAGAATGAAAGGATTTAATGTGTGGGATAGAGCCGGTTATGACATGCATGGATTGCCTACTGAGAATGCAGTTCAGAAAAAACTTGGAATTAAGGACAAGTTAGGGATTGAGGGATATGGGGTTGAGAAATTTATTAAAGAATGCATAAAATTTTCAAGTGAAAATGCAAAATTAATGGATAAAGATTTATGGAGATTAGGTGTATGGATGGATTTTGAAAATGCTTACTGGCCAATAAAAAATGAATTCATAGAAGGAGAATGGTGGTTGATAAAAAAAGCCTGGGAACAAAAAAGATTGTATAAAGGAAAAAAAATTATGCACTGGTGTGCTGAATGTGAAACTAGCTTGGCAAAACACGAATTAGAATACGAAAATCTCAGAGAAAACTCTATATTTTTAAAATTTAAAGTTAAAAATAAACCCAAAGAATATCTGGTTATTTGGACTACGACGCCTTGGACCATTTGGTTTAACTTGGCTGTTATGGTAAATCCAGAAGTAGAATATGTAAGGGCAGAAGTTGAAACTGAAAATGGAAAAGAGATCTGGGTTGTTGCAAAAGCACTAGCTAGTGTTTTTATTTCCGGGCTAATGAATTATAAATTTAATATTATTGAGGAATTTAAAGGGGAAGAATTAGAGGGATTAGAATATTTACATCCCTTACATAAAGAATTAGGAAAAATTTACGATGAACTTAAGATGAAATGGAAAAAAGTTCATACTGTCATTCTATCTAAGGAATATGTTGATACTTCTTCTGGTTCCGGGTTAGTGCATAGTGCTCCTGGTTGTGGTCCTGAAGATTTTGAAGCTTGCCAGAAATATGGAATTGGTGCATTTAATCTAATTGATGAAAAAGGATATTTTAAAGGAATGGGGGAGTTTGATGGGTTGAGAGCTAAGAAAGATGATAGTAAGTTTATTGAATTCCTAGAAAAGAGCGGAAGCCTGATTAAAGAAACAGAAGTTGAGCATGAATATGCCCATTGTTGGAGATGCCATAATCCTGTTGTTTTTAGGGCTACTGAGCAATGGTTTATGAAGATAGAAGATATGATACCAAGATTATTGGGCTTTAATAAAAAGATAAACTGGCAACCCCAGTTTGCTTCTAAAAATTATGATCTGTGGATTGAAAATTTAAAAGATAATGGGATAACAAGACAGAGATACTGGGGATGTCCTGTTCCTATTTGGGCTTGTGAATGCGATAATACTGAGGTTATTGGCAGTCTTGATGAATTGAAGAAAAAAGCAGGGAAAGTTCCTGGAGATTTACATAAACCCTGGATTGATGATGTTAAAATAAAATGCAAGAAATGCGGCAATGATATGATGAGGGTTCTGGATGTTATTGATGTCTGGGTTGATTCTGGGACCACATCGTGGAACTGCTTGTATTATCCAAAAGAAAAAAAACATTTTAAATTTTGGCCTGCTGATTTTATTTTAGAAGCCACGGAGCAGATAAAATTATGGTTTAGCATGCTGCAAATGTGTTCCGGAGTTTCTTTTGGCAAATCTTCTTATAAAAATGTTTATTGTCACGGGATGATTTTGGATTATCAGGGAATGAAAATGTCAAAGTCACTTGGCAACATAATCTCGCCTTATGAGGTTGTTGATAAATATGGTGCTGACGTTTTAAGATATTATATGTGTGAAACTCCTGCCGGCGAAAATATTAACTTTAATTGGGAAACTGTGAAAATAAAACAAAGAAATTTAAATGTTTTATATAATCTTGCTAATTTTCTTAAGGATTTGAAGAAACAAGGAAAAGAAAATAAAAAAATTGATTTGGAAGAAAAGTTCATTCTTTCAAGAAAGAATTCTGCTATTAAAAAAGTTACTGAATTAATGGAGGATTATAGGATAGATGAAATTATAAGGGAAATTGAAAATTTGTTTTTAGATTTGTCAAGAGTTTATATACAGCTTGTAAGAGATAAAGTTAATTCTGAGCCTGGAAAAGTTTTGTTTGCTGTTAATGATACCTATAAAGATATATTAAAAATGTTTTCAATAATCTGTCCATTTATAGCAGAAGAAAAATGGCGAGAACTGAAAATGTTTGGGCTTGTTAAAGAAGAAAGCGTTCATTTATGTTCTTGGCCCAAGTATGATAAGAAAAAGATAGATAAAAAATTAGAGGACAAATTTGAAGCTTTGGCTTTAATAATAAAAGAAGCAATGGTTCAAAGAGAAAAAATAGGTTATGGGGTTAGGTGGCCCTTATCCAAAGCTGAAATTAAAATTAAAGATTTAAATTTATTAAAAAACATGGATGAAATATTAAAGATACAATTAAATGTTAAAGAGATCAAAGTAAACAAAGGCGAATTCTTTGTTAAATTGGATGAGAAAATAACTAAAGAATTAGAAATTGAGGGCTATACTCGGGAGGTTATGAGAAGGATACAATCCTTAAGAAAAAAAGAAGGATTAAAGAAAGAAGACAGGATAAAACTCGTTATTAATTCTGATTATGTTCTTAGTAAGTTTAAAGATGAGATTATGAACAAAGTTGGAGCTAAAAGCCTTGAATTTAATGGAAAAACTTTAAGTATAAGCTCTAAGGAAAATATTAAAGATGAGGAATTTGAGATTAGCATCCAAAAAGTTTAAATAAAGTCTTTTCTTCCATAGAAATAAGAAAACCTTGGGAAAAAAGAAAAGTGGTGAATATTAAAAAAAAGTTGTTTTTTGTATTGATATTATTTAGCATGGTTTCTTTAGTAAGCGGTTTTTCTTTTGCTGACTTATTCAATGTTAATTTATTAACTGGAAAAATCGTGAATAATAAAAATCCTAGTGTTAGTTTAGGGATGCCTTCTGATGGGCAGGTTGTTGGCAATCCTGTAACTTTCTCATGGACTTATTTTGATCCTGAAGATGATAAACTGGAATCATATACTCTTTTGGTAGATGATAACCAGAGGTTTACAAGTCCAACTGCTTATTATGGGTTAATGGGGGATAGTCAAAAAGTTTATTTGCCTTTGGAAGACGGACAATATTACTGGAGAATTGAGGTTAATAATAAATTTGGAAGCGGAATAAGCGAGGTTAGAGGATTTTATTTAAACACTAAAGAAAAATTATGTGAAGATGGAACAATGTATTATGACTGTTCTGTTAATAAGCCTGATTATTGCAGGGCAGGTGTTTTAGTAAAAGATTGTATAAGGTGCGGTTGTGATCAGGGAGCTACTTGTGGTAAGGGTGGGAATTGTATTGAACAAAAATGTATTGATGGAACTATATATGGAGAATGTTCAATTAATAAGCCCAAATATTGCTTAAATAGCGGAATATTAAAAGATACCTGCAGTTTATGTGGTTGCCCTAGCGGTTTAGAATGTGGTGTTGATGGCAGATGCAAAGAAAAAACAGTTGAATTTACAGAAGAAGATAAATCTACTGAAACAGAAATTAAAGAAACAGGCATTACTGGGTTTTTTAATAGAATAGCTAGAGTTTTTAGGTTTATTTTCAAGGGCGGGTCTTTATAAATAGCTTTATATATTTTTCTATCTGTTTATAAATAAGGATTGCATCCTTATCAACTTGTCGAGAGTAATGGAAAAAATATGGGGGGTTTTTAATGGTAAAAAAAGAAATCAAAATTCAAAACATTGTTGCTTCTGCATCTTTAGAGCATGATATTCCTTTAATAAAATTAGCCGAGGCATTGCCTAATACAGAATATAATCCAGAACAATTCCCTGGGTTAGTTATGAGGATAAAAGAACCCAAGACAAGTGCGTTGATATTCAGTTCTGGTAAAATTGTTTGTACTGGGGCTAAAAGTATGTCTAAGGTTAAACAAGCGGTGGCAGCTATTATTAAACATATTGAGAAAATAAAAATAAAAATAAAAATAGTTCCAAAGATTAATGTTCAAAATATGGTTGCTTCAGGAGATATAGGGATGGACCTAAATTTAAACTCATTAGCTATGGATTTGGAAAATACAGAATATGAACCAGAACAATTTCCTGGATTAGTTTACAAATTACCCGGAACTAGGGCAACTTTCTTGTTATTTAGCAACGGAAAAATTGTTTGCACTGGTACAAGAAGCGAGTCCAAATTAAGAGAAGCTGTTGATTTATTAGTAAAAACCCTATCTAAGGTAAATAAAAAATAGATTTTATTATATATTATTTCCAATATAAAACCTTAATAAATCAGAAAAAAACAAAAGGTGAAATGGTTGTAGATACTTCTGAACAAATAGAGAAATTTAAAGAATTTATAGAAATTAATTATAGTGGATTATTAAAGGATATCATAAAAAAAGGAAGAAGAGGATTTATTATTGACTTTAATGAATTATCTAAATTTGACCCTGATTTAGCTGAACAACTTTTAAGTGATCCTGAAGATACTTTAAAAGCTGCTGAATTGTCTATAAGTCAATTTGACCTGCCAGACATGGCTAAAATAAGAGTTAGGACAAGAAACTTGCCTTCTTCTGAAAGAATATCAATTAAAAATATTAGAAGTGAGCATTTAGGTAAATTAATAACATTGGACGGAATTGTTAGGCAAGCAAGCGATGTGAGACCGCAAGTAGTTAGCGCCAAGTTTGAGTGTCCTAGTTGCGGGAATAACATATCTATATTACAAATTGATACTAGATTTAAGGAACCGGTAAGATGTAGTTGCGGAAGAAGAGGGAAATTCAGATTAGTCAGTAAGGATTTAGTTGATGCTCAAAGATTAGTTTTAGAGGAAAGTCCTGAAGGTTTGGAAGGAGGAGAACAACCCAAGAGAATAAGTGTTTTTTTAAAAGAAGATTTAGTTGAACCCATAATGGAAAAGAAAACTACTCCTGGTAGTTTAGTTAGGGTTGTTGGAATCATAAAGGAAGTTCCTGTTTTTTTAAAAACCGGGGCGCAGTCAATAAGATTTGACCTTATGGTAGAATCAAATTTTATAGAGCCGGTTGAAGAAACTTTTGACGATATGGAAATTAGCAAAGAGGATGAAGAAAGAATTTTAAACCTAGCTAAAGATCCAGAAGTTTATGAAAAATTAGCAAGTAGTATTGCTCCTTCTATTTTTGGTCATGAACCCATTAAAGAAGCCTTGGTTTTACAGTTGATGGGGGGGGTTAGGAAAGTTAGAGAAGATGGAACTAGAGTTAAAGGAGATATACATGTTTTATTAGTAGGAGATCCTGGTGCTGCTAAATCAACTTTTTTAACATATATTGCATACTCTGCTCCTAAGGCAAGATATGTTGCTGGTAGAGGGTCTTCAGGGGCCGGCCTCACCGCGAGTGTAGTGAAAGATGAATTTTTGAGAGGATGGGCTTTAGAAGCTGGTGCTTTAGTATTAGCTAATAAGGGATTTTGTTGCATTGATGAAATGGATAAAATGAAAGAGGAAGATACCAGTGCTTTGCATGAAGGAATGGCGCAGCAGACAATAACAATATCTAAAGCAAACATACAGGCAAGTTTGAAAGCAGAGACTACTGTTTTAGCTGCTGCAAACCCAAAATTGGGAAGATTTGATCCATATAAATCTGTGGCTGAACAAATCAATATGCCTCCTGCTTTAATAAACAGATTTGATCTAATTTTTCCTGTAAGAGATCTGCCTAATAGAGATAAAGATGCCAAGATTGCTGGGCATATTTTGAAACTGAGTGTTGATTCAAAAGAAAGTCGGCCTATTATAGATAGAAATTTGCTGAAGAAATACATTTCTTATGTTAGGCAAAAGGTCAGTCCAAAATTAGATAAGGCTGCGATGGATGAGATACAAGAATTTTATGTCGGTTTAAGGAATAAAGGTAGTGCTGGAGAAGGAGGAGTTAGACCAATACCTATCAGTGCCAGACAATTAGAAGCTTTAGTTAGGTTGACTGAAGCGAGCGCGAGAATAAGATTGAGCAAAACTGCCAATGCTTCTGATGCTAAAAGAGCAATAAGAATATTAAGATATTGTTTAACTGAAGTTGGAATTGATCCTGAAACAGGGGAAATTGATATAGATAGGATTAGTACTGGGATTAGTACTTCTCAAAGAAATAAAATAATGGCGGTTAAGGATATAATATCTGAATTAGAGAAATCTTTGGGAAAAAAGAGCATACCTATTGAAGATGTTACTGCTGAAGCATTAAACAGAAAAATTTCTGAATCTGAGGTTGAAGAAGCAATATTAAGATTGAAAAGAGATGGTGAAATTTTTGAGCCAAAGAGAAATTTCATCAGCAAGATATAATGGTACAACAAAGACAAGTGGCTTATAAAGTTTGGATATCTGATTTGATTAGCGGGAAGTTTGTTAAGGAAGAAGGAGAATGGGATCCTAATTATGTAATAATAAGAAATAATCTGAAAGTTTCTAGAGTTAATATTATTGCTTCTGTTGTAAACAAATACAAAAATGATGAAAATAGTTATGCTTACATAACTATAGATGATGGTTCAGGAGCAGTTGATGTTAGGGCATGGAGAGAGGATATAACTCTTTTAGGTAAATGTGAAATTGGGGATTTGATTTTACTAATAGGAAGAGCTAAAGAATTTAATGAGAACATTTATGTTATACCTGAGTTAATTAAGAAATTAGATAATTCTTCCTGGGCTAAAGTCAGGAAGATAGAATTAGAGAAAGAATTTGGAGTACCTGTTAAAGTCGATAAAGTATCTATTGATGATAAAAAATTGGTTGTAAGCGTTGATAATAGAGGGGGCATAGTTGTTAAGGAAGAATCTGCTGGTGAAATGCTAACTCAGACTAGCAGACAGAAGGTTTTAGATTATATAAGTAAAAAAGAAGAAGTTACTTATGATGAGATAACTGAAAACTTAAAAATTGATGAGAAAGAAGCTAATGATATAATCAAGGAATTATTAAGAGAAGGTGAAATTTACCAACCTAAACCTAATTATTTGAAAGTTATTTGAACGATACATTTATAAACTATATATTGTAGTATATACTTCTTAAAATGGAAGAAAAAAATAAACCCGAAACTCTAGATGAAATTACTCAGATAAATCCAGATAAAGACAAACCATTGACTAATCTAGAGCTTATAAAAATGTTAGCGATATCGATTACTCCCGGTTCAACTTTTTTTCCTCATAAATATATGAGAGAAGATAGAACTTTCTTTCAGAAGTTAGAATTTGAAACTGAGAGATTTGCTTGGTTAGTTTTTACTGGTGCCTGTGCCTATGTTGCTTGTAATGCACTTAGAGGGTATCGACCTTTAAGCTTTTAAAACAGAGGGTAAAATCTTATAAACCCACTTTTTCTAATAAAAATTATGAATTACGAACAATTATTAAAAAAGGCTAAAGAGAATTTACCTGAAGTTTCAGTTAGCAAGGAAAGATTTGAAATACCTAAGGCTAGTGGCCATGTTGAGGGAAATAAGACAATAATAAATAATTTCTTGTCCATTGCCAAGATTTTGAACAGAGAAATTGATCAGTTATTAAAATATTTACAGAAGGAATTAGCAACACCTGCATTTATAGATGGACAAAGGTTGGTTTTAGGAAGAAAACTTGGAGCAGAATTCATAAATCAGAAGATAGAACAGTTTGCCAAAGATTTTGTTTTGTGCAGAGAATGCGGAAAGCCGGATACAAAGATAATCAAGGAAGATAGGTTTGTTTTCTTGAAGTGCACTGCCTGCGGTGCAAAACACCCATTAAAGGTTAGGATATGATTTTTGTAAAAGTACATAAAGGAGCAAGCGAAGTTGTTGCAATATGCGATAAGGAATTAATCGGCAAGGTTTTTTCAGATGGAAAATATGAGCTCAAAATAGGTGAATTTTTCTATAAAGGAAAAGAAGTTAGAGAGGATGAAGTGAAAGGAATAATGATAAATGCTCCTAATTTGAATATTGTTGGTGAAAGAAGCGTTAACATTGCTATAAAGTTAGGGGTTATTGATGAAAAGAATGTTTTGAATATTGGTGGAGTTAAACATGCGCAATCAATTACATGCTGATTACTATCAAGCTAAAATACAAATAAGGCCATATAATGAAGAAGTAGTTAGATTTATTAATAATCAAGTTAAAAGGGATAAAAAAGTATTTGTTTCAAAGGTATTAATGAATAAAGGAGGAATTGATTTTTTTGTCTCATCTAATAAGTTTGCGAGAATTGTAGGAAAAAAACTGAAAAAAAGTTTTAAAGGCGAATTGATAGAGAGTGTTAAACTACATACCAGAGATAGAATTAAGAGTAAAAATTTATATAGGGTAACTGTTTGTTTTAGATTGAACCCTTTTGAAAAAAGCCCTAATCGACAAGTTGATGGGGCCCAGTTGTAAAACAACCAGTGCGTTCACGGAAAATGAGAAAAGGGCTTAAAACCCTAAAAGATATTTTGAAAAATGATAGGCCATAAATTTGGGAATAAGGAAAAAACATTTGGTAGAGATAAGAAT
>CAYIXS010000007.1:17857-19400 GCA_964367445.1 Candidatus Woesearchaeota archaeon | reverse complement strand
TATTGGTTTTACTTCATAGTTTGCATTAATTAAAGATTGCAACATATCAGTCATATACGCTTTTTTAAATGATTTTGAGTTAAACCATGGTTCATCTTTATTCCAGTACTTAGATTTATTCTCATTAAATATTTTTTTTAAGGCTTCAACGCCATTTTTTGAAAATTTTATTAAACCAACATATCTAACTTTTGCTTTATCTAAACTACATCTAGGACTTCCTATTTCTATTACTTTGTTGTTTTTTATTACAAAACTTTCAATATCTTCTTCTGGGTTATCTAAACGTGCTTGCCAATAAGGCCAGTAAGAATCATCTGCCGTTACACCTATATCTGCTTTTGAATTTAATATTTTTTTAATCACTTTTTTTTCGTATAAAATATCTGCGTAACATACTAAGATATCATCATTTAATTCTTGCTCTGCACAAAATAAGGAAGCAACCATATTTGTATTTGCAAAATCTGAATTATGATAGAATTTTACGCCTTGAATCTTAATTTTATCTGGCATATAACCGGTGACTATGCTAATATCTTCTATCCCACAAGATCTTAGTGTTTCAACTTGTCTTTCTATTAGAGATTTTCCTGCAAAATTAAGCATTCCTTTTGGTAGGTTTTCTGTATATTTACCTAATCTTGTCCCCATGCCTGCTGCTAAGATTATTGCTTTCATTTTTTCCAAAACAATTCTCCCTTAATAAATGCTTGAATTAATCTTTTATTTAATTCTTCATCACAACCAGATCTTTCGGGGTGCCATAAAATTCCTGCTATTGGATATTCTGGATGATAAATTCCCTCAATAATACCGTCTTCTGCTATTGCAAATGACTCTAATTTTTTTGATAATTGTTCTTTTGTAAAACCTTGTTTATGAAAAGAATTTACAATTGTTTCTGTTTTTCCTAAAAATGAAGATACTTTTTCATCTATTATTCTAATTTTATGAGCTACTGCAACATGATTTGTGCCTATTTCATCATTAATATTTTGAATTAAACTACCATTAAAAAAAACATTCATAAATTGAGAACCACGACATTCACATAAAACTGGAAGTTTTTTCTTAATTGCTAGTTCTAATAATTTTTTTTCTGTATTATCTCTATTAACTGAGAAATCTGATGGATATTTTGATTCTTGGTTATATAATTTTGGATTTACATTATTTCCACCAGATAAAATAAGACCATAAATTGGTAATTTGAAATATTCTTCTATATTTTCAGAATTATTTGAAACTGGAATTAAAGTAATTCCAAATTTAGCATAATAACTAACATAATCCTGTTCTAGAGCATCTCTGTTAGCTCCTTTTTCTGCAGGTACATCTCTCTGGGAAATTAAGACGAACATAATCTTAGAATAATGAAAAAGTAAATAAACCTTTTGAAAACTCTTTTAGATTTCAATTATCTTATAGATTTCATCAATTTTTTCTGGATTTAGGCTAACTTGTAATCCATAATTAGTTGGTTTTGTTAAAATAAACCCTTCTTTTATTAATTCTTTTACTGCTTCTTTTGCTTCTCCAA
>CAYIXS010000007.1:0-17757 GCA_964367445.1 Candidatus Woesearchaeota archaeon | reverse complement strand
GTTATAAAATTTGGCTTTACTGCATATGTTGGAATAACATCAAAATCTTTTTCTGAAAATATTATAGGTGGTAATATTAATTTTTTATAAATCTCGCGCTCTCTCTTCCTAAATTCAATTAAATTTAGCCAAGACTTTTGAATTTCTTCAATTGAATTTTCAGATTCGCAAGCATGGGATATTTTATCTATGTCTAGATGAGACATTTCTTCTCTTGAAAAACCAAGCTTTTCACCTGCTCTTGCTATTAGTTCTAGGGCATCACTTATGTTCTTGGTAAATTCAAATTTTAGAAGTTCTCTTGATTCTAGCGCTGACTTGATAAAATCGAAAAAAGATTCTGAATCAATTTTTAATTTGTGCTCTTTTAGAATTTTAGATATTTCATTATGCTTCTCTTTGGGTATTGAAAAATTAACTTTCTTTTCAGAAACATTTTCTTTCTTTTCTAAATTACTTAATAATCCCGTATTTGAATCATATCTTAAACTAGTTATATCGTAAGTTCCCGGCCTTAAATGACCATAGAAAACTAAAAATTTTTCTTTGCTTAGTTTACCAAACCTTAACAAATCAAAATCATTACTTAATTTGGTAGCTATTGTGTTTATGGATGTTAAAAAACCATCGTAGAAATTTTGATCTATTATTTTTTGATGAATTAGGCTTTTAAAAATTATTTTTCCAATAAAGGCTGACCTGGCTAATCTGGAAAATTGCAATGTTCCTTTTTTACAGCCCTCTAATAATTTTTTAGCTTGTTGTACCAATTCTATTGCATTTAAATCTGATTTTAAATCTATATTTTTTACATTTTGTCTTACACCGAGCATATAATCTATTGATGAATGATCTTTCTGGATTAGCTCTTTATAATTCTCCAAGAAATTATTTGTAAGGTCTAAAAGGGCTTGTTTTAGTTCTTTTATTTCATCATAAGAGAAATTTGCTTTAATTAATTCTTTTGACTTTTCATCAAAGGATATATCATAGCAGGTATATAAAATATCAAACTCAACTTTGTCCTGCAATTCTGGATTATTCTTTAACTTATTTAAATAAAAATTAACAAGTTTTTCTGCTAATCCGTCTGATACGGTGTTTGGAATAAAAGAATTAAAGGTATTTCTAACGTCGACATATGGTTTATTGCCAAATAATATAACTAATTTTGCTGGAGATACATTTCTGTAGCCTTGAGATTTCCTGGCTTCATGCCAAATGGAATCTGTTATCAAATAAGAGTATAATGAATAATCCAAATACCGTGGACTATCACCAATGATTTCTGCTGGATTCCAATCTGGCTTATCGGCAAAATAGCTTTCATTACCAAAAAGGTGTTCTGGCCTTCGTGATAGTTTAAAAAACTCTTGTTTTAACTTCCTTATTGAAAGCTTTATTTCTTCATCTAAATTGGCTTCAATGTTTATTGTTACTGGTCTAACCTGTAGAATGAACACTTCTTGTTCTTTTGTAATCGCAAATTCTATATCTAAACTTAGGTTGGGAATTATATCTTCTATCTCGCTAATTGCTGTTACTAGCCTATGAAATTTTTCATCATAATTTTTTGGATCTGCAAACTTTGATATCTTAATTGTTTTACCTTCAGTTCCTTTTGTTACTGTATCGCTTAGCCCTGTTTGATCATCATAATTTATTGTGTAGTAAGGCGAATTATTTTCCAATGTCCTTGTAAAAACTACGCCACTTAAAATAATATTCTCTATTTGGTTTTGGATTAATATTTGATCTGATGGATTTTCTGATCCTTTGTTTATATATGATTTAATAACTTTGTTAATTGCTTTCTCCACCTCCTCTTTATTATTTGAATTAATATTTAATGCGCTGAAAAAGTAACCTGCCATAGAAGATTTTAAAGTATCTTCGCTTATTGCAGAACTTCTAACAACTATTTTAGAATTAAATTTATTACCTACTTCGGATAAAATCTTATCTTTTTTTTCGTTCCAGTCTGAAACTGTAAAAATGTAAGGATCTTCTATCTTTGAATTTTTTAATAACGGTTTAAGGGCTTTTAATGTATTTGCTTTTGTTGATATTATGTTTGTTTCAGAAATTTCTGGTGATCTAAAAAAATCAGTAATTGTGCTTTTAAGGCTACCTTTATATTTTTCCAAGAGTAATTTTAATATGTTCTGGTCTGATAGTTTTGAATAATTTGGATACGTTTCTACTCTTCCCTTAATTGATTTTAAATAATCTAGTTCTGGGAAATATTTCCATTCTTCATCCCTTACTAAGATAAGTTCTGCTTCTGGAAATTCTTTATGAATTTGTTTTAAAATCTGTGTAGAATCTTTTTTATCTTGTATAACGACTTGACCTACAAATTTTAGATTTTCAATAACTGCTTTTCTTTCCTCAAGGTTAGAGATTATTCTCTTATCTCGTATGGCTTCATCTGCAAGAATTCCACATATTAAAAAATCTCCCAGTTGATTTGCAAATTTTAATGCCCTTAAATGACCGTAATGAAATAAATCTGCAACAATTGGGAAATATACTACTTTTTTAATAGTATTTTGGCTAACCATACATACCCCCATTTTTCTGTATATATCAGCTTTATAAATCTTTATATATAGTTAAATTTTATAATCTTTATGCCATCTGAAAAAGAACATTTCTTAAAAAGGAAGGTTCACGAAAGAATAAGCACAGAACTAAAAATCGTGCTAGCTGGGGCAGGAATTACGTTTTTTGGGTCAGTAATCAATAGATTTTTGAATTATGTTTTAAGGATAATAATCGCCAGGGGATTAAGCGTTGAGGAATATGGGCTGTTTAATATAGCAGTTATATTCATGAGGGCTTTTGTTGCTTTTGCTGCTTTAGGATTAAGCGAGGGTATTGTTAGGTATGTTTCTTATTACAGGGGATTAAATGAGAAAGAAAAGATCAAAGGAACCTTAGTTTCGTCATTTATTATTACTTTTCTATTTAGCTTAATAATCACAATAATTTTATTTTTCAGCTCTGATTATATTGCCATAAACTGGTTTAAAAGTGAAGAACTAATTCCCTTGCTTAAAATATTTATATTAATGATACCTATTGGGGTTATTATATCTAATTTAACCAGTTTGAATTTAGCTTATGAAAAAATAAAATATAATTTTTGGCTAGTTGATGTAAGTTCTCAAAGTTTAAGGGTTATAACAATCGGATTTGTAATATTACTAGGATTCGGAATTTTAGGGGTTGGATATGCTTACCTAATCAGTTTTTTTATTATTTTTGTTTTGATGTTCTTAATTGCAGAATATAAAGTTTATCCACTAATACGAAGTAAAGTAAAGGCAAAATTTGAGACAAAAGAATTATTTAGCTATTCTTGGCCATTGGTTTTTGTTGGAATTTTAGGATATATAATGGGTTGGACTGATACTTTCATGATTGCTAATTTAATGGATATAAGAAGTGTTGGATTATATAATGCTGCCTTACCATTAGCTAATCTTTTAACTTTGCTACCTTTGATGTTTGTTCCTATATTTCTACCTTTAATAACCAGGAATTTTGCACAGAAAAAAACGTTTTTGGTTGATTCTTTAATGAAGAATGTTAGTAAATGGAGCTTTATTATTAATTTTCCCGTATTAATTTTAATGCTCTTGTTTCCTGGTTTTTTTATAAACCTTCTTTTTGGCAAAGAGTATTTAGAAGGAACTAGTGCTTTAATATTTTTATCAGTTGGTTTTTTCATATTTTCATTATCTTATCCTTCAATGCAATTATTAAGAATGATTAAGGAAACAAAATGGTATCTTATTAATTTAGTCATAACAATACCTACTAACGTAATTCTTAATTTGTTCTTAATTCCTAAATATGGAATTACAGGAGCAGCAATAGCCACAACAATATCTTATTCTTTACATAGTTTATTATTTATTGGAGAAGGGTATTATTACTTAAAACTAATGCCTTTGTCATTTAAATTTTGGAAAGCCATTTTAGCAGGATTAATGGCTTTAGTGTTAATACTTATTTTGAAAAACTTAGTATCGGGTGGTTTTTATATTATTATTTTATTTTGTGTTTTATTTTCTATAAGTTATCTAATATTGTTGTTATTACTTAATACATTTGATGAGCAAGATAAGACATTATATCATTTTTTAAAAAGCAGGTTAAAAAAACAGAAAGATATTTAAATCGCTTTTTAGACTTTTTTCCTAGGTGTTAGAATTGGTTACTGTAAAAGAATTAAGAGAAACAACTTTGCATGCTGATGAAGATCAGGCATATTTAAGTTTTAAAATAATAAGATGGTTTGGATTATATATTGCTAAAGTTCTGATTCCTTTTCCTATAACTCCAACACAGGTTACTTTGATTGGGTTATTTGTTGGTCTAATTGGAATACCGCTTTTATGGTTTGGTAATTACTGGTATTCTTTAATTGGAATTATGGCTTATCATTTTCATTGGATTATAGATGCAACTGACGGGGTTATTGCCAGGCATAAAAAACAAGGATCAATATCTGGTGGGTTTATGGATTCTATTGCTCATAGGATAATACAGCCTTTATTATTGGTTAGTTTTGGAATTGGCGGCTATTTTAGATATGATGGCATAGTAGATGTATTTGGTTTTTTCAGTTTTGACCATATCTGGTTTTTATGGGCGGGTATTTCAGCTTCTATATTTTTCTTACTGCATTATCTTGTTGATATGAAAAAGTATGAAGTTATTTTAATGGAAACAAAATTTCCAGATAAGAAGACTTTAGATTTGTTAAGAGGTGGATTGCATGGATATGAAACCAGAAAGGGAATAAAATCATTATTATTTAATTTTTTAAGAATAAACCCATTTATGATAATCTTTTTTGCAGCTATATTTGGTTTCTTACAATGGTTAATTGTTTTTTATTCTATAGTTTATCCTCTATTGTTTATTAAGGCAGTTATAAACAAGTATAAATATTTTAGAACATTGTAAATCCAAGAAAAGCTTATAAATACTCAGTCTAGGTTAAAACCTGATAAATATGAGGGTGAATTTTGTTGATTTGGGAAGGCAGACCTCTTCAATTAGGGAAGAGATTGATAAAGCAATAGCTAAAGTTATAGATAGTTCTGGGTTTATTTTGGGTGAAGAAGTTGAATTATTTGAAAAAGAATTTGCTAATTATTGTAATGTTAAATATGCTGCTGGTGTTGATAATGGAACTAGTGCTTTGGAATTAAGTTTAAGGGTTCTGAGTATTGGAGAAGGAGATGAAGTAATAACACAGGCTAATACTTTTATTGCGACGGCTACTAGTATTACTGCTGCCGGAGCTAAACCTGTTTTAGTTGATATAAATCCTGAAAATTATAATATAGACATTGAAAAAATTGAGGAAAAAATTACTAAGAAAACAAAGGCAATTATTCCTGTTCATTTATATGGAAATCCAACTAATATGGACTTGATTAAAGAAATTGCTGAGAAACATGAGCTAAAGATTGTGGAGGATAGTTGCCAAGGACATGGAGCAAAGTATAAAGGAAAAAGAGTAGGAAGTTTTGGTGAATTGAGCGCATTTAGCTTTTATCCTGGAAAAAATTTAGGTGGCTTTGGAGATGGGGGAATTGTTGTTTCTGATGATGAAGAATTAATTAATAAAATAAAAATGATGAGAAATTATGGTCAATCTAAAAAGTATTATCATGATTATTTCCCTTTTAATAGAAGATTAGATGGCTTACAAGCTGCGATATTAAGAGTAAAATTAAAATATTTGGATGAATGGAATGAAAAAAGAAGAAAAAACGCTAAGATTTATGATTCTTTGTTAAATGATATTGTAGTTATTCCTAAAATAGATTCTAATAATGAATCTGTTTATCATTTATATGTTATACAAGCCGATAGAAGAGACGAGCTATTAGATTACTTAGGCAAAAATGGAATTAGTGCTGGTATACATTATCCTATACCTGTAAATTTACAGAAGCATTTTGATTATTTGGGATATGGGGAAGGTAGTTTTCCTGTTACAGAAAAGATATCTAAAAAGATAATTTCGCTGCCTATGTTTCCAGAATTAAAAAAAGAAGAAATTGAATATGTTTGCGAAAAAGTGAGGGAATTTTTCAAAAAAATAAACAGCAAGCTTTAAATATTAACACTTGTTGTTTAAATATAATAAGTATAATTAATTTTTTTAAATAAGGGGTAAATTTAAATGAATAATAAAATATGGCATATTCTATTTAGTATTTTAATTCTTTTGATTATAAGTTATGTTGTATATGTTTTGGCTGCTACTGCTGTTGGAAGTTTGACTGCAGATGGTATTACTCTTAATGTGACTATTGCAAATGGTAGCGGCACATATGGAAATGCTGGTTTAGCAAATGATTCCAAAATAATTGCAAGCGTTATAGGACTTAATTTGACTATTTTTGGTCAGAACCTAACACAAAATGCAACCTGGTATATTGCTAATGCTTCTGATAATTATTATATCTTAATAGGGAACAGTAGTATCATGAATCAAACACAGTTTGGAAGATTTGATTTAGCTGTTAACTTTAGCGGTGATTTGGCAACTAGAACTTTTAGCAATGCTAGAACTTACAATATTTTAGTGAACATTACTAACTTCTCTGATTTTGGGACTAATGGTTACACCGCGTCTAATATGATAACTAAGATATTAGTAGTAACTGTATATCCACATAGATTAAATAACAGCAATGCTAGTGTTATGATTAATGGATTTGTTAGAAGCGGGAGCATTAACAACATAACAAATAATGCTAATATATCTGGTATTATTATATTTAATGCTACACTAGCTACTAATACAATGACTACTAACGTAACGTGGTATGCTATTAATGGTTCACGACAGATAATTCTGGGATCAAATAATGGGATAGGTAATACTACAGTAGAATTCGACACTGGTAATGGAACTTTAAGTGATGGATTTTATAATATAACTATATCAGTTACCAATAGGACTGATTTTGCACTTAGTAGTAGTGGGGTCTATGATCCAGTAAATTCATTTAATGTAAGTGTTTTGAATGTAAAAATCCAAAATGTTGCAGAGGTTGGAAGCTTGACTGCGGATGGTATTACTCTTAATGTAACTCATCTTGGAGTAAAGGGTGGTAATATTAACTATACTGGTGGTGCTGGAAGAGAATTACCATTGGTAAATAATTCTGAAATATTGGCTGGTGTTATTGCATTAAATATAACTTTATCTGGTAGTAATTTAACTACAAATGCATCGTGGTATATTAATAATGTATCAGATAACTATTATACTACAATGGCTGTAAGTAATATTTCTAATGCGACAAGTTATGGGCAATATGATTTTGCAACTAGTTTTAATGTTGATTTACATACTAGAACTTTTAGCAATGCTAGGACCTATATTATACTCGCTAATTTTACAAATTATTCAAATTTTGGTAGTACTGGCTATAGTGTTGCTAATAGTGTTGTTAAAACTTTAACATTGAAGATTTATCCTCATAGATTAATGAATAACAGAAATAATAATACTGTTATAATTGATGGTGAATATACTAAGAGAGATGGAACTGTAACTGGACTTAGTAGTATATTAAGTACTGCTGGTTATTTAATAAATGTATCAACCCAAATAAATGTTACTGGTCAAGTTATATTAAATGCTACTGTAGCTGCTGGTAATATAACTACTAATGTGTCTTGGTACGCAAGAGGGGATACTGATGGAAATGGAGTGGTTGAAGAAATAGTTATAGGATTAAACCACAGCATAGGTGGTACTAGAATACTTTGGAACACTAATAATTTAAGTGGTGGGCTTTATAATATAACTCTTCATGTAACTAATTTAAGCAATGGTAGTGGTATTTCTGGCCATGTTTTTAATCCTGCAAATTCATTTAACAAGAGTATTTTAACTGTTATAGTTGATAATGTAGCTCCTGCTGTGGATATATCGCTAAGTGATGGCGATGGTATAATATACACGAGAGGAGAAAATAGAGCTACTTGTAGTTTCTCTGATTCTGGTAGTGGATTATTACCTAGTACCCAGGTTTTGGAACTTGAAAAACCAAATGGAGAAATTTTGACGGTTTTAACTGGTACTGATGCTAGTAATGAATATGCGTTCAATGAGAAAGAGACTGCTGCAACTGGTACTTATATAGTAAGATGTAAAGCTAGTGATAGTTCTAATCAGCAAACTATAGCAGAAAAAACATTTCGAGTATTTGCAAGAGGAGGGTCTTCTAGTGCAACTGGTGCTGCAAGAAGAGCTAAGGCAGTAGAGGAAGCTAAAGCAGAAGAAGCGGGTGCTGTCGTAGCAGAACCTAGTGCACCGATCGGAGCTGCTGAGAAAGAAGTTGTTTCAGGACCAGCCGTGTTCAGTAGAGATAGCACCACAATAATAATTATGACAGTTATAATAATTGTTGCAATTAGTGGTGTCTATTTAATATTAAAAAAACCGATAAAACCAGGACAGAAAAAAGGACAGTTAAATTGGTGTTTAAATTATTAGTAAGATAATTTTGTAGATAAAAAGAAGTTTATTTTTTTTCTAAAATAAATGTTACTTGATGACTTGCATCCTTGAAATTCGTGATTTTGCTTCCTATTAATCTAGCAATTTCATTTATTTTTGCATCAAATTTTGGTTCCTCTGGGTAAACTAACAAGGGGTGGATTACTTTTGAAATAAAGTTATACATTCCAAACCTTTCTATACTTAAAATATTAAAATGTTCTGACAAAAATGGTATGAATTTATCTTCGTCTATGTATAGGTTATGCCAATGCACTTTTATCTTGTCTAAACCAAATTGCTTTCTTAGTTCATTTAATTTATCGTGCCCTTTTTGGGTTACCTCTGATAAAATTAGTTTTCCTCCTTTTTTTAAGACCTTATGAATATTTTGTATTGCTTTTTCTTGATCTTTATAAGTTGGTAGATTGATTAATAATCTTTCACAAATAGCTATATCTACTGAGTTTTCAGGATTATTTAAGTCTAAAACATCTCCTACTTTAAATTCAACTTTTTTCTTAAACTGACTTTTTTCTTTGGCTTTATTTGCTGCTTCAATAAAATTTTCAGAATAATCTATACCGGTTATTTTTTTTACTTTATCTGCATAATACAAGGTCTGATAACCGTTACCGCAACCTATGTCTAAAACAATGTCTTTGGGTTCTAATAAATCTCTAATAAAATCCATCTCTAATAACCTAAACTGATGGTCTTTTATTGTTGCTAAGGGATCTGTTCCATGCTCCCTTCCTTGTTTTTCCCAATAATCTTTAACTCTCTTAAATCTTTCTTCTCTTTGCCGATTATTCATTTTTTTAGGCCCAATCTTAAATATAATAATGGTCTTGTTATTCTCCACCAATCCTTAAATGGCTTCATTTTGGTGTAACCAATTTTTTTATTTTTTGGATAACGTTTTAAAACTGGAATTTCTGTAACTTTAAATCCTTCTTTTATCACTTTATAAAAAAAGTAAGGCTCTAGTTCGTATCTGTTTAACCAGTCTTGAGAGATATTTATATTTTTATTTTTAAATATTTCGGTTCTATACGCCCTAAATCCATTCGTTGCATCTGTTATCCTTTTGAAAGTGATTAAACTAAATATCAAAGAATATGAATATGTTGTCAAAATTCTAAATAATGGATGATTAATTCTTTTTCCTCCTTTTATATATCTTGAACCCTGAACAAAATCATAACCTTGTTTTATTTTTTCTATGAATTTGGGAACATAAGAAGCATCATCTTGATTATCTGATGCAAAATGTATGCAAACATCATAGTTATTTTCTTGAGCATACCTAATAGCAGTTTTAAATGCTGCTCCTACACCCATATTCTTTTTGTGTGTTATTACTACTATGCCTTCTTTTTTTGCTTCTGTTTCGGTATTATCTGTTGATCCATCATTAACTACTAAAACTTGATCTACGTAAGGTTTTATATCTTTAATTGAAATAATAATTTTTCCTTCTTCATTGTATGCTGGTAAAATTGCTAATGTTTTCATGATTCTTTGCTTTCTTTTTTGATTGTTAAATAATAATATAATAAAATTATAGATATTATAAACAAAATTAATAGTACTTCTTTAAATGTTGCTATTTTTTTCTCATATAGTTTTCTTACTAAAAATTTATTAGACTCACATTTTGATTCTTTAAATAGATTTGTTCCTTTAAAGGCCATTTTTACTTTTTCAATATATTCTTTGCCTATTTCTTGGTCCAGGCTACATATCTTTTCTAAGTTATTATAATAATAAAAAACCATTTTTGCTGCGATATTGGCACATTCTTTTTCTGTGAAATTAGTAAAAAATATCCTAAACGCATGTTGACAATCTGGGCAGGGATCCTTTAATGAAAAAAAAGACGTATCGCAGTATATTTTGAAATCATCATCATATGGAAACTTTTCTAGAGATTTATTAAAGAAACGCAATGCGTAAAAACCCATTGCTTGAGTAATAGGTGAGCTAGTACCTAGGCCAAGATTTCCTCCTTGGGGTCCTATGACAATAATATCATATTCATTATTTAATATCTTCTTACCAATAAGATCTACTTCTTCAAATTGCAGATTAGATAAAGCTACGCTGATTTCCCAATTTTTCCAATCTGGACCCAATAATCCTAACGATTCTATTCTTGAAGCACCAAGACCATCAATCCCATATTTATTTGGCAGAATATCCACTTGTTTATAACTTTTATTGGTAAATTTGATAAAATAATCATTATCTGACAAAATTTTACCTTGTGGATCTGGTAAAAATTTAAATCCTCTGTCAACTATATTTCTTAATTCATAGAACTCTGGTGATGTTAAGTATGGATCTGATATTTTTAGAGCTGATAAGGAAAAGATTAAGGTTAAAAATATGAATAATATTTTCCAATGCTTGCTTTTAATATGGTTAATTATTTGTATTATTGTAATTATTAAAAATGGAAATATTGGCAAGTAATATCTTTGAAAATAACCATGATGGCCTCTTAAAGTTCCATAAGTTATTAATATAAAACCAAATAAGGAAATAAATGAATAAACCTCTCGTTTTTTTATGAACCGATATAGCGGTATTAGAATAACTAAAACTAAGAAGGTTAGTTGTGTTAAAAGTGATATTCCTGAAAAAAACCCTTTAAGCTTTAACAATAAAGAAAAATCTTCAACTTTGAATTGAGTTAAAATTGAATAGGATATACTATTTGGATAAAGATTTATTAATATTGCAATCACTATAACCAATGGCAGAAACATAAAAATTAAGGCCTTGATTAAATTTTTGTAGTCAATTTTTATTTTTTTATCTTTTACAAAGAAAAAATTACTTATAAAATAATAAATTAAAATTAATAATATTGGAATTAGAACATTTAACCTTGTAAAAATAGCTATTGTAAATAAAAAACTTGAAAATAAATATTTAAAATAAATATTTTTATAAAAATTTAATACGTAGAAACCATATAGCATAATTAATGTACTATAGATACTATCACCAGAATTATTATTTATAGGAGCAATATATATTAATGTAAAGAATAATAATGATAACAAAATATAATACGGCTTTAAATCTAATTTTTTTATTATTTTGTATGTCAGAAGAAATAATAAAATAGATGATATCAAAACCAATAACTCATAGAGTTGCAAAAAATTGTGCGGGAAAAACTCTATTAAAAAATAACTTATAAAAAAATTAACTGGGCCATGATAGCACTTTGGCTGGCCTTGATACAAGATTCCTTCTTTTATGTAATCTACGCAAGAAGCCCATTCTCCTGTGAATTGTGTTAGGTAATCAAATTTCCATAAAATAAGGCCTAATATTAATAATGATAAAAATAGGATATAGGATTGGTACTTTTTTGCAAATTCATAAATTTTATTTAGTTCTAACTCAGACATAAATAAGCCTAGATATAAAAAAGTTTAAATAGGTATCTCTTTTTTTAGAGCTAAATGCAAAATATTTCAAAAAACTCAATTGTAAATGAATATGTTAAATTAGGAAAGAATGTGAAAATTGGAAGTTTTTGTGTTATAGAAGGGAGTGAAGAAAAACCAGTTATTATTGGAGATAACGTTGAAATTGGAAATTATTGCTGTATTAAACCCGTGGTTAAATTAAGTGATAATGTGGTTTTAGGAAATTATGTTAACTTGGGGAGTTTTGTTGAAATTGGAAAAAACAGCAAGATATGGCATTATTGCAATATATTTGGAAAAGAAAAAGAACCAGCAATTATTGGAGAGAATACACAGATTGGGGGTTATTCTGAGATAAAATATGCTTGTAAAATAGGCAATAACTGTAGATTCCAAAGCCATGTCTTTGTTGCAGAATATGTCACTATGGAAGATTTTGTTTTTATAGGACCAGGAGTAAGTTTTGCAGTTGATAAACATCCTACTGCTGAAAAGGCCTTAGAAGGAAATTGGGGGTTAGGTGAGATTTTAGTTAAGAAACATGCTGTCATTGGATCTGAGGCAATAATAAATCCTGATGTTGTTATTGGGAAAGGAAGCATTATAGGAACTGGTTCTGTTGTAACTAAAAATACAGAAGATTATGGGGTTTATGTTGGTGTTCCTGCTAAAAAAGTTGGTATGAGAAGTGATGAAAAGTACAAGAAAAATTTTGGGATGCCTAAATGAAAATTAAGGTTCTTATAAAACCCATTAAAAACTACTTCTCTTAAAAAATATTATATTACAAAATTTAGTTTTTTTGCAATTAATGGAATTTTTGATTTCTCTCTTTTTATTAAAGTTAATAAATTCATGCTCTCTAGATATTTAATATCTCTATCAACCGCTTCAAATCTCCTATTAAGTATTTCTGCCAAATGGGATATTGATTTTACTTTATTTTCTTGTAATGTTTTGATTAGTCTTATTCTTTCTGGTGTAAATACTTTAGCAAAAACTTTTGGTGTAAAAACGATTGTTTTTTTATTTTCTAAATTTATTTTATTTAATTCTAAATTTGTCAGAGCATTTTTTCTTTCTTCCAAGTAGCTTTTATTATCTTCTATTATCCTTATTTCTATATTGCCCTTTTTTTCATTCATTTTTATTTACCTCGTCTATTTAGTTAATTATAAATATTTTTTTAATCTTATGCCTTCTTCGATTACAAATTTTTCTATATCTCTAATACTGAGTTGGATTGGTTCTGGTTTTTCCTTATTAAATCTATGGATATGAAGATATCCTTCTTTGCCGTGAATCGAATTATCAACTCTTACCATTTCAGCCCATTTATCATTTTTGAAACATAAAAACTGGCAACGGATTTTAAAGCCCAACGGATAATTTGGATCGTTTACTTTTGTTATTTTAGTTACTATTCTTGAATCTTCATCAATCCACCAATCATGATCGGTTTCTATATTTCTTAGTCTATCTTCTTTCACCTTTGTTCCCCAGCACTTACTCTCCAAGGTTTGATATAACTTTGCAGGTTATATAACCTATAATGTTATATATAAACTTTTCGTTTTTGCGGTAATAGTATAGTTTCTTATACTATCTTTTTATTTAATAAACAGCCCGCTTGTTTATCAATTATAACTAAGACATCTTTATGTTTTCTTAGCGCTGTTGCTGGAACTTTTTCAGTTATTAGGCCTTTAATCAATTTTTTAATTGCTTCTGCTTTATTTTTTCCTGATGCTAGCAAAACTATTTTTTTAGAGCTTAGAATTGTTGCTATTCCAATTGTTATTGCTTTTTTTGGAACTTTTTTATTTTTAAAGAATCTGGAATTGTCTTTTATTGTGTCTTTAGATAAATTAACTATCCTAGTTTTTGAAGTGAATTTTGAACCCGGTTCATTAAAACCAATATGGCCATTTACTCCTATACCTAATATTATAATATCTATGGGGTGTTTTTTTAATTTTTTTTCATAATCTAAGCATAATTTTTTAATATTCTTGGTTGAGCCATCAAGTAAATTTATATTTTGTTTCTTAATGTTTATATGATTAAATAGATTTTTATTTAGAAAATAATTATAACTTTGTTTATTCTTTTTAGATAAACCTAAGTATTCATCTAAATTAAAAACTAATATTTTTGAGAAATCAACTTTATGTGTTTTATAATTTTTTATTAATTCTTTATATAAACCTAAAACTGTGCTTCCTGTTGGGAAACATATAACTGAATTTGGCTTGGTTTTTATTTGATTAGTTATTATTCTAGCCGCTTCTTTGCTTAATTCATGATAATCCTCTTTTTTTATTAATTTCATTATTGTCTTTCTTTCATTAGGGTGTCAACTATGCCTGGGTCTGCCAAGGTAGTCACGTTTCCTATGTCTCCTTCACCTGTTGCAATTGCTTTTAATATTCTTCTCATTATTTTACCTGATCTTGTTTTAGGTAGGGCCTCTGCAAATTGTATTTTTGATGGTTTTGCTATTGGCCCTATTTCTTTTGCCACGTGTTGGATTAGTTCTTGTTTTAAACTTTCTGTTTTTTCAACTCCTTCTTTAAGTGTAACAAATGCGTAGATTGCCTGTCCTTTTATTTCATCTGGTATAGGAACAATAGCGGCCTCTGCTACATTTTTATGACCTACTAGGGCGCTTTCTACCTCTGCCGTGCCAATTCTATGTCCTGCTATACTTATAACATCGTCTACTCTTCCCATTAACCAGAAATCTCCATCATTATCTTTTCTTGCTGCATCACTTGTGAAATAAACTCCCGGGAATCTTGAATAATATGTATCGATAAATCTTTGATGATCTCCATATACTGTTCTCATCTGCCCCGGCCAAGGTTTTTTAATTACTAAATAACCACCTTCGTTAGGGGCTGCTTCAGTACCGTCTTCTTTAAAAATTGCCGGTTCTATTCCTGGAAAAGGTTTATTTGCTGAACTTGGTTTTAGATTAAATGCTCCTGGTAAAGGTGTTATTAATATTCCTCCTGTTTCTGTTTGCCACCAAGTGTCAACTATTGGGCAGTTTTCTTTTCCTATGTTTTTATAATACCACATCCAAGCTTCTGGGTTAATTGGTTCTCCTACTGTGCCAAGTAATCTTAGACTACTTATATTATGCTTATTAACTGGTGTTTCTCCAAATCTTGCTAATGCTCTTATTGCTGTTGGTGCTGTGTAAAAAATATTTACTTTAAATTTTTCAACAATTTTCCAGAATCTATCATTCTCAGGATATGTTGGTGCTCCTTCGTACATTAAGGTTGTAGCTCCATTTGATAATGGTCCATAAATTACATAACTGTGTCCTGTTATCCAACCAATATCGGCTGTACACCAATAAATATCTTCTTCATGATAATCAAAAACCCATTTAAATGTCTGATAAACATAAGTTAAATATCCTCCGGTAGTATGTAAAACTCCTTTTGGTTTTGCTGTTGTTCCTGAAGTGTATAATATAAATAAGGGATCTTCTGCATCCATGTGTTCTGGTTTGCATATGTTACTTACAGAATTCATTTCATCACCCCAATATGTATCTCTTTCTTTTTCCATTTTAATTTCTTGCTTTGTTCTTTTTGCAACTATAACTGATTCTATGCAGTCACATTGACTAATTGCTTCGTCTGCTATTGATTTTAAAGGAATTATTTTTCCGTTTCTAAATCCGCCGTCTGCTGTAATCAATAGTTTACATTGCGAGTCTAAAATTCTGTCTTTAAGAGAAGTAGCACTAAAACCACCAAAAACAATGTTATGAATTGCTCCTATTCTTGTACAAGCTAACATGGCTATGGCTAGCTCTGGTATCATTGGCATATATATACAAACTCTGTCTCCTTTTTTTACTCCTTTTTTCTTGAGAACATTTGCAAATTTACAGACTTCATTGTGAAGTTCTTTATAGGTGATTTTTATAATATCCTCTTCTAGTTCACCTTGCCATATTAATGCTATTTTATGTGCTCTTTTCTTCAAATTTATATCAAGACAGTTATAAGAAACATTTATTTTGCCACCTTTAAACCAAGTTGCCTTTATAGTTTTAGGATCCCATGTGAAAATCGTATCCCATTCTTTAAACCAGTGAAGCTGTTTTGCTTTTTCAGCCCAGAATTTTTCAGGGTCTTTTATTGATTCTTGATAAATTTTTTTGTATTCTTCTTCACTTTTAATATGTGCTTTGCTGCTGAACTGCTTTTTTGGTGGTATTTTCCTTTGCTCGTTACTTACGGAAGTTATTAGTTTAGATTTTCTTTCTTCCATAGACAACTCCTAACTTTTTAAGTTCTTGACAAATACATTTAAATTTATTTGAAAACCTTTATAAATATAACTTATTGGACTTTTGGTATGGGGATGGTTGAAGATTTTAAAGTTAATGTAAGTGGTAAAGAGATTAATGTAAAAGCTCCAAACTTAGATTTAGATAGTAATATTAGAGAAATAGCTGAATATTTAGGAAAGTCATCTGAAGAATTAAAGAAAGAGTTAGAGGCTGTTTCTGAGAAATTCGGCGGTTTTGGCAAATATGTTAAAGTTACAGAAGAAGAATGGAATTCTAAGAAGATTGATCAGGAAAATGCTCAGGAAGTTTTGTCTTTTTATGCCCAAACGAAAAATTACATACCTGAGTTAATGATAATATCTGCATCTGAAGATAAACAAAGATTGAGAAGATTTGTTGCTGCTTATTGTTTGAAAGAAAGAATCAAGAAAATATTAGACTTTGGAAGCGGTAGTGGAGAAGATAGCATTATAGCTAGTTTAAATGGAATGGACGCAAGCGCTGCTGATGTTGAAGGAAAAACTTTTGATTTTGCTAAATGGAGATTTAAAAAATATGGTGTTAATGTTAAGACTATCAGTGTGAAGGATGATAAACCATTGAGTGAGAAATACGATGCTATTACTTGTTTTGAGGTTTTAAATCATGTACCAAACCCAGAAAGAGTTTTAAAACATTTTCATGATAGCTTGAAAGAAAGGGGGTTATTATTTATAACATCTAGATTTAAAGGAAATTATTCTTTATCTTTAAAAAAGAATGAAAAATATCATGAAATCTTTGATGATTTTGTTAAATCTAAAGGTTTTGAATTAATTAATAAAGTTCATATGTGGGGGCCTAAAGATAATTCTGGTAAATGGTTATATGTTTTTAGGAAAAATTAAATAGTTCTATAATTGGCCTATCTTTCTCATACGATTCATCAATTTCCTTTTTTGCACTTGTTAAAAGCTCTTTAGGACTTTGAGATGGATTTAGTTTTCTTTGTATTTGTTCAACTCTTGGATTCCTTATTGATAAATGAGAATCTATTAATTCTACAAATGGTGATGGAGGAAATATTTTTCTTGAGATTAAATCTGCTATAGCTTCTCCAAATTCTTGAATTCCAAGTTGTGCTTCTTTCACTCTTAATTCATTAAGTCTTTGACCTTGCCCTGGCTTTTTAAATAAATGAGAATCATCTTCAGTTGGTGCCGGATATTTTCCATGGACTTTTTTATTATAAACTGGTTCTAAGGATAGAAAGGCATCTCTGACATCTGAATAAAATCTTGTAGCTGCAAGTTCCCAATGAACTAATTCGTGTGTCAAAATTATAGGAAACTGTAAGGCTTTATAATGATTTTCAAGCAAATAGGGATTACCTCTAGTTATAAGATCTTGGGTGTTCATTGGAAAGAAAACTTCACAATTTAAAGCTTCACTTGGTGGTATGTATA
>CAYIXS010000006.1:0-19858 GCA_964367445.1 Candidatus Woesearchaeota archaeon | reverse complement strand
AAAATTAACCATCTAATACACCTCCATTTTTATTATAATTAAGTTAATATTTTAATCATTTAAGAGTTTAAATAGTTTCATTAGCACTTTACAATTGTAACATATATTAAAAACTATACATAAACTTATATACTACCAATATTTCTTTAATATTAATAATTTAACCACTATATAAACTTATACCATGTTCCAGCAAAAACCAATACATCTTCCAAATCTGAAAACAGTTCTTATGGTAGAGAAGTTTCTGCAAGAGCAAAGAAAGCCGGTAAGCAAGAATACTATCTTAGAAAATATTCCAAAAAAAACAATGAGACAAACTTTAAACATAATCTTGGAATATTTGGAGTTAAGCAATAAAATATATTTAGGTGATAAAGGGGTAGAGTGGGTTTTTGACGAAGATAAAAAACTAAAAACTTTATTAAAAAAAGCTACGGATTCTTTTTAATCTCATCCTCAATATATTTCAATCTGTTTATTTTAGTTAATCTTTCTTTTCCAAATATTCCCAATTTAATAAAAGGAATATTCCACCCAACGGCCAAGTCAGCAATAATAGAATCTTTAGTTTCTCCGCTTCTATGAGATATTACAGGAGTTATATTATTAATTTTCGCCCAGTCAACAACTTGTTTTGTTTTTATTAAAGAGCCTATTTGATTTGGTTTTATTATTACAGAATTAATATTTTTATCAGCTTTCTTCAGCCTTTCTAAATTAGTGCAAATTAAATCATCACCGCAGACCATTTCACATTTTATTTTGGAAAAACCTTCAAAATCTTCTTCATCCAAAGGATCCTCAACATATTCCAAACTATATCTTGATGATAATGTATTAATAAACTTAATCTGGTGTTCTCTCCTTAATCTTCCTTTTTTATAAAAATAAAACCCGCCGCTATGTAAACTACTAGCAGCAACATCCAATCCAACTCCAACAAAGATATCAAAATTTTCAAAAAATTCTTCAGTTAAATTCTTTAAAAGGTCTAAAATGGTAGTAGCATCTAAAGTAGTTATCCATGCCCCTTCATCATTTCTTCCAATTGGTTTTAACTGTTTTTCAACTTGTTTATAGATATAATGATTTGCAAAAGCATTATCTTTAAAACTATCCCCATGGGGAATTAATAAGAATTCTTGAAAGTCAGTACTTTCTCCCCTATAATGTTTGCCTCCGCCAACGCAATTTCCCAAAGGTATTGGCAAATTATCGGCTTTATTATCTAAAAACTTCCAAACATTATTCTCGCTAGCCGCCCTTAACAAAGCATATTCTAATGCCAATATAATATTGCCACCAACTTTTTCAAGTTTCTCAGTATTGTCATATTTAAATATTGTATTCTCAATTTCACTTAAATCATCAAATATCTCAAATCTAAAACCTTTCAAAGCCTTATGCAGAGTTCTATTGACAAAACTTAAATGAATTCCTTTTTTGGATAAAGGATAAACTTCATGTTTGCCAACAGAAGCACCAATAGGAGCACTTCCTGAAAATCTCCTGTTGACAGTAACCTCAATAGTCTTCTCCCCTCTGGAATTTAAAATCACCCTCCCGCTTATTTTTTTTATCTTCATTAACAAAAAAGAAGAATTAGTTAATATATAAATTTATTTTTTCTTCCATTCTCTCAATTCTTTCCCCTTTAGATAATTATCAAGCATCTCTATCTCTTCATAAATGCCATCTATTAAATCATATTCCTTGGCTTCTTCCAAAGTAACCCATTTATGCCCTGTTAAATCTTTACATAATTTAACATTTCCATCATCATGATCAGCATAGAAACTAAGAACCAGAGCAGGTATCTTATCAGGTCTAATAAAAGCCAAACTTGTTATATAACCAATATTTTTAATGTTTAATCCAGTTTCTTCCATTACCTCTCTTCTAAGAAGAGTCTCACAAACATTATACCACTGTCCAGCTGAAGTATCTGATTCTCTTTTTGAATAATCATTTACTTCTAATTTACCGCCAGGAACTGTCCATTTATTGGGAAATGCTTTCTCAGTAGAAGATCTTTTAGCTATTAAGTATTTTCCCTCTTTCACAATAATGCAAGTGGCAACTACATAATGTGCTTTATTAGTATCATACATAAAATAATAAAAAAATTCAAAGTATAAAAATTTAACTAGCTCTTTGAGGCAATGGTCTTTTTATTGTTATAGGCAATATTCCTTCATCAAATTCTCTCTTTGAAATCTCAATAGGGCTGTATCTTATGTCTTCCAAATCCTTTTTGCTCATTTTAATAAGTAAAGGAGCACCCATTGCTAATTGCAAAGCCCTAGCGCCTATGATTCTCGCTTTCTCGTATTTTGTGTAAATAATTTTTTTATCCATTCTCAAAAAGTTATTTCAAAAACCTTATTTTTAAAGTTTTCTAAATCTTACTTAAGCAGTTTCCTCAATTCTTTTCCTTTCTTTGTAGCCAATTCAATTATTTTCTCTATGTCTTCAGGAGTTAATGGTAAAATTCCTCCTTTCTGCAAAGCGCATATTCTTCCATCTTCAATAGTAGTGACAGTTAATCTTGCACTCATTGCATTCTCTTCATCAAGAACAGGATCAACAACAAATTTGTTCTTAATCTTCAATACAGTTACTGGTATAGGCAATTCTTTTAATTCAATGCTTTTTTTTGTTTTTTCTTTATAGTCAATTTTTTCTTCTTTCTCGTCATATTTAGGAAACTTTGCATCTTTAATTGCTGCCAAAGTAGCCAATCCAATAGCATCTGCTAAATTTCCATCGTCATTTATGCTGTAAGCATCAATCAGTATAGTCCATACTTTTTCGCCTTTCTTTATGGTAAGTTTCTTGAAATCAATTGCTTTACTTTCTCTTAAACCCCTATCAACCACAGATCTTGCCATTTCAATGCTCTTGATTGTTGGTGGTCCAGATTCAAATTCACCAGAACTCAAAGGCAACAATTCAACATTAGCTATAATAGTTCCCTCATCCAGTTTATCAGGATATGGCTCTCCAACTTCCATTTTTATCCCAGCAACAACCTCGGTTTTTCCAATTTTTACCAAAGCGCTGCCTTCAGCAGACTTAGCGCTAACACCATATTCAATTTTTATATCTCTGAATTGGTCTAATTTTCTTCCATCTAATCTAACATCTTTATCAATTAAATTAATAACGTGATTAGTGACTATATCGTTACTCATTTTAAATACCTCGCTCTTAAAGCATCTTTCTGCACTTTATAGATTTGTTCGCATGCTTTCTTTGCACTTTTCAACACTTCTTTCAGCTCATTTAAAGTTACTAGGCCGTCCATTTGTAATAATGTTATCTCTCCGGTTCTAGGTAACATGGCAACAGGTATATCAGCCATCCCGCCTTCAAAATCTTCCTCCTCTTTAGAAACATCTAACACAATTTTATCTTCTATTCTACCCAAGGCAACAGCAGAAACTAAATCCTTCATAGGAAAACCAGCATCTGCCAAAGCCAAAGCTGCAGCAGTTATTCCAGCACATCTAGTTCCAGCATCAGTTTGCAGTAATTCAATATAAACATCTATAACCGCACTAGGAAACTCACTTAAGTCTAATACTGGTTCCAATGCTTTTTCAGTTAAGTAACTAATTTCTTTGCTTCTTCTGCTTGGTCCAGGTCTAACTCTTTCACCAGAACCAGAAAAACTCATCATATTGTAATTACATCTTAAAACTCCTTTTATAGGATCTTGTAAAAATCTAGGATGTAATACTCTTGGACCATAAACAGCAGCAATAGCTATTGTTTTACCAATTTTAAATTTAGCACTCCCATCTGCATTTGGTATTACGCCTACTTCAGCACTAATTTCTCTTAATTCATCAAATTTTCTTCCATCAAATCTTTTATTGTATGGCATATTTAACACCTACCTTACTTTCTAAAAACACCTTTATCTCATCTGTTAAACCTTGAATATGGGCTTTTTCCTCAATTTTTTTAATAGCTTCTACAGCTATTGCTTCCTTCAAAGGATCAACACTATATAACCAAACAAGGCCATTTTGACCGACAATGATTCTGCAGTCAGTCATTTGTTTAATCATGGATATCATGCTTCCTTGTTTGCCTATTATTCTAGGAACTTTGGCAGAGTTAACTTTTATTATTCTGCCATCAGATAACTTTCTTAAGCCAGGCCCTTTCATACTTAAATCAATTTCTTTGCTTCTGGAAACATTTGTTATGTTAGCAACAACATAATCATTATAATCATAATATTGTGTTAAGTCAGCTCCCTTTGGTATGTATTCCATACTGCCGTCTCTTAAAGGTATGCAGGCCTGATTAGAATATCCAATCTCAACAAACCAGCAGTTGTTAGTGACATCTGCTATTTTTCCAATTATGGTATCTCCTTTTTTAGGAAGATACTTGGCATTCAACGGAACTAATTTCAATAATCTTCCATTTACACTCACAACTCCAACTTGAGAAGCAATTATGTTTTCACCTTCTCTAAAAGCTCCACCAGCTGGTAAAAAATCCATTCCATCAGCCAATACATCGCCAGGGACTACAATGTCTTTATCTTTTACTTTTAATTCTCCCATATTCTTCAACTCCTAATCTTCTTTGAACATAATTATTCTAAGATCTTGCTTTCTACTTCTCCATGACATAAACCATTAAGTTTAGAGAAAAATTCATCAACCAAACCGCCAGGCAATTCTAAATTGGCTTTTAAACTGCCATTTCCTAGCCATTCTGTTTTTGGATTTCCGTAACTTTTTAATATATGGTAGCTTTGCCCGGAAAATTTAGCAGGTATTACAACCTGAATTTTTTTTGTTTCAAACTTTATTGGTATTATTATTTTTAATTTCTTCAATATATCATCAACCTGATCTGCAGCAGATTTATTCTCATCAATATGGACTTTAGCTTCCTCCATTGCGCTTTCTATTCTCTGCGGAGGATGCGGTAATCCTGTCTTAGGATCAACAGCATTCCTATGTATAATATTTATAATTTGTTTTCTAGTCTCTTCTCTCTGTTTAGCTAAATGTTCTCTGGTTAATTGCACGCTTCCTTTAGTGATTATTATTCTGCTTATTTCAATAAAATCATTTGTTTTGAATATTCTCTGTAAATCATGTTCGCTTGCTTTATCTCCTTTTTTTACGTCCTTGTAAATTTCATCAACAGCTAAAACATCTTCAATAGAAACGCTTTTCCCGTTTCTAAGTTCTAATGCTCTATCACAGTCTACTAAAATTTCAAAAGTCTTCCCATTCTTTTCTAATCTGGCAATTACTGCCTTGTCAACATTTACCATTTTACTTGTATTTAGAAAGTTTATCTTGAGTTAATCTATTAAACTTCTTTTCATCATTTTTAATAAAAGCGCCATCTATTCTTGAAATATCAAAATCTTTTCCCAAGACTTTTTTAATTGCTTTCAAAGCTAATCTTATCCCATCTTCAACATTAATGTTTTCTTTATATTCGCTGTCTAATATTTCCTTTATTTCTGTTTCTCCCTCTCCTATTGCTGTAGCTTTAAACTCAAAAAATATCCCAGTAGGGTCTGTCAAGAATAATTTTGGTTCTGCTTCATCTTCAGCTCCATCAACACCAGCAAACAATACGCTAACCCCAAAAGGCCTTGCTCCGCCATATTGAGTGAATTGTTGTTTTATATTGCAAATATCTTTAACTATGCTTTGAACATCTATTGGTGAATCATAAGTTACTTTATGTTGCTGAGCCAAAACTTGTGACCTTTCAATTAAAACCCTGCCGTCACTCAATATACCTGAAGCAGTTGCAGCAATGTGCTCATCAACTTGAAAAACTTTCTCAACACTTTCAGGAACTATTAATTTTTCAACTATTCTTTTATCAGCTACTAAAACAACTCCGTCTTTGCAAACAACTCCAATTGCACTTGTGCCTTGTTTTACAGTTTTTTTAGCATATTCAACTTGTAATAACCTACCATCCGGGCTAAACATAGTGCTGGTTCTATCATAACCCATTGCTTGATGTGACATTTGTGGTTGCATTTTTATTCCTCCTTTTAATCAATATTTAAATTTTTTAAAGTGCCAGAAACTCTAACAGTTCTTATCATTAAGTCAGGTCTGTAAATTAAAGCTAATCCTGTTTTGACTTCATCTACAAATTTATGATTAACTTGTATTATTCCTTTTTCATTTTCATGTTTAATAAATTTTAAGCCAGATTTAGCAATTCCTAATTCACCCATAAAAGATTTTAAACTACTGTCTATATCTTCTTTATCCATTTTTTTATTGGTTTTGTATAAAATATATCTTTTCCTTTCTTTTAAACTTGGTAATAAATTCTTAATTTTTATCACCCTGAGAAATGAGGTCTAACGCCTTATCTTCCTTTCTCTAACATTAATAATCATAAAAAAAGACTATATAAACCTTACGTTTCAATATTTTAAAGACCATAATTTTAAAAATGGAAAATACAAAGCACAAAACATGCCAAAAATACTTTTAGTGGATGATGGAGCTAAAGTTGTGTATAAGCAAGCTTTAGAGTATATTCTGGGTAAAGATAGACTTTCAATAGATGAAGCCTCAGACGGCACAGAGGCCATCAATTATATAAAAAATACTTACCCTGATCTAGCTTTGATGGATATACAGATGCCAAGAATGAATGGAATTAAAGCAGCAAAAGAAATGAGAGCGCTAGGATATAATGGTCCAATAATAATATGGAGTTCTGATCGTGTTACAATAGAGTTTTTAAGAAGAAATGGTGATCAAACTATAGAATATTTAGTTAAAGGAGATTTAGAAGCATTACGACAAGCACTAACTACCAAACTAAAAGCTCCACCTAAGAAAGAAAATTAATCCTTATCAAGATTCCTATTTTTGCTCTTAATCAATAAATACTCTTTTTTAAAGAAAAATAATAAAGAAACCAACACCAAAACACCAGTAATAACTCCGGCTATTATTTTATTTATTTTTTTATCAAAAAAACCTTCATTTTTAATAAATTCTACTTTTTCAGGTTCTTCCTTTTTTTCTTCTTGTTTTGCCTCTTCTTTTACTTCCACATTTTCAGAAGCAGTTTCTAAATTAGGCAGGTTTGGTTGACTTTTTACTGTCGGAGCCGGTTCTAAATTCTCAGTATTAGTTACAGGAGTTCCACCACCACTTCCTCCCCCCCCACCACCGCCACCAGAACCAACATTTTCACAATTAGTTGCATCTATGCTGGAACACAAGTTATTGCAAATCAAACTGCCTGAATTATATCCTCTTGTAGAACAACTGTCACCGCCAAAATCATTTCCATCACATGCTTCAGTAGAATTCTTTATATTATCCCCGCAGAACTCTAAATTAACTACATTTAAATTCCAATAAGTAAAGTTATAACCAATACTATCATTTACATAAACAGTAATGTTATAAGTTCCACTGCTAGTATAACTACTAATAAAAGTATAATTGTCAGACACACTAACTAGGCTGTTATTTAAATACCACCCAACACTTACCAAGTCGCCATTTGCATCAGAATAACTTATATTAAAACTCTGGTTTACAGGTTCTGTAATAGTGACATTAGTTACATTAGGAAAAAAAGAATTAATTCTAGGTATATTATTAAAATTAACTCTGACTGTTCTATTAATATCTAAACCAAAAAATCCATCTGTATCATAACTAATACAATTCCATCCAAAAGTCTGATTTCCGCTTAAATTTAAACTAAACAAAACATTTTTCTCTAATCCGCTTACACTTTTAGTCTGATTTATTAACCATTCACCTGTTAAATTATGAATTAAACTTATATTAATTAATCCAGTTAAATCAGAAGCAGTACAATTAAATAATAAATTTCCATTCAAGTTATTTAGATTATCTTCAGGAGAATTTAAAATTACTCTAGGTATGTCTAATCCCAAATTAACATTGCTGAAATTGGTATTTCCTTTACTATCATTAACAAAAAGAGTTAGCAAGTGATTTCCTCCAAGAGGAAAAAAAGAAATATTTCCATCCAAACTTATATTATTTAAATTATCAATATTATACCAAGATTTACTCAAAAACATATCTCTGGCAGTAAAATTCAAACTTATATTATTCATAGAATTGTATTTAGTTCCATTTACTGGTTGATTTATATAAATCTCAGGATAAATTCTATCAATATTAGAAATCGCATCTTTAACATTAATCCTTCTCCAGTTTTCTATTAATCTTCCAGTTTTATTCAAAACATCTTGGACTTGATACGGATTTAAATAAGATCTATCTTGCTCATAGCTATACTGCTGTAACAAGGCAGCAGCACCAGAAGCATGTGGTGTTGCCATACTAGTTCCACTCATACTAATATATCCTCCACTCATAGAAGTAGAAGTAATATCAGAACCAGGAGCCAATAAATCAAGTAGGGTATTTTTATTACTATAGCCAGCAATAGTATCATCTTTTTTCGTACTTCCAACAGAAGTAACATTCCTAATACAACCCGGGCTAGTTATTCCAGTACTGGCACCATTATTTCCGCTAGCAGCAAACACCATTATATTATTTTTTATAGCGTTGTTTATTGCAGCAGTTAGTATAGTAAAAGTACTATCACAATAATCACTGAAAACACTGTCACTACCTATACTCATTGATATCGCAGTTATGTTATATCTGGTTTTATTATTAACACACCAGTCAATTCCAGCGCTTATTCCACTTTCACTTCCCCCGCCGCCAGAATTTAAAACTTTTATATGAATCAAACTAGCATTTGGAGCAGCCATATTAACTATACCAGTAACATGAGTTCCATGTCCGTGATCATCATAAGGATCATTATCATTATTCACAACATCATAACCACTAACAACCTTGCACCCATTGCCAAAACAACCGCCAAAATCAGTATGGCTATAATTTACTCCAGTGTCTAAAATACATACACCAAGATTTAAACCAGTAATATTATTATTTAAAACAAAGGTATGAACTAAACTGGCATTTATTAAATTCACAGAATCATCAACAGCAATAGCAAATTTATGATCTAGTTGTATCTCTTCAACATCTGGATTTTCTTTTAACTCTTCAAAACTTTCTTTTGTAATGTTTCCAGCAACAGCATTAAAACTCTCCAAATTTAAACTTTCTTTAAAACCAGTATTTTTTAATTCTTCTTTAGCAGATTTAAAATTAATCTTAGCATAAGCAGTTCCAATTCCAACATTAGAATCTCTGAATTTTACTATTACAGGAACCTCATTCTTGTTTCTTAATTCTCTTTCAACTTCAGGCTTAACTTTATCAGCAACTACAAAATTTAAAATAAAAATAATACTAAGTATTAGTAATACAAAAAAGACAGATTGTTTATTCACCACTTTATTTATCATAAAATTTTATTACTATTTAAACCTTTTTTCTATCAAAATTTAAAGCTTTTTTTGCTTCTCCAGGAGTCATTCCTATAACTCTACCAAAACTAACTAAGTCTTTAGCACTTCGTAATTCATACCTGTTTTTAGCGCCGCTTAAAATAACCATTTTAACATTATATTTTCTGCATAATTCAACATTTTGTATCATTTTACCTAAAATTAAGCTTCTATTTCTACTTTTTAAAATATCATTAAAATTAAACCCAACAGTAATCTCATTTTTTCTTGCTAACTTGCATAGCACTTGATTTAATCCAGAATCTCTTGAGTGCATAAAATCTTTAGTCCTGGTTTTCTCTGGGCTTAAAAATATATCAACTTTTTTATTTTCAACTATTTTCCTGTTTTTATTATCATCGCCACCAACTTCAATTTTAAAATCTTTAAAAGTATAAAATCTAGTAAAACCCAACATTTCTCCTTTATACTCAAAATCAATTATGTCTATCATAATCTATTCCCTTTCTTCCTAAAATATAAAAAAACAACATTTTTAAATATATAAACTCTTCCAGAATTATGCAAGACAAGTTATATGAAATGTTGATAAATGAAGATGAAATTACTTGGCAGTCTATTATATATGATTTAATAAAAACAGAGCAAATGGACCCTTGGGATATTAATATTTCATTATTAGCTAAACGTTATTTAGAAACAATAAAAGAGTTACAAGAACACAATTTTTTCATTTCTGGAAAAATAGTCTTAGCAGCTTCAATATTATTAAAAGTGAAATCTTATAAATTGGTAAATGAAAATATAGCAGAATTTGATAATTTGTTGTTCCAGAAAGAGCAAGATCTATTATCAGAAGAAGAAAACCCATTAGATTTCCTAGGAGAAGAAAAAATACCACCTTTATTAGTAAAAACACCACAAGCAAGAAAAAGAAAAGTAAACATAAATGATTTAATAGAAGCACTGCAAAAAGCACTAGACGTAGAAGAAAAAAGAAATATCAGAAGAAGAGACGAGCGAGTTCTAAGGGAAATTGAGCTTCCAAAAAACAAGATAGATATTTCTGCTTTGATTAAAAATTTATACCTAAAAATAAAAGACTTTTTCAAGAAAAACCCAGAAGTAACCTTCACAGAATTATTGCCTTCAGATAAAAAAGAAGATAAAATTTACACTTTTATACCATTATTGCACTTGGCTGCCCAGAATAAAGTAAATTTAGAGCAAGAAACACCATTTGGTGAAATTAATATAACAGAGGCAAAAGAAGAAGATTAATTTACAATATTAAATTATAAAATTCCAAGAACAAGATATCTTACCTTATTGTTTATTTGAAATAAAAAATGATATAAATCTGCATCAGCTTTCTTTTTAGTATACTAATTTTTTTGATTCTTTTTTGTGAAATATTATCTTTTTTGTGAAATATTAAAAACAGTGATTTTGAAACAGGATATTTTGTTTCAATAATTCTTATAAACAGAACCATTCTGCAAAATTTGGAATGATTAAAAAATCATGGTTTCAATTTTTAATAATATACATTATACTTAATTTTGCTAGCGTTGTTTATGCAACTTGTAATGATAGCGATAGTAGCCTTTCATCACATGATGGACCTTTTATTGCTGGGGATACAACAGGAGTATTTTTGCGGGGTTGGGGAACTCTATATAACGGGACAGGACATATAATAGGAAATGCAAGTGACAGAAGCAGGTATTATTATTCTTATAATCCAAGCTTAAACTACTCTATTTTTTATGACTATTGTGATCCAAATAATCCAAACAGGGAATGGGAGGGTAAATGTTCTAAATTATATAATGGAACACAGCTTATTGCTGAGTTTATTTGGATTGTTTATAATGATTGTCCTTTGGGATGCGAAAATGGAGCTTGCAGGAAGCCTGATGTTGTTTGTATAGATTATGATAAAAGTAGCGATATTACACAATATTACAATGCTAGCTATGCTACTGGTGTAGATCAACTATGGAGGACTGGATACATAATTCTTGCCAATGGAACAAATGTTTATGATCCAACTCTTCCTTATTCATTGTATTATGATCGTTGCGTTTCAGGAACCAATCAGCTAAATGAAGCAAGATGTGTGAATGGTAAATTAGAATTTTACGGGTTTCAATGTGTTAACGGATGCGAAAACTCTTCATGCAAAATTGCCCAATGTATAGATAGTGATAATGGGAAATCATATGATGCTAAAGGTAATACCAGTGGGCAAACTAGTTTTTTTAACGCTCTTAACAACTATACAGATACTTGTTTGAATATAAGCTCTCTTAGAGAATATTATTGTGAAAACAAATTTGTTAAAAATGAAATATACTCTTGTAATTATGGGTGCACTAACGGAAAATGCAATTTTGCTCCTGAATGCACGGACAAGGATTCTGATGAGTACAGTATAGATGGAGGATTCTGCGGAATAGAAGACTGTGATGACTTAGATTCTAAGATAAATCCAAATGCTACAGAAATTTGTGATGAAAAGGATAATAACTGCAATGAGTTAATAGATGAGGATACTACTTGTGAACTTGATATAACTTTAAACTCACCCCAAGGGGGGGTGTTTAACTCAAAAAAGATTATATTTGATTTAGTTATGAATCAAGAAGTGGAAGAATTAAGTTATATAGATTATTCAGATGAGAGACAGAGACAACAATCTTTATGTAGAAAGTGCAAAGAGTATGGAAATACACAAATCCAAATAAAAAACCTCAAAGAAGGAGTTCATAATATAACGTTTATAGCTAGTAAATATGGATATTATGAAGAGCAAACAGTTTCAATATTTATAGACAGCATAGAACCAAAAATTAAAAAGACCATTCCGAAGAAAAAAGAGTATGGTAATGGATCTTTCATAATTAGCTATGAAGAAGATAATCCAAAACAGATTACACTTTATTATGGAAACTTAGTTAATGGAAAAGATGATTGCTCTTTCAATGCTGATGAAAAAACAAAAAGCTGCACATTCGATGTAGACTTAAGCGAGTTTGATAATAAGTCATTAGTTTATTCATTTGAAATTGAAGATATGGCGGGGAATAAAGAACAATCAAAAGAAACTGAAATTTATGTTGATTTAACTAAACCAGGTATAAACAAATTAAATTATTCTATAGAAAGCAGAAAAGTTAATTTTGATATTGAGGTTAACGAGAAAGTTGATTTAGAATATTATGATGAAAATGAAAGAAGACCAAAATGGAAAAGCCTTTGTAGAAGATGTAATACTTATGACAGAAAAAAACTATTTGGATTGGGAGAACATAATATAATTATAAGGGTTACAGATAAAGCTGGAAATACCGAAGAAAAGGATGCCACTTTCTTTATAAGTTAAGCAAAGCTTGTATATTCTCCAAAAATGCTTACTTTCCTGCCTAATCTTTCAGAAATTTCTCTTGCAAGTATTCTTCTTTCATCGACATAACTTGCCATAGAAGCACAAACAAAAATATGAACAAATCCATATGCAGAAACAGCTATTTTCGCCGAGTATTGATAAAAAAAGGGCATTTCTTGAACAAACGGAATATCACTAACAGTCGAATATGCTATAAAAGCCCCAAAGAGGGAACAAGCCGGGCAGAAGAACTTCCAAAATGTGTCATGGATGTGTAATGTATTAGAATTATTTGCTATATCCTCTAAAGCCCTATCATTTAAAAGCTCTTGAGTAATTTTAGATTCGTCTATCCTTTCCATTAGCTTACTTTTATAGGCGGGATTTAAATGTTTTGTATAACAAAAAATATTCTTTGTAATATATGAACAGTTCTATCAAATAGAGAGGTTCTGAATAAATTGAGAGAACAGATGACACATACTATAGAATAGTATTACTATAAAAGAATAATAGGGTAAAAAGAACAAGCTTTATAAAGAATTAAATAATTTATTCCTATATGGATTTTTTCAAAAAATTAAAAGAAGTTTTAGTAAAACCATCAAAGTTCTTTCTAGAAATAGAAAAAGAAAAAACAATAAAGCCTTCTTTTATTTATATTTCAGTTTTAACTGTATTTTATAGTGTTATGAGTATAATCCTATTACTCTTATTTAAAGATTATTTAGCAAATCTTTTCTTGAATATGTTTAATTTACCAACAGAGCAACCATTTAGTTTATCCAAGCAATTAATTTTCATAATAGTTGGAATTCCAGCTTCAATTTTATTTAGTTTTGTCCTAGCAGCAATTTTATACGTTTGGTTAATGATTTTTGGTTCTGATAAAGATTACAAAACAGCATATAAATTATTGGTTTATTCAGAAACACCCAGTTTATTATTTGGCTGGATACCCATAGTTAACTGGTTTTCCTGGATTTATTCATTGGTTTTATTGATAAAAGGAACACATAAGATCTATAAATTCAGTAAATTAAAATCATCTTTAATTTATATAATACCATTAGGAATATTCTTAATTTTGCTTTTAATACTATTTATCATGTTTTCTTTAATCCTAATCTCTTTAGGTAATCAAATGCCACAAACTTTCTAAATCCGATAGATTTAAATTGGATGATTTATTGAAAAATAGTATCATAGGAGGAATAATATGGTAATGAAGGTTTATATTGGAAATCTAGCCTTTAGTGTTGATAGTGAAGGCCTTAAAGCTTTATTCTCAAATTATGAGAGTATAACTGAAGTGACTGTTATTAGTGATAAGTTCTCAGGCAGATCAAAAGGATTTGGTTTCATCACCTTTTCAGATGACGAAGAAGCAAAAAAGGCAATTTCTGAAATGAATGGCAAAGAAATCGAAGGAAGAGCCTTAAAAGTTAATGAAGCAAGACCAATGGAAGAAAGACCAAGAAGAAGTTTTAACAGATATTAAAACTTAAAAAGGAATTGCTTATTTTTCTATTTTTTTAATTTTATAAAATGGCTTAAATCTTCACTTTTTTCTCTTTCCCAGTTTTCATATCTCTTATAGTTACTTTCCCTTTATCTTTTTCACCAACAATAACTAAATTATTAGCTTTAATAGAATCCGCATATCCTACCTGTTTGCCTAAATTTCTTCCTAAAATCTCAACTTCAACATTATAATCTTTCCTTAATTTATTTGCAGTTTTAATCGCCTTTTTATTCATTTTTTCATTTACAGGAGCTATGAAGTAATCAATTTTCTTATTTAACTCAGGAATCTTTTTATTTTTCTCCAAGAATAATTGTATTACAACATCACCCATTCCATATCCAATTCCTGGAATGCCAGCCAAATCATCATATCTCCCACCACCAGCAATAGCCCTGAATTCCATGCTGGAATCAAACACCTCAAATACTGTTCCCGTATAATATTCAAATCCCCTCATAATGCTTAAATCAAGTTTACAATAATCCAAAACACCATAATCATTCAATAAGAGAAATAATTCTTTTAGTTTATCCAAACCAGGACTATTTATTTTAATCTTATTTAAATCTCTAATTTTCAATAATTTAAATAACGCATCTATCTTTTTAGACTCTACTCCTTTTTCTCTTAATTCTGTTTTAATGTCCTCATCAGAATATTTGCATATCTTATCCAAAATCCTGTAAATATCTTTTAAATTTTCTTTTCTAATTCCAATATCTAACAATAAATCTTCCATTAATTTTCTATTGCTTATTCTAATAAAAAAATCTTTTTTACCTAGTCCAAATTCCTTCATTATATCAATACTCGTGGCTATAACTTCAGCATCAACCATTTGATTATTGCTTCCCAAACAATCCAAATTAAACTGAAAAAATTCTCTGACTCTTCCTCTTTGTGGTCTTTCATATCTTAAGCATCTGGAAATAGAATACCATTTTATTGGCAGTTTCAAATCCTTTTTGTTTTTAATCATTCTAGCAACAGTTGGAGTAGTTTCTGGTCTCAAGGCTAATTTTCTTCCTCCTTTATCTATAAAAGAATAAATCTGTTCTGGAATTTCTTCTCCGGATTTATTATATAACTCAATAGGCTCTAGTATGGGCCCATCTACTTCAGAATAGCCGTACTTTTCAGCTACCTTTCTCCATTTACCAAATATCCAATTTTGAATCCTTTTATCTTCAGGATAAAAATCTCTAAAACCTTCCATTTTTATACCTCTTTAAAAGGGTGGATGGCGGAATTTGAATCCGCGATCACAAGCTCCACAGGCTTGTATGTTAGCCAGGCTACACCACATCCACCATATAGTTTTATTAAGAATTCTGTATTTAAAAGAGTTTTCTCACTACCAAAATCTTCCTTTTCTTTCGCGAACGTTTCTTTTTCTAAAAGAAAGGTTCCTATGAATAAAATCAACTCTTTCCATACTAATTTAATAGAAATATTAGTTTATAAATCTTTATCTTTTCTTTTTTTTGGTTTTTTTAATTATTATTTTCTCCTTAGTCAGCTCTTCTATGTTTTTAACGAATAATATGGTTCTTTCAAAAAAACTTCTTAATTTCTCAAAATTAACATCCATAATATCAGTAATCAAAGCAACATTCTTCCTATACTCATCTTTTCTCCTAAAGGAGGCGGCATCTAGCTCTTTCAATAAAAGATAAAATTTCATATCTGATTTAAATTCTGGTTTTTTTTCTTCTAGTTGTTTTACCCTGACTCTGGGAACATCAGATATCTCTTTAACTTTTAAATATTTTAATGCATTTAATATTGCAAAATCATAAGCACTAATTAATCTTTTTATGGTGTTTTTAATCACATCAACAGTTCTTGTATACTTCAAAGTAACATAAATTAAATGATCTGCCCTTTTCAATTCTTGTTCAGCGCTTTCCTCTAATTCATCAAATTCCATTTTTTATTAATAACCTACTAGCATTATTCATAAATTCTTTAGATATATTAACATAATCTTTAATTTTTTTATAATCCACTGATTTTGTATTAAAGCCAGAGCTGCATATTACCAAATTATCTCTTCTTACAAATTCCATTGGACTTCTTTTTCTAAATTCTTTAAATTTATTTAAATCTTCTAACAAGGGAAATATAGTTCTATCAAAATTGTATCTTTTACTTATAATTTTTTTAAATAATTCTAATTTATCATTTAAGTTTTCAGGAACACCACTTATCCTCTTGTAAAGGTAATCATAGTTTAATATTGCAGTTATTACATCAATTAAAGTATTGAACAATTTATCAATAATGCCAAACATAAGCTTGGGATCATTAACCAAAGGGTAAGTGACATAAACCATATGATCAACCGTTTTAAAGTCGTTTAAAGCTTTTTTCATTATTATTTCATACTCTTCCATCTATATTAATAATCATATAAAATATATTAATCTTTCTTAAGCTTTAATATCGCTTTAGCAAGATCTCCCTCTTTTTTTAAAGTAGATTTAGCCTCTTCTTCAGTACATCCTGTTTGCTCCATCACTGTTTTTATATCTTCTTCATTAAATAATTCTATATCTTCTTCTTCATAATCACCAAGTATTTGAAATGTTTCCTGTCCCATCGCATCTATCTTGCTTACTTGAGGATTAATAAATCTTAGTTGTTTATCCTTGCACTTGATTATCACTTCTTCAGCTTCTATTTCCTCCTGTTTCATTCCAAGCTTTTTCATAGCTTGTTTCATCATTTTTGGGTTAATTCCAGGTAACATAGATTATAAAGAAAGAATAACTACTATAAAAACCTTATTCTAAAATCCAAATACATTGAATTTTCTCAATATCAGTTCCAAAACTATAACTATAGCAATTATAACAACCACAGTAATGGGTCCGAATTCAAGTTTGCTCTTATAATCCTCAAAATATCTTACTAATCCACCACCAGATTGAGGTAATTGTATTTTATCTTGTGCCATTTTTATTTTTTATTATTTTCTTATTTTTAAGTCTTTCTCTATGCATAATAAGGTGGTTTCTTGTTTGTTCTTCTCAAGAAATATTCAAATTCAGGCAAAATAGAGGCAATTCTTTTCATTCTAGTATCATAATCTTGCAAAGGATCAACAAAAGGCAGAATAAATGAAACCTTCCCGTTATTAATTCCAAAACCAGTTACTTTTAAAGCTAAACCTTTCGGCTCTTCCCATCCAATAAAGAGTATTTTTTCTCCAATCATAATGATTATATCTTAAGATAGAGATATAAAAAGGTTTTTATTTAATAAAATATCAATCATTTAAAAATATTGCAATATTCATTTTTTATACAACCAGCCAACATTTTCATAACAAAACTCATCAACACCATGAGAAGCACCAAAATTACCAAATAATCTAAATAACAAGCTTCCATTTCTAGAGTCGATTTCACCAATATATTCTATCGCCTTTTCTCTGGCAAATTCTCTAAGACTCAATGGATTATTTCCATCATCAAAAACCTGTTTTTTAAAATATAACTCATGCTTGATTCTATAATATTCAAAAACATTTATTCCAATAGATAAAGCAACCAAACCACTGATTACAAAGCCTATTTTTCTAACATTCATAAAACATAATAAAGAACAAGCATTTATTAAATTTAGGCTTAAAAATAAAACTTTTTTAAAATGGTTTCTTTGGTACAGCTTTCTTTCTAAAGAAAGTTTTTCCGTAAACGCTTTTTCCTAAAAAGGGTTTGTAGGCAGGTTATAAGCCACCTTCAGTTGAACTTAATGATGTTTTCTTTTCCGAGGTTTTCTTCCTAAGAAAAGCTCATTAATAGTTCATTTCAACATCCGACTAAGCGACGTTACCTTTCTAAAGCAAAGGGTTGATAAGGGTTTACCCTTATTTCCGCCAGCGCTTTTCTAAAGGGCTGTCTTGCACAAGTTGGGGCTCGCCGTTTCATCCATTTCTACTGAAACATCAGTTTTATCAACATCATATTTAGCAGTAGTTGGTCTCGTTTCTGTGCGGTTGCCTTCCATTTCTGAAATCTGATTTGCATCAGACAACTCACTCCAGTAAAGGAGTTGATAAGAACCTTAGTTCTTATTGTGGGTGGACTTTCCTCATTTCTTGACTATTTAAAGTCGAAAAAACGATAGTTGAACACCTACCTACAAGAAAATAACCCATATACTGTAGAATATAAATGTTTTGATTTTACAATAAATCCAGAAAGTCTTATATATAATTTCACCTTAACAATAACAAAATGGATAGGAAAGTTAGTGAACTATCAATATTAGAAAAATTCGTTAAGGATTTTGTTTCTATAGTTGAAAAACATTGCAAATACGTTGTTGTTTCTGGTTTTGTTGCAATTGCTCATGGAAGAACAAGAGGAACAGAAGATATTGATATAATAATAGAGAGACTAGACGAAATTAAATTTTCTAATTTTCATAATGATCTAATAAAAAAAGGATTTGTTTGTGTTCAAGCAGATGATGCAAAAACCATTTATGAGTATTTAACCGATAATTTAAGTGTTAGATATACTAAAAAAGGCACTTTTGTTCCTGAAATGGAACTTAAATTTGTCAAAGATTCATTAGATGAATATCAAATAAAGACAAGAAAGCAACTCCCACTTAGCGGATTAGATATTTATTTTTCAACCATAGAAATGAATATTGCATTTAAAGAAGAATTGTTAAAATCTGAAAAAGACATTGAGGATGCAAATCATCTAAGAGAAATTTATTCTGATGAAATAGATGAAGATGAGATTAAAAGGATTAAAAAAGAGATTAAAAGATTAAGGTTAAAATGAGAGATAAAACACATTCAGAACAGATTGTAAGATGGGCCAAATTTGTAAAAAGTAATGATATCTCTATTTGGAAGCCAGCGATTAAAGCCATAACAGATTCACAAATAATCATGGCAAATAGGTTTTATTCAAATTTAATAAAAACAGAAAAAGGAAAATTAAAAGCTGAAAAATTGTTAAAAAGAAAGTTATAGGAAAGTGGGTGACCACAAAAATCATTATTTGTAGACACCCAATACCAAAAGATTTAAATATGTAGTCACCCATATTATAACTATGCATATTGAAAAAAGAAAAATAGGAAAGAGAATAAAATATTTTCTATCTCATTCTTACAGGGAAGGCCCCAAAGTACATAAATTCAGGAAATACCTAGGACAGGACTTAAAGCCAGAATTACTGAAAGAAAGAAAAAAAATAGCAGAAAAACTAATTCTAGAAGAGATTCATAAATACAATATCATAAAGGACCCTTTAAGTTTTGAGCTTTCAAAGGATGAAATAGAATCAATAAAAGATATAGAATCTAAAATTCCGCTAAAGATAGCGCATTTATCAGAGCATAACTGGAAAATTTTCTCTGAGATATTCACGTACAACACAAATGCCATAGAGGGAAGCAAATTAAATCAGAATGAAGTAAAAGAATTATTAGAAAAAGACAAATGGCCAAATAAATCAAAAGAAGACATTGCAGAAGCATATGGCGTTAATGAAGCAAT
>CAYIXS010000005.1:0-20318 GCA_964367445.1 Candidatus Woesearchaeota archaeon | reverse complement strand
AATAAAAAGGCATTAAAATAATCTAGAAAACCCCACTAAAAGTTCTGCAAAATTTCTGTTTAGATACTTTAAGCACTTTTTTACCTTGATTAGTCAGGCTATAAACGATGGTTTTTCCAATTTTTTTTTCATCTATGAGGTTAGCTTCCTTTAAACTTTTTAAAGCAGGATAGATAGTCCCTGGACTAGGCCTAACTCCCTTCCTTTTTCCAATTTCATCAGCAATTTCCTGGCCATGCATTGCTTTTTTTGAAAGTAAGAAAAGTATCAAAAAAGATAGCATACCACGCATATCACAACAATAAACACGCCATTTTTCTTCTGTCATACTAAACTAATGTTAAACATAATATTTAAATATATCTATGATAAGTATCGTATGTACTATATTGGACAACCGATATATTTATATATTTGCTAGTATCGTATATACGATACTAAATTTAGGGGGTATTAAAATGTACGGAACATGCTATGGAAGCTGTAATGGAAGAAGTTTTCTAACAAAAGAAGAAAGAATAGAAATACTTAAAGAATACAAAGAAGATTTAGAAAATGAATCCAAAGGGGTTTCTGAAAGAATAAGAGAACTGGAAAAAAACAATTAATTTTTTATTTTTTATTGATTATTATAAGAAACTTAGTTCAAGGTTGATAAGGGAGAATTCCTTATAAAGGGAAATAATAGAAACGCAGTTTATTATTTAGGAGATACAAATGGATAAGTGGGAAAAATTACCGAACAAAAAAACAGTAGAAAAAACAATCAGTACGTTAAAAGCAAATAATATAGAATCATATTACTTTAATACTAGTGAAGAAGCAAAGAAAAAGATATTTGAAATTTTACCAGAAAATGCAGAGGTTATGAATATGACTTCAGTAACTTTAGAAACTATGAATATCGCAAATGAGATTCAAGAATCTAGAAAATATAACTCAGTTCGTAAAAAATTAATGTCAATGGATAGAAAAACACAAGGGAGAGAAATGCAGAAAATAGGAGCTACTCCTGATTGGACTATTGGAAGCGTTCACGCAGTAACTGAAGAAGGACAGGTTTTAATAGCATCAAATACAGGAAGTCAACTGCCTGCATATGCTTATGGTTCAAGTCATGTTATATGGGTCGTAGGTACACAAAAAATAGTAAAAAACATTGACCAAGGTATAAAAAGAGTATATGAACATAGCTTGCCTTTAGAAAGTGAAAGAGCAAAAAAAGCATATGGTGTTCCTGGAAGCTTTGTGAGTAAAATTTTAATAGTAAATAAAGAGATAAGTCCAGGAAGAGTTGTAATAATCTTTATAAACGAAAAATTAGGCTTTTAAATTATTAAACACAATTTTTAAATATTGGTAAAAGTATTTATAGTTCTATAAAAATGGATTATTAATTGGAGGGAATAAAAATGGATTTTACATTACCAAAGTTAGAATATTCTTATGATGCATTAGAGCCATATATAGATGCTAAAACAATGGAAATTCATCACACAAAGCATCAGCAGGCATATATAGATAAGTTAAAGGCAGCAGTTCAAGCCACAGAATTTGAAAAAAAAGATCTTAATGAAGTTTTAAAAAATATTCATAAAGTTCCTGAAAATATAAGGCAGGCAGTGATTAATCACGGTGGGGGTCATTCAAATCATTCCTTTTTTTGGAAGATAATGTCTCCAGATTCAGAAAAAGAACCTTCAGGAGAAATATCTGAAGAAATAAATAAAATATTTTGGAGTTTTGATAAATTCAAAGAAGAATTTTCTAATAAAGCTTTAACAGTATTTGGCTCTGGTTGGGCTTGGTTAGTTCTGAACAAAGGAAAACTGGAGATAATACAAACTAAAAATCAAGACAGCCCTTTAATGGAAAATAAAATACCTTTGTTATGTATTGATGTCTGGGAACATTCTTATTATATTTTAAGACAGAATAGAAGGAATGAGTATATCGCCGCATGGTGGAATGTTGTAAATTGGAAACAAGTTAATGAAAACTTTAAAAAGGCAAAATAAAGCTCCACAAAAATTCTCATAGTAAAATATTTAAATAGAACTAGCGATATATAGTAAATCTAGGTGAAATTTATGTTAAACAAAGAGGTTACCTGTATTTTATGCAACAAAAGCGTTTCTATAGATAACATAAGGGCAGATAAATCCGCCAAAGGATGGATATGCCCGAATTGTTATGAAAAACAGCACTATAAGAAACCCCTAAAATCAATAGTTAAAGACTTTAGAAAAGTTGGTATTGAATACAAAGAAATACTAAATCCGCAAAACAAGGTTGAATCTAAAATAATTACAAGAAGGGAAGAAAAAGAAAAATATAGATGTGCTTTATGTAAATTTGTTTCAAAACAATCTTCCTCTACTGCTCTTTGTCCTAATTGCGGAAAAACAGATATATTAGTCAGAATACAAAGTACTGAAGAATTATTAAAAGAACTTGAAATTAGTCCTTTTTAATTATATTTATGAATGTCGAAGTAGAAATAAGAAGCCTTATTTCAGAAGAACAATACAAAAATTTATTAATTTTTTTTAAAAAGAATTCCAAATTTATAAAAGAAGACTATCAAGAAACTTTTTATTTTGACTGCAAAGAGGACTTAAGAATCCAAAAGAATAATTTCTATTCTAAAATTTGGTTAAAAAAAGGCAAAATACATGATGATCAAAGAGAAGAAATAGAAATAAGATTTGATAGAAGCGAATTTGAGAAACTTGAAAAACTATTTTTGGCATTGGGATTGAACGTTGAAGTAAAATGGTTTAGGAAAAGATTTGAATTTAATTGGAACGATATTCTAGTTTGTTTGGATTTTACTAAAGGATATGGATATATCATAGAACTTGAAAAAATATGTTCTGAAGAAGAAAAAGATAAAGAATTACAGAATCTTAAAGAAAAAATAGCCTTGCTAAATATTGATATGACACCAAAAGAAGAGTTCAATAAAAAATTTGAATACTACAAAAAAAATTGGAAAAAATTAGTTGATTAATTATTTCTTCTTTTTCTTAAACCAAATCAAATAAATAATAGGTAATATACCAACTGTATTTAATATTAACAAAGCAATAAACCATTCTTTTTGTTTATTCCTTGCTGAATGCCATAAAGCCATTCCTTTCCAAATTAATTCCCAAATTACTAATAAGATTAAAAAAAAGCTAAAACCACCAAAAAGAGCCAACCCCATCAGATTATTGGTAATATTTTGGCCAACTATTGCTCCAACCATTTAAATCGCCCCTTTTTTAGGAAGATAATAAGAAACGTAGTTTCTTATTTACAGCAACATATTTCATTCTCTTGTTTACAATAAAGATTATAGGACAAATCAGTTATTAAGCCTCTGCTTTCACAAGGCTTCTGACTTATTGGCAAATTCATACAGCTTCCATCTGTATATCCTTTATTAACACAAGAAACACTGCACCTACCAGTTTCTCCAACAACAAAACTTAATAAAAAAATACTGTTAATTATTAATAATGCTACAATCATAAGAAGAATCCACTTTTTCATTTTTATCTCTTTTAAGAATAGTTGTAAACACTTTATTTAAACATTTCTAAACTTAAAAAATTTAATAGAAAGATTTATAAATAATCACTTATTGGTAGTTAATATCTTAAAATGGGCTATTTAAACAAAAAGTTAATCAGTTTATTAGGAACTTTAGCATTATTTTCTTTTTCTTGTTCTTCAAAAAATCTAAATTTAAGCCAATATCCAATAGAAAAACCACTAATAACAGGAATAGATGGTTTTTTAAGTAGTGATCTAAATAAAGTTTGTTCTAAGCTAGAAAAAGAATGTAATACACCGGTTGTAATTGAACCTGTTGGTTTTTGGCATGAAAATATACCAGAAATAAGACAGGCATACAAACAAGGAAGGAATATAATTCTCATTGGATTTAGTATGGGAAGTGAACAAATGAAATTAACAGCAAAACAATGTGAAAAAGAAAATATTCTTATAAATTTATTAATTGTTATTGATCCAACCTATACAAATTTAAGTGATTTAGATATCCCTAATAATGTAAAAAGAATAAGACCTTATTTTTCTACTAATGGATTTGATTTTATGAAATGGGCCAGAGGCAATCCTGAAAAATTTAGGAAAAATAAAAATACAGAAATTGATAATGCAGTATTTTTAAGAGGAACTCATTTAGGTTGTGTTAGATGGGATAATCTTGGAACAGACCTAATTGAGGAAGTTAATAGATACACTAAAAAATCGCCGTGACCCGGAATTTCACATAAGTTTGCAGCTAATCTGGGTTGATAAGGGTTTACCCTTATATGCAATCCTTATTTTTGAACCGGGACGCCCTTTTAAAGGCCAGGCTTACTCGCATAATTTTCCAGGCTTTCACCAATAAAGGTTGATAAGGATTTACCCTTACTGCCTGTGCAATCTCCTGCTTCTTTTCCCAAGTTTTCTTCCCAAGAAAAGCTGTACCAGGTTATGCGATCACGGCATTTAATAAAAAAGAATTATCTCTATTTTAAAAGGTTTACTCAAGCATCTCAATTTCAATAGAAACGCCTTCAGGTATAGGAACTCTCATAACTAGTCTTAAAGCTCTTTCATTTATACCTAAATCAATTAATCTTTTATGAACTCTCATTTCAAATCTATCAAAACTGGCCTTACCATCGCCACATGGAGCTTTCCTGGTAGTTAACTTCAATATTTTAGTAGGCAAAGGAATAGGCCCTTTCATCTCAACTTTTGTTTTTTTAGCAATCTCTTTAACAGAATCAATTATTTGGTTTATTTTACCAATATCAATACTAGCTAAATTAATTCTCGCTTTTGGCATTTTTATATTTAAAGATTAAAAACTATTTATAAATTTATTCCCCTTGTTGAGAACCAGGACCAGTAATTATATATTCAAAATATCTCGGATAATGTCTTAGTAACACTCTTATTGACTTTCTATCACAAAATAAAACACCATCTTCATCATAAGAAGCACTAAATAACTCTGAAACAACTCCACTTAATGATCCTTTTGTATTACCATTTCCAGAATTTTGCCAAACAAAACCCCTACCATCAAAATTAAAAGAACCATATTGTTTAGCGTCTTTAATAGTACTAGGAACAAATGCTTGTCCCTGTTCAAAAAGATAGATTACCATTTTAAAGAGGCTTCTTAACCAAATCAATACACATACCAGCAGCAACAGTGCTTCCAGCATCCCTTATAGCAAATCTTGCCATATGTGGTATGTCTTTCTGCTTCTCAATTACCAATGGTTTGGTTGGTTTAACTTTAACAATTCCAGCTTCACCATTTTTCAAGAAATCAGGTTTTTCCTGTAAAACTTGTCCAGTAGCAGGATCTATTTTTTTCTCAATAGCATCAATTCTACATGCTACTTGTGCAGTATGTATGTGGAATACAGGAGTATATCCAACACTTAGAACAGTTGGGTGGTTTAATACAACAATTTGTGCTGTAAACTCACTGGCAACAGTTGGTACGTTATCTGTATGCCCTAATACATCTCCTCTGGCAATGTCTTTCTTTCCAATTCCTCTTACGTTAAATCCTACATTATCTCCTGGTTCAGCTTCATTTATTTGCTCATGGTGCATCTCTATAGTCTTAATTTCACCAGTAACTCCTTTACCTTCTCTTGCAGGAACTATAATTACCTTGTCTCCAATTTTCATTTTACCAGTTTCAACTCTGCCAACCGGAACTACACCAATACCAGTAATATTGTAAACATCCTGTATAGGCAATCTTAATGGTAAATTTGTTGGCTTTTCAGGTTGTTTTAACAAATCAAACGCCTCTAATAAAGTCGGTCCTTTATACCAACCCATATTAACAGATTTCTTAACAATATTATCTCCTTGATAAGCGCTTTCAGGTATAAATAATACATCAGGTACTTTATAACCTGCAGTTTTTAATAAATTTGAAACTTCGCTTTTAACACTATTAAACTTGTTTTCATCAAATTTAACAACATCCATCTTATTCATCATAACATGAATTTGCTGCACTCCCAAAGTCTTGCATAACCATACATGCTCTTTAGTTTGAGCCATTACTCCTTCAGGGACACTTACAACTAAGAAAGCAGCATCAGCCTGTGAACTCCCAGTAATCATATTTTTAATGAAATCCCTGTGCCCTGGAGCATCTATAATTGTGATTTCATATTTATTAGTATCAAACTTTTTATAGGATAAATCAATAGTAACTCCTCTTTCTCTTTCTTCTTTTAATTGATCCATTACAAAAGCAAATTCAAAACCTACTTTTCCAACTTCTTGAGCTTTTTCTTTTAATTTTCTCATTTCTTGCTCATTAATCTTACCAGAATCATACATAAGCCTACCTACAGTAGTACTCTTACCAGAGTCTACATGACCTACAAATACTATATTTAAGTGTGGTTTTTGTTTAGCCATCTTTAATTTCCCCCATAGTGAAAATTTGATAATAAGTACTTTAAAAAGTAAAGATTCTATTTATAAAGCTTTCGAAATAAGGTTTATATATTGACTTATTTATTAAGGACATATGGAAACCGTAACTATAGAAAAAGTGAATTTTGTAAAAATTTTAAATGATGTAGAAAGGCTTATTCAAGATGTAGAAGTAGCGCTATCAAAAGAAGTGAATAAAAGAATAACTGACATAGAAACAAATAAGATACAAGGAAAAACAGAAAAAGAATTAGATGAATATTTGAAAAAAAGAGGCGTAAAAATTGCCTGATTGGGAAGTAAGATACCACCCAGATTTCTTTAAGGATTTAGATAAACTTAGCACAAATGATCTTGAAATATTTTACAAGAAAAAAGAAAAGATCAAAAAAAATCCTTTAAGATTAAAACATTTAAGTAGCAAAGAAAACTGTTATAGGGAACCAATTACTAAAAACATTAGGTTAATATATTATTTAAAAGATAATATAATTTGGATGTTGGTGATTGGAAAACATGATAAGGCATATGATGAATATTTTAAGAGACTGCATTCTTTAAAAGAAAAATATAATTATACAGATCAATCTTAAAAAGAACTACTTAATTTTCATTTCTTTTAAGAACTTATCAACAGTTTCTTCAACCAAAGTAACATTAAGGTTTTTATAGCCTTTTAGAATCCTAATATTTAATTCATTTTTAACATTATTAATCACTTTATTTCTGATTTTAGCAATATCTTCAGAAGGAAGTATTTTATCAACAGGATTAATTTTCTCTCTATATTTTTTAGCTACCTCAAAACTAACCTTACTTTCTTTATTATATCTACTGATTATTTCATCAACATCAATCGCTTTTTCTAATATTTCATGAATAATGGCATTAGATATATTTCCAATAAATAAATCTATTATTTTATTCCTATTTTGCACCATTTTTAATTCCGTCCATTATTAAATCAAAAGTTTTATTATACATCTTTTTATACTTTTTAAGAAATTCTTTTTTATTTAATATGTTTTCTTTTATTTCATTTATGTCGCTTAATTTAAACATTTTTTTTATTTCATCATCAACTTTATCTTTGCTGATTATTTTATTTTTAATAAATAAGTATATGGCAACCATATTTCTTATTAAATAATATTTCTCATTTCCATTCAAAATATCAAAATTATCTAATAAAATCTTGCTTTTTAATAAATGCAAATCTAATATTTTATAATTTATTTCTTTTTTTACATTAAGTATTATTCTTTTTTTAGAAACACATTTACTCAACATAATTTTGTAAAGTGGATCTATCGATATTCCTCTCATTAAAGATTTATTATCCAACAAGATCAAGTGAACTTTAATTCCTGTTCTCTCTTCTACATCCTTACTTATATCTACTGGTTTTTCATTGCTTATTATTAAAATATCAATATCATTAAACTTAAAACCATTATCCAAAAAAGAACCAGTTATTATAATATTATCATAATTTACAATTTTCTTCTCAATAATACTAAATACTTCCTCTATCATTCTAAGTTTCACTAGCTCTACATTTTTGACTCCATAAAAATATGGTTTCTTTATTATTTTTTCAGTTTCTAATGGTTTAACAATTACATAATTTCCAATAGCAAAACTAGTTCTATTCTTAGGAATGTAAATCTGATCCATCTTGCTTCCCTTGCTGATTTTGGCTATTATTTCCATATTACGTAATAATACGTAACAATATTTAAATCTTTCTATTCAAGAATTATTATTTCAATATCACTAAAAAGTTTATAAGAACTTAGTTCTTATCTAATTAAAATTAATAAACTTTTCAAAATTATTCTTTCTGTATAGCCAAATCTTCATCTACAGAAAGTCCTTTTCTTTCTCTTATATTTCTTATTATCTTTTGTTGCAATTCATTAGGTAATTTCTCATACATCTGATCTACTAAATATTGAACGCCTCTTCCACCAGTAGCGCTTCTCAAATCATTGCTTAATCCAAACATTTCACCAACAGGTAATTTAGCTTTTACAGTTATATGTTCTCCTTCCTGATTCATCTCTAATAACTGCCCTCTTTTGTTCTGTACTAATTTGCTGATTTCACCAATATAAGTTCCTGGAGCCTCAATTTGTAATATCTGAACAGGCTCATAAATCAAAGCACCCGCATTTAACATAGCCCCCTTAACAGCAGCCCTTACAGCAGGCAATACTTGAGCAGGACCTCTGTGAATCGCATCTTCATGTAATTTAGTATCCATCAAACAAACCTTCATTTTGACTCCTGGTTCTCTCGCTAATGGTCCCTCTTTCATTACTTGCTCAAAACCATCTAATACTAGCTCTATTACTTCCCCAATATGAACTTCTCCCCTGGTCTGGTCTAAAAATAAATTCCCTTTAAAAACATCCCTTACATTTCTGGCCATTTTAGCATCCCAGCCCAAATTTCTAAGAACATCTAATAAAAGTTTATCATTTTTCTTTACTCTTCCTTCAGGAATTTCACCAGATTTAATAGCTTGATAAACATTATCCTCAAGGGGCTCAACAATTATGTAAAACTTGTTGTGTTTATTAGGGCTTTTTCCTTCAACTTCCAAACTTTTTTTCAAAACAGTTTCCCTATAAACTACAATTGGCGCACTTGTTTTAACATTCAATCCTTTTTCTCTTTTAATCCTGTTTTCAATAACTTCTAGGTGCAATTCTCCCATCCCATGCATTAAGTTTTCTCCAGTTTCTTCATTAATCTCAATAGTTATGCTAGGATCTTCTTTATTTACTTGTTTTAAAACTTCAACCAATCTTGGCAAATCACTGGCCTTAACAGCCTCTATGCTCTTGGTTATTACTGGTTCAAATAAATGTGTTAAAGCTTCAAAAGGCTCCATAGGATTAGTACTAACAGTTTCACCTGCAAAAACATCTTTTAATCCAATAATACCAATAATATTTCCAGCAACAGCTTCACTAACCTGTATTCTTTGTGCCCCTTTATAGATAATAACTTGCTGCACCCTTACTTTTCTTTTAGCTAAATTCATATAAACTTCATCACCTTGCTTTACAGTTCCTGAAAACAATCTTCCTGCAGCAACTTCACCCGCATGTTTATCAATATCAATTTTAGTACAAATAAAACCCATAGGTCCAGTAGTATCACAATTAATTAGAGATTTACCTTCAATACTTTCCTGATCTCCTCTCCATATATGAGGAATCCTGTATTTTTGAGCTTCTTTAGGATTAGGATGGTGTCTGATTACCATCTCCAAAACAACTTTATGAACAGGTGCTTTTTCATGTAGTATTTTATAGCCCTCTTCTTTTTCAGAAGTATAAGCATCAATTATATCCTTAAAACTTATTTGATGTTTCTGCATATATTGATAATTTACAGCCCATTTATGAAAAGCACTTCCAAAAGAAACACTTCCCTCTTGAACATTCACTTGCCATTTCTCCTTAAATTCATCAGTAGCAATATGTCTTATTAATCTGTTAACATCATTTATGATTTTTATAAATCTCTCCTGCATCTGTTGTGGTGTTAGTTTAACTTCCTTAATTAGTCTGTCAACCTTATTAATAAACAAAACAGGTTTTACTCTTTCTCTCAAGGCTTGTTTTAAAACAGTTTCAGTTTGTGGCATTATTCCTTCAACAGCATCAATTAAAACTATAGCGCCATCAACAGCTCTCATAGCTCTTGTAACATCCCCACCAAAGTCAACATGTCCTGGTGTATCAATTAGATTAATTAAAAAATCATTTCCTTCATATTGATGAACCATACTAACATTAGCAGCATCTATTGTAATTCCCCTCTCTTGCTCGTCTTCTCTAAAGTCTAAAGCTAATTGTTTTCCAGCTAACTCATCTGAGATCATACCTGCTCCAGAAAGCAAATTGTCACTAAACGTCGTCTTCCCATGCACTTGTATTGAAAGATAAATTCTTTACAATAAATCAATATGGGCGCAGACGCCTATGTTCCTTATCCTTTCAGGAACTCTCATTAATTCCTTTACTTTTTCAGTAGTTTTATCAGCCATAATTAGATTCAAAAAAATTAGTTTTATAAACATTTCGAATTTCAAAGAAAAACTTAATAAATCAATAAACACCTAAAATTCTTTAAAAAGAGGCGATAATGAAAAAAATATTATTTTTAATCATCCCATTAATCCTATTCTTAGTACCTATAACATATTCTGATTCCTGTAATTCAGCTTGCATAAAAAAAGGATATGGCTACGGCTTATGCTCAAGTAAATGTGAATCAAACTTAACAATACCGGGAGCAGTAGATTGTCCAAAATTTGGTCAAGCAGTTCTAGTAATAGGCACTGAATCTATTAATAAATATGAAAATGCAGAGTCATATGAATCAGATGATGTAGAAGAACAAGAATGGATCTGGATTTTAAGAAATTTAAAAACAAAAGCCAGCACATATATAAGAGACACGTCAGATGATACAAAACATACTGGTCCTATAATAGGAATAAAAAATAATTTCTTGGCAGATACTTTGACTTCATCACCAAACCCGGCAGTAAAAGCAGGCAGTAAATTTTGTTTACCAGAAGAATATCTATGTATAGCTTTTGTTTCATTAACTCCAAATACATATGCTGACTATGAAATATCAAAAACAACAGTAGACTTAAGCACATTTAATTCCTCCTGGTCATCAAAAGCAGCAATTTATATTAATTCCATTACAGATGCTAATGGACTAAAACTACAACAATCTGGTTGGGATTTCACTTTTTCTACAGACTCAACAACAGATAAAATATGGATAATAAATAATGGTTCAACATATGCAGGAATTTTTTATGAAGATTCAGCTAATGCTAAAAAATTAGCAGGATACATAAATATGAACTCTGACTCAGTAGACCAAAACATAGCAGATATTAATTATCAAAACACAAAAGATACAAACATCCAGATTGATTTAAGAAAAGGTTTTTCAACAGCAAATAACCTAGATCTAGTATTAGATATTTTAGGTGAAAAAGGCAGCGCATCTACAAACGGCAATGATGACTTAACTATTAATTTAATGCACGCAATAGATAACGACTTTCAAGGCTTTGGAACATCTTCAGCATCAGCAGAAGACGCAGATTTAGTATGGGTTTCTACTAATATAGGAAAAAAAGAAGTTGATTTAAGAACATTATATGGCATTATAATAAAAAATCCCAAACAGAACGCAGATTCAGACAAAGTGCAAGTGCAAATTCCAAATGATCAAGTTTATGCAAATATTTCTTTAATAGGAAAATCAACTCTGGCTTTGACTTCAGCAATTAAAAATGAAACTAAGGCATTGGGTGACATACTACCAGAACCGATGTTAGTAAGTGAAGTAATAGGAAAAGAAGATTATAATATAATCTATGTTGGTGGTCCTTGTGCAAATCCATTGTTGGAAGAATATAAAGAATTTCCTAAATGCTCAAGTTGGAACTTAAATGATGGCGAAGCAATGATCAAATTAGCAAAAAACGGAAAAAATACTGCAATGTTAGTAGCTGGAACAACAGCAGAAGACACAAGAATGGCCTCTCAATTTGTTAAAGAAAAGTTTCCAAAAGTTAAATTAGAAGGAAAAACAATTATTTTAAAAAAAGGCAACATATCAAAGATGATTGGAGAAACATTTGATGTGGATTTCTCAGATTACCCATATCCATTTGTTCAAAACGGAAAATTAACAAATACTTTATTTATCTTTGGAGATAAAGCAAAAAGTGATGACACAATTGGAGCTTCTGATATTTCATCTGCTTTAATGAAAATAACAAGAAATATTGTTGTACCAGCAAATAAAACAGAGGGAGTAACTGGAACTGCTTCTTCTTCGTATAATATTCCATTAGGCAATAACATAGGCGATGATAATTACTTCAATAAATTAATAACTATGGGTGATGTACCAACATTAAGAAAAGGAAGAGTACAATTAGGTGGAGAAGATATTCCAATTCATGACACTGTTGAATTGTATAATTCAGGACCAACAATACAAACAAGTTTATCTAGTAATGATTTCACATATGGTTCTGATGTGTTTATGGAGCTAGGACAAGGTAGATTAAGATATTATTATGTTTTTGATAATGAAGTTGACCTAACTAAAGTTTCAGCCTCAAAACCATTAGATATTAAATTCCTAAACACAGAACTTGCAATTACAGAAGTTGACACAAACAAAATCACAGTACAATCAGCAACAGAACATTTCATTAATATAGGAGACATAGTAAAAATAAACAACGATAAAGTAAAACTAGTAGACATAGGCAATACAGGAGAAATTAACATAGAAGCCAATGTTTCAAATAATTTAACTAGAAAAATACTGCAGTTGGGTCAAAGAGTAAATATTCAGGGAATAGATATAAAAAACATTAATACATATAAACCTGGTTCTGAAGAAATTAGTTGCTGTTGTACTGATTTGCTTTCTTTTTTAAAATAAATTTAAATAAATTTTATACTGATATGCCTTTTAGTAATTTTACAACCCGAACAACCCGCCAATAAACAATCTTAGTATAAATCTAACTGCAAAAAATATAACCAAAGTTAAACCAACTAAGATAGGAAGGAATTTTAAACCAGCTTTTTCTCTCCCTTTACTTATTAATCCTAAAACCAAAGATCCCAATATTGAACTTGTTAATAAACTCACAACTGAAAAAGTCAAAATAAAAGAGGAAGAAAGACTAACTTTTGAAAAAGAAATTGGTAAGGTAGCTGTTCTTGGAACTTCAATCTGAGCTAAATTAGTTTGTAAAACTTCAACTAAAAAAGAAGACAAACCAAATAATATTGGAGCACCTATGGCAATAGCAGAAAATATAAATATGACATACATAAGTACATTAGTTCTTATTTTGTCTTCCAAGAATTTTTCCTGTCTCAAATTTTTAGCAGTTTGTTCTAATAATTCAGTTAATTCTCCTCCAGATTTCAAACCAGAAGTTATCAACAGCATGGTTTTATTTAAAATATCAGATTTAAAATGCTTGCTCATTTCAAGTAAAGAATCGCTCAAATCTTTTCCCAAAGTTATTTTTTTACCAACCCCATTTATTTCATCACTTAATGTGCCAAATTCTGGCCTTGCACTTAATAAAAAAGCCCTGTCAGTAGTTAACCCTGCCCTTAAATTAGAAGTCATTAGCTGTAAAGCATCAGGCAATACATTTTCAACAAATCTGGCATTATAATCTGCTTTTAAAGACAAACCAAAATATAATGTTAGTTGTATTATTATAAATAATAATACTAAAACTATAAAAAACTTAAAGTGAAATAAAAAAGAAATAAAAAAACCAAGAGCCACCGATAACAACAAGCTAAATAACAAAAAAAATCCTAAAAACTTCTCTTTATCAACTTTTAATTTTGAATATTGAAATAACTTAGTGTAATGTTCCCTTATTTTTTTAGGATAAATCCTGGTTAATAATGAGTAGACCATTATTGAAGCAAAGTTGGCCTCCTTGTTTTAATAATCCCTATGAACATTATCTGAAAAAAAAGCACAAAAACATACATTCCCCAAAAAATTAATTTAGTAAGGAATTCAGAAGAAGATATAAAAGAACTGATTACTATTAAAAAAGTAATTCCCAAAGAAGGTAATATCACAGTGATTAACATATAAAACATAGCAAGCGGATTTAATTGCCCGCCATATCTCTGTATCTGTATTAATTGCTCTTCAGACAAGGAAGATATAATCTGTCTGATTACAATCCCTATATCAGCGCCAGATTTCATACCATTAACTAACTGCCAAATTGCTCTCCTAAAATACAAAGAGGGATTCTTAGTTGCAATCTGGTCTAAAACTTCAATTTGTGATATTCCAGCATTTATTTTTTTAACAGCAAGAGCAAATTGCTTAGAAACCTCACCATAATCTTCATTAGAAATACTAACTAAAACACTGAATAATGGAACACCAGAATTAAGCTGAACTAAAATATTTTGCAATGCGGACAATAAATTTCTTTCAATATTCCTTATTTTCCTTCCTGCAACTAATTTAGGATATAACATTTGCTGGATAAGAATAAATAGTGTAATTGGAATTGAAACTAAAATAGATAATAAAATTGCATTTTCTATCTTTATTAAAAATAAAAAAATACTAAATAATATGTTGATAAAAATAAAAAATACTATGGAAGCTGTAATGCACATGCTGGCATATTCTGCAGGATTAAGATTATATTCAGATTGTTCAATATTTATCTTTAATCCGGGGAAATTCTTCTCTATTTTTTTACCTACCCCTAAAAAAAGACCAGAAATTCTCCCTATGAAATTAGTAGGTAATATTGAAAAGGGAATTTTGATTTTTCTCATTGAAGCTGTTTTTCTCCCACATAATATTTATTCATAATCTCCCCAACCTGATCAACAGTTCTGATATTTTTCTTAGCCATGGATCTTAAAATACTGTTTTTTTCCTTTAAGTCCTGTGCTAGTTCCTGTATTGTCATTCCTGTATGTACACTTAAATCCTCAAATAAATGAATGCTTTCAGCATGTTGAACAAAAGTATCATTGCTTGGCTTCCATCTATACAAAATATTTGGCCTTATTTCTTCATTTTCTTCAACTATAAATTCACCAAGCTGATATAATCTTCTCAAAGCTTTTCTTCTATCCCTGAACATAACAGCATTAAGATTTACAGCCCCGAGCAGATTTTTAGGAACATTTATTGGAGGATTAACTAATCTTCTTATAGTCTCACTTATAGAATTTGCATGAACAGTAGCATAAACACTATGTCCTGTATGCATAGCTTCAAATAATACTTCTGCCTGATCATGCTTCCTGATTTCACCTAGAATAATTCTATCTGGCCTCATTCTTAAAGAATTAACTAGCAAATCCAACATAGTAACTTCTCCTTTTCCTTCAGGATTTGGCTGCCTGACAGTTAAAGGAACCCAATATAAAAACTTAGGGAGCTGAAGCTCACGGGTATCTTCTATGCTAATAATTCTATGATTTGGCGGCATAAATGGCATACAAACATTTAGCATTGACGTCTTTCCTGAAGCAGTTCCACCAGAAATCAGAATATTCATTTCATATTGTATAGCCAACCAGATTAAAGCAAAAATTTCAGACGAACAAGTATTATTTTTAATTAAGTCTGTTACAGTCCAAGGATCACGCGCAAATTTCCTTATAGTTATAGTATTTCCTTTGTTAGATATAGGATATAAAACAGCATTAGCTCTGTCTCCTGTAACCAAATGAGCATCTAATAATGGACTTAAGGTGGTTATTTGCCTTCCAACTCTTCTGGCAATAGTATTGGCATAATTCTGTATTTTTAATTCAGTCTTAATAGTAATATTAGTTTGCAACCACCCATATTTCTTATGATAAACCCTGACTGGTTCTGAAGAAGATGTTATAACTATTTCCTCTAAAGAATCATCATTAAGCAAGAATTCCATTTCATCTAAACCCAACATCTCATGTAACAAAGTACCGGTTAAAAAATCAACAGTCTCTTTGGGGATATTTGGTATTATGCTCCTAAAAACAGCCTCTGAACTTTTTTTGAATCTTTCTTTTAGATTCTCAATTATTTTTGGATCTAATATTTCGTGTGCCCCGACATTAACTTCAGTAATTAGTCTATTCTTCACTTCATTTAATAAAACAAGAGTTGATCTGCTTATTTGTGGGATATTTACTTTATATAACAAGCCAACATCCTCAATCTTTTCTATATCAACTCTTACAATTATGCCATCTGCATTGATATTATAGTTATCAACTATCGTCATATTATTTTACCCTCCGGAACATCAAATAAACTAAGACTTACTTCTTCTTTCTTGCATTCTAGGTTTTCACTAGGATCTTTCCCAGAACCAGGCAAAATAACTTCTTGGCTAACATTTGTTTTTACCCATTTATCATTACTAATATCATATGCATACATAAATCCAGATTTAATTATCACAGTGGATTTTTTATCAACACTTTCAGCTCTTAATAGCTGATCTTTAATATAATACCATATTTCTCCTCCTCTACAAACATAAGTTCCATTTCCAGAAAAAGCACCCTTAACATTCTCGCTAACAACTTCAGCTCCTTTTTCTGATTCAGGCATTGGCCTTATAATATTTATTTTATCACCCGTATTTTGCATTAAACCACTTATAACTAAAAAACCAATTAAAGCAACAAGAAAAACACCAGCTAAAGATAAACCTATAACAATTCTTTTTTTCTTATTAACAACCTTTTTTTCATCAATCACAAAACCTTTTTTTATAAATTCGGGTTCACCAAAAGCAGGAACACGATATTCTATTAATTCATTTTCATTAAGTATCTCGCCCCATTTCTGGACAATGTTTTTGTCTACATTAAAAGCCCCAGCAATTTTACTTAATGGCACAGTATTTTCTTTATCAATAACATCACATAATCTATCAAAATCAGTCTGATAAATAGAACTTAATTTGGGCAAAACAAGGTTTTTATCTTCTTTAACCTTAGTTTTTACAGTACTTTCTCCTTTTTTAAGATTAATTTTAGGTAGTTTAATTGCACCAAAAACCTTCGAATTTATTAACTGATAAGAAACGCCACTAATTTTCTTTATTCTATCTAAAATTTTTTTTAATCCTTTTTCTTTTTGAGAACTAATTTTCTCTTTAACATTATTTTTTTTAGATAAGATATTTTTAACCTCCTCTATATCATTTTTCTCTTTTTCACCACTTCTTATATTAGTATAACTACTTATCTCTTTCTTTTTCCCTTTTTTCATTAATTTTAATAATACTTCCACCCTATATTAATCCTTGTTATGATTGACTGATAACTACACAACCCTAATTGCACTTTTTTTAAAAAAACCATACTCAGAAAGATTTATTGTTAAAGCATTATCATCTGTTTTAATATCAACTTCTTTACCTAAATCATTTAAGCTTACTATGTTGGTTGTTACATTTATTTTTGTTTCAGAATCAATAGTTAATATATCATTACCTATGTTTACATAAGCAAGTAAAACATCAGTATTGTCATATAGTTTAAAATTTTGCACAGTGTTGGAATTACAACTAGTTCCACTAGCACCCCTGGCAGTGACGTCTAATTTACTTGAGCCGCCACCACCGGAACAGGAAGTTCCATCTAACACCTTGTCAGTTACAATATCAACTCTATATTTATTAAAATTAAATGTTCTTGGCTGAACCTTTATAATATCATCACCAAAATCAACATGATAATATTTTATGTCATGCGGTCTTATCCATAATGCTAAATCATCACTTAAGCTAGTATTAATATTTATATTATAACTAGAATTAGTAAAATTATTAAATCTGCTTAAATTATTTCTAAATTTAATATCATTGCCATTAGGCAATTCTTCTGTAAAACTAATAGTGCTTCCTTTAACAATAGTTATTCCAGAAACTTTATCAAAAATATTTCTAAATCCTTCTTGTGTAGATTCATCTAATACTCTTGCTTTCTCAAAAACAATATAATCGCTAACTCTTTCCCTGGAAGATTTAAAACTATTGGATATTATCAAAGCAAATCCTAAAAAAATTATTACAGCTATAAAAAAACCCAATGTTAATAACATCCCTTTTATTTTGGCCATATACCATACCTCATTATGCATAAATCTAAATTATTAGTAACTACAATCTTCTCTCCTTTTACTAAAGTGCTGCTTACACTTCTATTAGATTCAACTATTTTATGCTCACATTCTAGTCTAAAACTATAATCAAAATTTTTAGGCAATATTGTTTCAATACTGGTTTTTATGCTGTTTCTATTTAAAGAATTAAGTTTTCCATTGACATCTAAAACAGTGAATATATCGTTACCAAGATTGAACTGCTGTAATAATTCATAATTTTCCTCATTTTCCTTGTTAACCATAAAAAAAGAGCTTATTAAAACTATCATAACTAAGAAAATAGCAATTACTGCATCTAAAGAAAAAACTTGCCCTTTATTCCCACAAGGTAAATTCCAAAACAACTTCACTACCTCCATTTGATACAATTCTTTGAATAGTTATAACGAATTTTGAACTTAAACTAGGTTTGTTCCCAAGTTCAGCATCATTATCATCAATTTGAATTAATGCACCATTAGAATCAATTATCCTAAAATAAAAATCATAAGCTTCTATGTTAAACAGTTTTTTAACATCATCATATTCCATATCTATAAATTGTTCTATTTTATTGTTAGATAATACTCTATCATTGCTAACTAAACCAATTACATTAACCTTATCAGCATCATTCTCCCACTTATCTGGAACCCCTCTTGTTTCAACTAAAATATCAGTTATTTTTATGGCTTTTTCAGATAAATCTTCATAACTAATTTTAGCATCTAATCTCTTTGAGAAATTATCCCAAACCAGTATTAGAGTAACTAGCAGTATAATAAAAACAGTAGCACTAACAAACAAATCCAAAGATTGTACCTGCCCTTTTTTATATGACATATGTGATATCAACAAAATCACCCACATTTTTTGCCTTAATCTCGCCAGCATGCACTAATCTGGAAGAAAAAACACCTATTGGCACAGTACAAAAAACAACATCAGCTCCCGCATAATCAGAAGAAAATCCTTTTTCTTTTAAAGAATAAATCCCTATTAACCTAGAGTTGTTTAAAAGATCAAATTCATACTCAGAATCAGATATAATTTCAGTGCCGTTACCATTAATAAAAGCCCCCATTATTAGATTACTAATCTTAATGCAAGTATCCCTTTGTGAAATAAACTTTTCAGCATTTTGGTTATCTATCCTTTTATTAAAACCGTATCCCAATATGAATAAAAACATAAGAAAGACAGCACCAATAACAAAAATTCCTTCAACACTAGTTTGGCCTTTTTTCATTTTTATTTTTTCTTTTTTTCCTAAATTTTTCGCCAGCGTTTTTACCAAAAGGGCTAAGCTCAAGGAATGCAGCAACAAAAATCTCCTGTTGGTCCACCTAAACAATAACTATCTCCACCAGATTGATAAACTTCACCATTATTATTGCATTGTGCTTGATTCTGCCTGCATACCCCATTATTATAATTCCCAAACCAAACACAATAATCGCCGCAATTGCTTACGCTTGGAGGAACTTCAGGACATGATGCAGCATTCCATAATATATAGTAATTTAGCTGAACATCATAAGGACAGCAACTATAACCACCAGGAATAGGACAATCACTGCTACAGGTATTGCAATTATCTCCTGGTAATCCAGTACATATTCCATCTCCACATTGAATTTGAACAGTACTTACACAATCACCACTTCCTTGGCTATCACAAACATTTCCAGAAGCGCATCCATCTTGCTCACCATAACAATCACTGCAATCACAATCTTCATTACTATCACATATTAAATCCCCGCAATAACTAACACAGTCTACTGAACAACTAACAGCATTTTCATTGCTGCTGCAAATACCATCACCACAATATCCACCTAACAAAACCTTAACAACCCCATCAGAATCCCTGAAGGTTTCAACAGCAACTCTAAAATTGCCTTTATTAGTTAAATTTCCTATAAAACCAGGAGCCGCTTTTAAATTCGCCTTTGAAAAAGATAAATATTCTGATATTCTACCAAAAATTGTTAGATTCATAGTTATAGTTTTATTTGCAACAGATACTCCAGTAACACCGCTTGGTATATTAACCCAAACAGTATCTTTGCTTCCCAAACCAGAACTATAAACAAGATCAG
>CAYIXS010000004.1:0-22910 GCA_964367445.1 Candidatus Woesearchaeota archaeon | reverse complement strand
TTATAATTCTCTATGTCCATAGCCACTTATTTATCTTAAAAAACCTTTTAAACCTTTTTAAACAGTATTTTACTCATTTTCACTAACAAAATGAAGAATAAAGATATAATTTTGATTATTACCGGATTTTCCCTAGTTATAATACTATTAAACCTATTAATAAAAAACGTGCTTTATACAGATGTAGGCGACTATTTGGCTGTAGCAAAATACTTCTCAAACAACATAGTTTCAAGAATAAGAAGCACCCATTCTTTTGTTTATGGCATATTTTTAGCTCAATTTTTAAAAATTTGGTCTTCGGCTTTTTTTGCTAAAATAATAAACAGTTCTTTCTTAGTTTTTACTGCTTTGTTATTATACAATATCACAAAAGATAAAAAAGCACTATTCTTATGGACATTATCACCAGTAGTATGGTATATGATACCACAAATAAGCCCAATATTGCCTTCTGCTTTTTTACTATTATTATCATACAAGTTCATTAAAGAATACGAATCAAAAGAAAAATTAAAATATTTAATTTATTCAGCCCTGCCTTTAGGTTTATCTTCTATATTGTGGGATTCAATGATTCCAATTTCATTTTTCTTTATCTTAGTTTTTTTCTTTAACAGAAAGCTAAAAGAAATATTATTTTTCAGTATTTTTTATTTCATTGCCTTTTCAATAAGATTCCTTGTGGACTATTATTTATTTAGTTATCCATTTTTTTCTTTATTTAGGTTCTTTGGTGGCTCTTTACTAGTTTATTTAAGACAAGGAAACTACACACACATTTCAAACCCAATTTTAAATTATATTTTATATTTAGTTATAATTTCACCATTTTTATTTAAACTTTACAAATTGAATTTTAAAGAATACAAAAAAGAATTAATTTTCCTATTATTAATATTTTTAATGTTTCTTTCTTCAAGTAACCAATTAAGATATGTTCTAATCTTAGCACCAATTTCAATTTTACTAATTTCAAAGGTAATAACAAAAAAAGAGCTAGTAATTAATTCAATAATATCGGTTTTGTTAATAATATTTTTAATTTACCCAAGTTTTGCAGATAACTCAGAGAAATTAGTTCAACAAGATCTGAATCAGATTGCAAAAGATTTTCCAAATGAAGTTTTTTTTGCAGGGAATGAACAAGAATCAGATGCTTACTTGGTATATTCTTTGGTTTACTGGGGCAAAGACATAAAAGAAATAATTAGTTGGCAAGACTTACAATTAGTCTTAAATAACAAAACAAACTTCCAGCAATATAGGTATGAAAGTAAGGCCAAAGTAGGTGAAACAAGAAACGTATGGCTTGAATTTGGTGTTTCTAGGGCAGATAATAGAACTTATGAAAACGTTAATTATCTAATTTCATCAAAAAATGAAACTTCATTAAAAAATTTTAAACTTGTTAAATCATACAAAACCTTAAATGTATTTAAAAAATCTAAACAGGCCCCTTAAATCCCCATTTATCTAATGCCTGTTTTAATTCTTTGTGTGTTTTAGCATATTCTCTTAAATCTATTCCCAGCTTATATGCTTCAATAGATTGAATAACTGCTTTAGCTCCAGCTTCAATCCCGGCAGGATGTCCCTGCGTTCCTCCTCCGATTTGTAGTACAATATCCATAGTTCCGTATATATCAAAAACCAAAGGCAAAATTCCAGGATGCAATCCACCAGATGAAACAGGTAAAACCGCTTTTATTTTCCCCCAGTTTTGTTTTAATCTTAAATTTTTAATTTCACTAACTTCTTGTTTGGTTAACATTTCTTTCATAGCAATAATCTCCTTTTCATTTCCTTCTAATTTTCCGATCACAGTTCCAGTATGTATCTGATCAATTCCAATTAACCTTAATAATTTAGACAAAAATAACATACTCATACCATGTCTCGGATTTTTTGTAAACATAGCATGCATTGCCCTATGGCCATGAATCGCCATTTTATAATCCCGAGCCAATTCACAAGCAGTTCCAACAGCAGTAAATCCAGAAACAACTACATCCAACATGAAATATTTAAAATCATGATTATGAATTATTTTTATTCTTCTTTCAAGTTCTTTTAAATCTGGAGAAGTTACATTAATAAAAGCATCTTTCACATCACCAGTTTCTTTTTCAGCTTTATCCCTAAATTTTGAAAGAAATTTAACTCTATCTTCAAATTTATTAAATTTCAAATCAACTAAATTCTCATCATCCTTGCAACAGTCTATTCCACCTTTCCAAAGAGGATAAGCAACTTTCTCAGCATGTTCCCTGGCAGTATATCCTAATTTTGGTTTAGGAACTACAGAGGTTATAGGTCCATTTTTTCTTTTGAATATTCTTTTAATAGCTTCTCTTCCATAAACTGCGCCATTAAAATATTTCACATAATCTAATGGAAATTCAGCATCTACCAATTTTAAATTTTTTACCGCTTTCATCCCAAAAATATTCCCACCAATCCCAGACATTAATCCAGGAACAGACCCATTTTCAGCTATAATTCTAGGATAGGCCACCTTAACATACTCTTTATCACAATGAAATGCATAAGCTTTCACTTTACTTAATAACTTGGGTTCTTGTGTTAACTTAGTCCATGTACCAGAAGAACTCTCAGAAGCAACTCTTGCAATCGCTTCTTTCATAGAAATACCTTTAGCAGGTTCAATTCTAAACAAACAAATTATATCGTTTTTCTTAGGTTTATATTTCAAATTAACAAAATCAAGATATTGACTCATTTGTTCTTTTTTCCCAAGGCTTTTTTTCTAAAAAAACCCATTTAATCACCTTTAAAAAATATTCTTTTAAAAAAATTAATTATCTTTTTCATAAAAGATTCCCTTTCTTTCAAAAAATTATCAACCTCTTGCTCAAGACGGCTTTTATTACCAGTTGTATTTGTATTCTTCATTTCACTATCTGTTAAATTAGAAACACAATCCTCTGTCTTTGCATTGAAGCAATCAGAGTTTTTGCATTCATCCTTAGTGCATTCATTATCATCATCACAATCTTCATTTTTCTCGCAAATTTTTCCTCCAATATGCTTACATTCTTTAGGAGAACCAGTACATTTATCCTCGGTGCTAGAATCATTATCATTACACTCAGCATCGCTATTACACTTATTGACTGGTTTTTCCCTGCATTTATTATCATTGCATTCTAACCCATTTTTACAACCACAATCATTACAACAATTATCAGATGTTTCAGTTTCATCACAATTCCCATCACCGCAACTATAAATAGATTCAGCACTTATATCAGCTTGGCTTCCAAGATCAGAATAAAATACTTCACCAACAATAATCTTTATACCGTTAATTGTTTTAGTTTCTCCTTGTTCTATAATATTTGAAACCCCATCAACACTAACCACGACAGAATCTTCAGCTATGCCTTTAAGAAGTACTTTTTTCCCGCCAACTTCAATCGTACTACCCTTTTCTAGTTGATCAGCATAAACTATACCAATCAAAAATAGCAATATAAAAAGCAACGAAATTATTTTCCTCATAATATTTTCCTCAACTCTTTTAAGTTTTTAATAATGTAATCTGGTTTATATTTTTTTAGTTCTTTTTTCCCATAATATCCCGTAGTCACAGCAACCATTTTTACTCTTGCTTTTTTTCCAGCCATAACATCGTAAATAGAATCCCCAACAACAAAGTCTGGTTTTTTTCTAAAAATCTTGCCAACTTTCAATATTTCATCCGGATAAGGCTTAGATCTTTTTACATCATCATTTCCTATTAATAAATCAAAATATTTTTCACTAATTCCTGCTCCAATTAGAATAACATGAATATTATTTCTAGCACAGTTGGAAGTTATAGCAATCTTATAATTTCTTTTCTTTAAATATTTTAAAATGTCTAAAGAATACTTAAGTCGTTTAGTATATCTAAAGTAGCCACTAGCTAAATACTTATCATGTAACTTATTTATTTCATCTCTAACTTTTTTGTTAGACTTGGTGGCCAGTAGTTCAATTAATTCCTCTTTAGGTCTTCCTAATTTGCTGAACATATATTCCTCAGTCTTACTTTTTAGTCCAAAGATGCTTAGTGCTCTGTTATACGCTTTAGTGTGTGCCTTAACAGAATCAACTAAGGTATTATCTAAATCAAAACAAATTATTTTCATCTATACTTCCCACCTACTTTTTTTGATAATTCTCCAGGAGTTAAAACTCCCAATTCTGTAATAATCGCTTTTATATGTCTCGGTTCAATAATATCAAAAGCTGAATTTTTAACTTTTATTTTATTAGGCGTTTTTTTCCAAATTTCTTTCAAATCTCTTTCCTCTATTTTTAATTTCTTAGGAGAATATTTCAAACTATTTCCTAAAATATAAACAGGAATATTATTATCAAAAGCGATTTCAGCAAACATACTACTCCCAATTTTATTTACAACCCCCGTAATTTTTCCTTTTTTATCCGTAATTATGGCATCCATTCCAAAAAAAATACAATCTGCTTTTTCAATAAAACTTTTGGCTGCAGAATCAACAAATGTAGTAACTTTAATATTTGACATTGAAAGCTCTTTAGCGGTTTTCCTGCCTTGATACTTAGGTCTAGTTTCGCTAACAAAAACCTCAAACTTTTTGCCGTGTTTCTTAGCGTATTTCAAAGTATCAACCACAGTAGAAGAATGGCAATGTGTAAAAACCAGTTTTCCAACTTTTTTATAAGCTAATCTTATTATTTTATTTTTGCTTTCCTTGATATAATCTAAAGTTTTTTTAATCCCGTTTTTTTCAGCAAATTTTATCGCATTGTATAGCATTGGTTCTGTGGGTCTTAAACTTAATAATTTTTTTACAGAAACCCCTTTCAATGAAAGAGCTTGAACTCCAGCAAAAGCAACACTTTCTGCTCCCTGTATCTCTAAATTTTTAATTTTTTTATAAACCTCTTTTGCTTCCATGTAATTTTCTAAGTTTTGCTCTTTATATAAATCTTATTTTTATAAAATACCCCGCAGATATCATTTTAAATAATAAAAAATATAAACTTTATATGATTTGGAATAATATTAAGATTAAAAACCATAGAGAAGCAGCAGAATTACTAAATAAAATAAAAGATACCGCCTTTGAGTTTATATCAAAAAACAGAGATTCAACAGAATATAGAGTACAACAATTTATTCTTAACCAATTTAAAAAATATGATTTAAAAACTGATAAAGATCCACCAATAGTCGCCTTTAAAGAAAATTCAGCTATACCACATTATTTTCCATCAAAAAATTCTAAAAAATTAAAACCAAATTCTCTTATTTTAATAGATATTTGGGCTAAATTAAATAAAACAGATTCACCATTTGCGGATATAACCTGGGTTGCCTATTATGGTAATAAAGTTCCTAAAGATATCTTACGAACTTTTGATATTGTTATTAGTGCAAGAAACGATTGTATTAATTGTATTACATCAAGATTAAAATTAAATAAGATACCAACAGGTAAAGAAATAGATGAAATCGCAAGTAAAATAATCATAGACAAAGGATATAGGGAAAATATTCTACATAGAACTGGGCATTGCATTGGTTATACTTCACCACACGGAACTAGACGCAACATAGATAATAAAAATAATACTCAACTACTAAAAAATTTAGGTTACACAATAGAACCCGGAATATACCTAAAGAATAAATTTGGCATAAGAAGTGAAATTAATTTTTTCATTGACGAAAACATGAAACTAATAATAACTACAAATATTCAAAATTCTATAGTTATACTTTAGAGTGTCAACGAAAACTATATAAACAAAAATATAATTAAATTAATCTAATGGTCTTAGAATCTTTATTAGGCCCAAAAAGAGCTGAGAGTAAACCAACAAGTCTTTTTTTGTTAGGTGTCTTATATGCTTCCATAGCTCTATTTTTAGGATTATGGATTTTTAAAAATCAGGCAAGTTTGGTTTTAGTTTTTTTAACAGTCATGGCAGCAATTCCTTTAGTGTTTAGAATCAATATATTAGAAGAAAAGAGAGCAATGTACCTTAAAGGAGAAATCAAATTATTAAGGGCGCATTCTAAAGCATTATTCGCATTTATTTTTCTCTTCTTTGGTTTCGTTATAGCATTTTCAGCGTGGTATTTATTATTACCAGAACACCTAGTTCAATCAACATTTAATTCTCAGATAGAAACAATAAGAAGCATTAATGGAAACCTGTTTGGAACACCAATAATAGCAAATTCTGCAATAGACGCGAATTTTGCACAAAGCGGAGTTTTCCTACAAATTTTCTCAAACAATATCAAGGTTTTGCTTTTCTGTATTTTCTTTTCATTCTTCTATGGTGCGGGTGCAATTTTTATTTTAACCTGGAATGCTTCAGTCATAGGAACCGCAATAGGAAATTATATTAGAACAAATCTCGCGGCACTTGCAGTTGAAAGCGGTTTTTCAAAAATAGGAAGTTACTTAGGTATATACTCCCTAGGTCTATTTAGGTATGCGCTTCACGGTATTCCTGAAATATTAGCTTATTTCACAGCAGGCCTAGCAGGCGGAATAATTTCAGTTGCAATAATAAAGCACGACTTAGACTCAAAATATTTCAGAAAAATAATGCTTGACTCCCTGGATTTAATAATACTAGCAGTACTTCTATTATTTGCTGCCGCATTATTAGAGGTATATATAACTCCTTTGATTTTCTAAAAATTTATAAACTCCCTTATTACGAAATTTATCAATGTTATTCACATTTAAACTGTTATATCTAAGTCCAATTTTAAGTTTTATAGTCACTTTAATCGCAACCCCAATATTGATAAGATACTTGAATAGGATAGGTTTGCAAGTAAAAGATCAAAACAAGGAAAACAAGCCATTAGTTCCGATATCTGGAGGATTAGCTGTCATATCGGGTATTTTGGTTGGTTTAATGTTTTATATTTTTGTTCTAACTTTTGTTTATAATGATAAAACACAATTTTCATTGATTTTTGCCTCATTGACAACCATCTTATTAATAACCTTTATAGGTTTTATGGATGATTTAATCATAAATAAAACAAAAGATTCCTCGGTTGGATTAAAACAGTGGCAAAAGCCATTCTTAACTTTAATAGCCGCAGTCCCATTAATTGTAATAAACGCCGGAGTTTCAAAAATGGCAGTTCCTTTTTTTGGTGTAGTAGACTTCGGTTTATTATACCCATTATTATTAATCCCAATTGGTGTCGTTGGTGCCTCAAATATGGTCAACCTGTTAGCAGGAATGAACGGATTAGAAACAGGAATGGGTATAGTTTATTTTGCAATGCTAGGAATTTATTCTTATTATCATATAAGATTTGAAGCTGCAGCCATATCAATAATACTTGTTGGCGCTTTAATCGCCTTCTATTATTTTAATAAATTTCCAGCAAAGATATTACCAGGAGATTCATTAACATATCTTTTGGGAGCTTCTATTGCAGTAGTGGCAATAATAGGTAATATAGAAAGAGCAGCACTAATAATTTCTATTCCATTCATATTGGAATTCTTGCTTAAAGCAAGAAGTAAATTTAAAGCACAAAGTTACGGAGTTTTCGTTAATGGAAAAATACAGGCATTAAATCCAAATAAGATTTACTCATTGATTCATCTTATGACTATTAAACCAAAGTTTACTGAAAAACAGATAGCATATACTTTTATCATAATCACGTTAATGATTTCAAGTTTAATTTGGTTGATTCAAAATGTTTAAAGAATTTTTTAGCAGGAAAGATAGTTTAGTAAGGGATAATTTTATATTAGTAACAGCCTCTATGTTTGGAAATGTAGCGGCATTTTTGTTTCATATTTTTATGGTTAGATTTTTAGGTTCAGTGGATTATGGAATACTTGGTGTACTCTTATCTATAATTTATTTAATTGCCGTACCGCTTTTAGTTATTCAAACAGTAATAGCAAAATTTATATCTCAATACAAGGCAAAGGGAGAGCATAATAAAATTAATTTATTATTAAGAAGAAGTTCAATTAAATTCATAAAGTATAGCGCAGTTTTCTTCATTATAAGCCTTTTACTAATACCGTTTCTATCAAAATTTCTTTACATTCCAAAATTAAATTTTCTTGTTCTCTCACCAATAATATTTTTAGCAACACTTATCCCAATAGGTAGGGGGGCATTACAAGGATTACAAGAATTCAAAATATTGGGTTACAATATAATCACAGAAGCATTCTTGAAATTAATTTTTGGAGTCTTTCTGGTTTTTCTAGGATTGGCTGTTAATGGAGCAATATTGGCAATAATATTATCCTTCATTTTTCCATTGATATTATTATATTATAAGTTAAAAAAATATTTAGAAAATAAAGAACAAACCAGTTTAAATATTAAAGAAATATATTCTAATTCTTATGCAGTGTTATTCACCTTATTAACTTTAACTTTATTCTACACAATAGATTTATTTTTAGTTAAGCATTATTTTTCAGGCATAGAAGCCGGACTATATGCAACGGCCTCACTATTAGGTAAGATAATATATTTTGCTTCGCTAGCCATAGTCTTGGTAATGTTTCCAAAAACAACAGAGCTTTTTACAGTAAATAAACCAAGTTCAACAATACTTATCAAATCATTAGTTTTTATATTATTAATAGCAATACCGGTTTTATTGGTTTATTTTTTATTACCAGAATATGCCATTTTAATCTTAGGTGGAAGAGAATATTTACCAATCTCTAATCTTTTGGGGTTTTTTGGTTTAGCAATGACTTTTTTCACATTATCTTATACTTTAGCATTCTATAACCTCTCAATAAACAAAAGTTCCTTTGTTTATGGTTTAGTTATATTAAACATAATTGAAACTTTAGCTATATACTTATTCCATTCTACTATAAAAGAAGTAGTAATTATTTTAAATATAATCACTTTAGTTTCTCTATTATATCTCGGGGGGTATACTATAAAAAACATAAATGGTAAAGCTATCAATAATAATCCCAGCGCATAATGAAGAAGAAAGAATACTTAAAACACTGAAAGATTATGCTGCTTTTTTTGATATAAAATTAAAAAAAAATTATGAACTTATAGTAATACCAAATGCCTGTAAAGATAATACCACGAAGATCGTTGCAGAGTTTTCAAAGAAACAACATAGGGTAAAATATAAAGAATTAAAAGAAGCAGGTAAAGGAATTGCATTAATAGAGGGATTTAAGATAGCTAACGGAAGCCTAATAGGTTTTGTTGATGCAGATAATAGCACCAGTCCAAAAGAATTTAATAAACTGATGGAAGCAATAAATAGCTATGATGGAGCAATAGCCTCAAGATGGATGAAAAATTCTATCGTAGACATAAAACAACCACTACAAAGAGTAATAGCCGGAAGGGTCTTTAATTTCCTAATAAGATTTACTTTAGGATTAAATTTTCATGACACCCAATGTGGTGCAAAACTATTCAAAAAAGAGGCAATTAAAAAAGTATATACTAAGCTAGGCATAACTAAATGGGCTTTCGATATTGATCTGCTATACCTATTTAAAAGAAATGGTTACACAATAAAAGAAGTTCCAATAAAATGGGCCGATACTATAAGCTCAAAATTAAAAATTCCAAAAGCTTCTTTTGAAATGTTCCTGGCCTTAATAAGATTAAGACTAATATATTCACCACTTAATTTTATAGTAAAAGCATATGACGCCTTGCCAGAATCTATAAAAATCCACCACAGATTATGAAAAAATCAATTATTGATAAAGCCTTGGATTTAGTGTTCGATAAAGATAAGACTAAAATTTTATTAATGGTTGCTTTAATTTTAGCTTTTGTATTAAGATTTTGGGCTGCAGCAACAACACAACCCTTTGCAGATGACTTAGTTTATGGTACTCATGCAATTAATTGGCTGTCAGCCGATGCTACTAGCAACCAAAATCAAAGCCCGTTATGGTTTGCATTGGCAGATATTTTTTATAGAATATTCGGAGTTTCATTAATTTCTGGCAGATTAACTTCAATAATCTTCGGTTCTTTAACTGTATTAATTACTTTTCTAATAGCAAATCTGATTTTTGATAAAAAAGTAGCAATAATTTCCTCATTCTTGCTGGCAATTTCCTCTTTTCATATAAAACACCAAGTTATGGAAATGGACATGGTCTTTGCTTTTTTTACTTTATTGGCAGCATATCTATTTTTAGAAAAACTAAAAAAGGAAAATAAGATATCGCTTCTTGCTTTTCTATTTTTAGGATTAGCAATTTTATCAAAGTCAATCCCAATAACAACTCTCCCTGGTTTTATTTTAGCATTTGTACTGTATTATCTATATAAAAAAGAAGATAGAAAACAATTATTAAATAATCAAAACAAGAAAAATCTTTTGTTGGGCATAATAATCTTATTTTTATTACTTCTCCCTTTAATTAGTTATAATTATTTATTGTATAAAGAAAAAGGTTTGACAGATGTAATGTTCGCAAGATTTTTTGATGTAGGCATGGAAAACTTTGCTTCTATACAAGAAACTTTGCCATCTTTTTCTTTTGAAAGATTTTTTGAAGGATTAAAAACTACGATATTTTCTTTTTTTATAAAATTCGATTCAATAATATTCTTATTAGGAGCCATAGGTTTTTTTATTTCTTTTAGAAAAAAGTATCCTTTTAATGTGATGCTTGTTTCAATATTTATCTTTACCTACATTTTTTTAACAGGTACCTCAGTTCTTTCAAATCATTATGTGTTTATGCCTCCAGTTTATGCAATCTTTGCTGCAATTCCTCTCTCATGGCTAACAAAAAAAATAAAATTAAAATATATTTTGTCAATTATAGTTCTGCTGATTCTCTTGATTAACATATACACAATTTCAGATTCAATTTTTAGTAAATCTCCAACAGGGCAGTTAAGAAAATTTGCAAATTCAGAAATAGGTGATGATTCTTTGGTAATAATGGATTCTAGAACTTACATAGGACTAACTTCTTGGACAATGAATGACAAACACTATATAGATGCATCTTTATTACCTCAAATAATTGAAGAAACCAATAAGTTAAACACAAAAGAAGAACAAATAAACACTTTTTTTATTGAATGTGCACCCGATAATTGTGGTGGCGTTAGTGTAAGCCCAAGCCTAAATGAATCAATGGAGAAGTTAATTTTGCAATTTGCTAACCCGATTAAGGTAATATATAGTGGAGGAGGAGATGGAGATTCTACAATCCCATATTTTAAGATTTATCAGGCAACATTATCACAAAAACCACAAATTTTGAACCTTGTAGACCAGACACATATGTTTTTTTTCTATCCAGTAAGATGGGCCTTAAAAGATCAGATTTATGATAGCTATACCCCTAGGGGAGTAATAGATAACTCAATAGATCTAACAGCGCATTTAATTATGTATTTGGCTATTCTCCTATCTTTATTGTCGCCCGTGTTCTTAGTATACAAGGCATACGAAACATTTAAAAAAGATAATAAAATTCAAACCACTAATGAAGACAACAGTAATAATTCCAGTTTTTAATGAAGAGAAAACAATTAAGCAAATTTTAACTAAAGTTTTGGCCTCAAAAATAGAAAAAGATATAATTGTAGTAGACGATTGCTCAACAGATAAGTCTAGGAAGATTCTTAAAAAATATGCAGATGAAAATATTATAACTTTATTATTGCACGATAAAAATCAGGGAAAAGGAGCAGCAATTAGAACAGGTTTAAAAGGTGCAAATAGTGATATAATTCTGATACAGGATGCGGATTTGGAATATGATCCAGAAGATTATCCAAAACTTATAAAACCAATTTTAGAAGAAAAAACGCAGGTAGTTTACGGCACAAGGATGCATTCTCTATCAAATAAAGATATGCACACTTTGCACTTTTTTGGAAATAAGTTGCTAACTTTCACTACAAACTTGTTGTTTGGTTCAAAAATATCAGATATGGAAACCTGTTACAAGGTTTTTAGATCAGATGTAATCAAAGATATGAAACTGAGAGCAAGAAGATTTGATTTTGAACCAGAAATAACAGCAAAAATATTAAAAAAAGGATACGCTATATATGAGATTCCAATAAAATTTACGCCTAGGTCATTTGAAGAAGGAAAAAAAATAACCTGGAGAGATGGTTTAAAACATATCTACCATCTTGTTAAATATAGGTTCGTAGATTAAATGGATAAATGGACAGGATTGAACAGAACAGCAGAAAGCATAAGAAATCCAAAAATAACTAGCGATATCTATCTTCATTTTTCTACTTTATCAGAGGATGTTAAGAAGTATTCTCATTTGGCATCAGGAATTCTGTTAGACCTCGGTTCCGGTACTTCACCATATAAGCCTTTTTTTCATCATGTAAAAAAATATATCACTTTGGATTTTTTTTATAATAAGCAAAAACCAGACATAATTGCAGATGCTTTAAAATTGCCTATTAAAAGTAATTCGATAAACACAGTTTTATGCACTCAAGTACTAGAACATACACCATATCCTCAGATATTAGTAGATGAAATATATAGAATTCTAAAAAAAGACGGAATTTGTATCTTAACTACACATATGGCAACCCCTTTACATGGTCTGCCTCATGATTATTTCAGATTTACAAATATTGGATTAAAAAATGTGATATTTAAAAATTTTAGAGAAATATTTGTAAAAGAAAACGGCGGTTCTTTGTTGGCAATATTTCAATATATTAACTGGGCATTAAGTTCAAAATTACCAAGATTTTTATCTTTACCTTTAATAGTTTTAATTAATATAGTAATTAAACCTTTAGATAGAATATTTCACGATACAAACCTTACAATAAATTATATAGTTGTAGCGAAAAAATAAGCTAATTAACTTCTATCAAAACAATATTCCAAACACCAGAAGTTTTAAACTTAATGATTTTTCCATATCCCATACATAAATTTCTAAATTCTTTTCTTGTCCAATTATTAATATGCCCTGGAGTATTCCCAAATCTTTTCAAATATTTTAATCTTAAAACATTAGCTATTCTAAACCAGGGTTCATTAGGCACAGACAATAATAAATATTTTTTACTTAACTTGCACATGATTTCAATTGCTTTTTCATAATTCTCTAAATGCTCTAATACTTCTAGACTCATCACCAAATCAAAACTTTTATCTTTAAAATAATCTAATTTGAATATATCCCCTGTACTATACTCTATATTTTCTAGTTTATTATTGGAGAGAGCATATTTAATTGCGTCTTTTTCTTTATCAATCCCTACTATTTTAGAATTTATTTTTTTAGCTATCTCTATTGTAACAAATCCCTCGCCACATCCAATATCTAGCACAGTTTTAGGATTAATAAGCGAAATAGTTTCTATGACATCATTATTAAACTTTCTAAGTATTAATTTCATTAAAGGATTCTTATTAATGTGTTTTTTCTGTACTTGCCACGTTTGTTCCATTAAAAATAGCCCAAGTAGAAAAGATTTAAAAGATTAACTATTATTCTAAGCCAAATGAAACTATCTTTTTTAGTACCAGCCCATAATGAGGAGAAGATAATGGCAAAAACCCTAATCAATCTTATAAGTTTACCTTATAATAATTATGAAATTCTAATAGGCCTAGATGGTTGCACAGATAATACGCTAAACATAGTGAAGGAATTTCAAAAAAAATCAAAAAAAATAAAATATTTTGAATTAAAATCCAGAAGTGGAAAACCAGAAGTAATAGATACAATTGTTAAAAAAGCCACAGGCGATATACTAATCATAAATGATGCAGATTGGAAATTTAAAGTTAACAAAAGTGAAGATCTAAAAAAAATGATTTCGTTGTTTGATGATCCAAAACTAGGTGGCATTTCTGAGTCTTTTCCAATTGAATTTGATCAAGAATTGTTATCATCAAGCAAATCTTTTGCATTTAAAAGTGCTGCTTTTGCAAATTCATTTTGGTTTGATTATCAAAGGGAAAAATTCACGAAAGAAAAAAATAATTTACTTTATATTGATAAAGAAAAAATGCTGTTTCCTTTTTTAATTAACATATTCAGAAAAGAATTATATAAAAAAAATATCACGCTAGGAGATGATTTCGAAAGAACATTAGACATTTTAAATAATAGTTATGAGATTATGGTTCCTAGAGATATTAATCTACCAAGAATGATTGCTTTATTCGATAAAACAACTTTCAAAGATATTTATAAACAAAAAGTCAGAACTTCTCTAGCCAGAGAACAATTACACTCAAAATATAAATTAAAAGCAAATCTATTGAACTTTTATTTACCTTTACTATTGTATACAATTAGAAATATAAAGAAAACAAAGAGCCTAAAAATTGCTTTTGGTGTTTTTATCTGGCTTATTATAGTTTTTTTGTCATCTATCCATAATAAGTTTTTTAAAAGAAAGAAAGATACAAAATCTGGTTGGCTAATGAGGGCAAATAGGTAACAATTATTTATCAATCTCTCTCAAAAAACTAATTAAGCATTTTTCAGAACAAAAAGCCCTATTAATTTTATCAGTATAATATGTAATCTTGTTTTTCCTTTTTATCTTATTGCCGCAAATATAGCAAAAATCCAATAAGTCTCTAGTCAAACATTCATTATTGCAATATGATCTTGTTTCTCTAAGTCTCCAAATTTTAATCCTATTTTTGGGATATTTTCCGCATACCTTGCAAAATTCTTGTTTTGGAATCATTGTAATAACCCCCGTATCTTTTCATATGTTTTTTCAGGATTTATATGCTTCGGTATATATAGCCTATAAATTTCAGCTTCCGAAAAACAGTCTAACATAATTTTTCTATCTTTTTCTGTTCTTTTTTCTATCTTCTCCACAGCGCCATTATCATAAGCATATTCAAAATAATTTCTGTAAAAATGATTTGCTTCATTTAACCAAACATATTTCATTTTGGTTACAATCTCACTTGCATTTATTTTTTCTAAAGATATTTCATCACTTTTATTATTAGTTTCTAATAAAAACACCCTCTTTATCTTGCTTATTCTTCCTAATTTGCCAGGAAACATATCTTCAACATCAACAGAAAAAACAGGCTTAAACCTTTCAACAGCAATTTTAACAAATCTATGTCTCAAAACAAAAGCGAAAAAATCCATAATTCTTATTAAGTTTCTGTAATAAAGCCTTTTAAAACCCAAGGCCTTTTTTGCAAGTTTCTTATCTTTTAGATTATAATCATAAATATGAAAAGTCTTAAAGAAAGGATAGGCTTTTTTATTTCCTATTATCAACCAGTCATCTGCTAAATAGTTATAACCTCTACTTATTAAGTAAGTAGCTAAAGATGTTTTTCCAACTCCGGATTTAGCCGGGAACAAATAGGCATTTCCATCTTTTTCTACAGCACCGCAATGTAAAAAACATTTATCTTCCCATTCTATTATTGGTTCTATAGTATATAATAACCAGTCACTCCAAACCCCATTTTCAAAATAAACAGTATTTCCATTAAAAGGAATTAATATTCCTTTATTATCCTTGGGCAAAGTAATTGGCAATTTTTTATTTGCCTTTTTTATGTATAAATTAATTTTGTTTGGTTTTTCCTTTTTTAAAAATCTTTTATACTCTCTAAAAAAAGTACTATTAACTTCATAGTCTATTGCAAGAACAAAACCATATATATCATAGTAAGAATATGATCTATTTCTATCTATATCATTGGAAAATTCATTTAAACTATTTATATTCTTCATCTTAATTCCTTTTGAAATTATCATAAATCTCAATAAATTTTTCAGTTAACATATTCCAGTCATATTTTTCTTTTATAATCCTTATGCAGTTTTCCGATATAGCATCTAAATTTTCCCTTTCGGCTGTTTTTAATGCCTTTATAATATCTTCTGGCTTGTTATTTTTCATCAAAAATCCATTTATTCCGTGTTTTATAACACTGCCTGATTCTCCAACATCTGTTGTTATGGGTATGCACCCGCAAGCCATAGATTCTAGCAATGATATAGGCAATCCTTCAAATTCTGAGGGCATGACATGGAATCTTGTTTCATTAAATAAAACAGCTATCTCTTCTTGATTTTTAACACCTAAATATTCTATATTTTTTTTATTCTTTATTATCTCTAATATTTTTTCTTTTAAATCGCCGTCTCCAACTAATATTAATTTTTTATCTTTCAAATCATTCATTGCATTAACTAAATTTAGAATCCCTTTCTGTTCTGTAAATCTTCCAACAAAAATTAAATTTTCTGTTCTTTTTAATTTCTTGTCATGAAAAACATTAGTATTAATTCCATTTGGAATGATAAAGCAGTTTTTATTATGATCCTTATAGTAATCAAAAGCATTTTTACCTAAACATATCACTGCTCTGCATTTTTTTATATTATATCTTTCTATATATTCATAGAAAAAGGAAAATCTGCTTATAGTTTTTTTATTCTTTAACTCCCATATTTTTTTAAATCCGTGCTTAAAAATTCCGTGAACTGTTGCAACAAAAGGAGTATTAGATAAAGAACAGGGCAATGATGTAGTAATCAGACTTTGTGCATTTACTATATCTGGTTTTATTTTTTTTAATTTTATTATAGCACCAATAACAAAAAATATTTCAAAAATTATCCTGTATAAATAAGCGAAGATTTTACCGCTAAACTTCCTATGATTTAATCCAACATTTATCACATTAATTCCCTTAGGATAATCTAGTATTTTTTCTTTGCTTCTAGAAGATATAACATATACTTGATATCCTTTTTTAATCAGGTGACTAGCTAAATTATCTATGTGTGTTTTTCCACCACCTATAAAGTAAGGATAGGGCATTATTTCTAAAAAAACAATTTTCATGCCTAAAAAGCACTAGAAATCCCTTTTAAACCTTTTCTTGTTTGCCTGTTAACTTATCAGTTGAAAAATTGACTCAAAATCAAAATGACAAAGATTTTAAAGTATGAAAAATTATATTTATTTTAATAAAAAAGAGGTAGAAATGGTAAAGAAGAAGGTTGATTGGTTCTTGGAATTTTTAAGGTGGGGTTTATTAATCCTTGCTATTCTCTTTTTCTTATGGCTAACCAAACAATTAGGATGGATTTAAGAAAGGTAATCACAGAATTATTTAGGATAATTTACATAATTATTATTATCTACGTTGCATATCAAGTTTTGAAGGCAATTTTAGGGGGAACATGGGAAACCGAAAATATTATAATTGCTGGTATGGGGATTATTTTGGCGGGGATGTTTGTTATTGTTGGTTTTCTGATAAATCAAGGTAAATGTCTTGGGACTTTAGAGGAAAGAACAAAAAATATAGGAGATAGCCTACATAATTTAGGTAAAGACTTTAAAAGACATTTGGAAAACCATAAAAAATAATTCTTATTAATCATTTCAATTAACCAGTTTTATGATGAAACAAACCTTACTCGTATTTAACTTCATAAATAACCAACAAAGGCTTTTGTTCTTGAGTAATATATACTTGAACAGGCTTAAACCCATCTTTATGCTCATCAATGTAAGGTACAATCCACGGAGGCAAATATTCAAATATAGATACAGTTAAATATTTTGGTTTTTCTTTAAATAAAAATTCTTCAAAGTGGCTAGTATTACTGATAAAATTATGTTTTTTATCTTCTGTATAAGACCAAGTTTCTCTTTCAGAATAATAAAATGTCTGCGGTAATGAAACTGAAAAAATTTTATCTTTAGGATTAGAATTTTCTTTCATCCATAAAGCTGCTTCTTTAACTTGTAAGTAGGTATCTTTTTTATTTTTTATAATAAAATCAGCTTGTTTTATTTCTTGATAACTTCCTATTACCAATAAAATCACAACTAAACCAACAGCAACGTATCTATTGTATTTTTTTATTAAGTCGTATATAATTGAGAATCCTCTTCCAGTTACTAATAACAAAGATAAAGCAATGGGCAGAACCCATCTATCTTCCCCACCTCTCATTATAAATGCAAAATAAAACAAAAATATAATCATAAATATTAAATTAAAAAAATCACTATCCATACTTTTATCTTGTCTTTTTAATAAAAGATCAAAACCCAAAAATAACTTAACCAACAACGCAATCAGACCAATTAAAAATATGATAAAAAAAGCCCACCCAAGAAAAAAAGGAATATATCCAAAGATTTCCTTTGAAGATTCTATCAAAGATCTTCCAACATCACCCTTACCGCCAGCTTTTAAAAAAGGGAAGGGAGTATTAAATGAAGCATAAGACCACATAAAATAAGGAATTAAAATAATAAAGAATAATAAAGCAGCAATCCATAAATCTTTATTTTTAAAAAATTTAAATCTTTCAGTTATTAATAAAAATATTAAAAAAGAGAACCCAGCAAGAAAAATAGTGTATTTAGTTAAAAAAGCCAAAGCTAAAAAAACCCCAAATAACCAAACATAATGTTTTTTTTCTTTTTTTATATAACCTTTCCAAAAAAATAAAATACTAAGATATGTGAAAAATAATAAAGGAATCTCAACATGCAATCTGGTTGTATTAAACAAAGCTTCCCAGAAAACAGCCATAATAATACTTGCAATTAATCCTACTTTTTTATTATACATTTCTTTTCCAACAAAATAAGTTAGCGATACAACTAAAATTGAAGGAATTAAAATAATCAGAAATCTAATTAAAATTTCTCCGCCACCAATTTTCAATATTAAAAATTCTAAAAAAGGCAGTAAGGGAGGTCTTTGTGAATTTACATAGTAAGGAATTCCTGTTGCCCAATGCAGAGCCATACTGATATAGTCGCTTTCGTCATACCACAAGGGCTGTATTTTCGTGAGAAAAAAATAATAAATTCTGAGAATAATTGAGCCAAGTAAAACTAATAAAAAACCTAAATTACATTTATCATTTAACCATTCTCTTATTTTTTCTTCATTCATTTGGTACTCTCAACCCTAACCCATATTTCTTTAAAACTCTTTTTCTTTATATTAATATCCCTAAAAATTAACAACCACAGATATAATCTATAAAATAATAACTCAAAGGTCCATATAAACTCTTTTATATTTTGAGGATAACTAAAAATACTAAATACCCTTTTTGTTTCCTTAGCAAAAGACCTCATTCTTTCTTTTTCTTTAACAAAATATTTCAACTGATTATATCCACCAGCGCTTCTTCTTTTCTGTTTTATCCAATCCTTAAAATTATCAGGATACTTCACAAAAACCAGGGCTTTTTCAGCATATCCAGTTTTATATCCTTTTTCATATATTAAATGTGAAATCAATGCATCTTCTGACAAAGCATTTTCAGCAATTTTATTGATTAAGCCAACCCTAAAAGCATATAAATAACCAGAACAAACAATCATCCTTCCTTCTTTTATTCTTTTTAATCTGGTTTCATGAGCTCCAATATCAGTTAATAAATGACTATAATACCCCCATTTATCCTTTCTCAAATTCAAAGAAATAGGTCTACCGCTAACAACACCAAGTTCAGGATCATTAAACTTCTCCAAAATTTCACTTATAGCATTATTACCAATATAAATATCACCATCAGTTAAGATAAGTATATCCCTTTGTTTATCAATGGGAAAATTATTTTTTATCCAGCTAAAAACCACATTTAATGCGGCAGGCTTTCCTTTTCCTTCATCCTTAATATATCTCACCCTAGTATATTCTCTCTCATATACTTTAGCAATTTTTCCTGTTTCTTCATCAGGCGCAGTCACAATAATTTTAAAATTTTTATTATTTGTTTGTTTTAATATTGCTTCAATAGCATTTCCAATAGTTTTTTCTTCCTTAAATGCGGTTATTATTATAAAAATCATAAATACTAAAAGAAAGGAAAATTTAATAAACTTTTCAATTTAATAATCCAATTAGCTGAATTTATATTTTCCAAGCTGTATAAGTTTAAAAAACATAGAATTCTGCTTTTAAGTTATGAAAGGAATTATTCTTGCCGGAGGAACAGGATCAAGACTATTGCCTTTGACAGGCGTAACAAATAAACACCTTTTACCTGTATATAACAAGCCCATGATTTATTATCCTATACAAACATTACAATCAATGGGCTTAACAGATGTTCTTATCGTTTCTGGTAGAGAGCATTGCGGGCACATATTAAGCCAACTAGGAAGTGGAAGGGATTTTGGTATGAGGTTTGCTTATGAAATACAAGAAGAAGCAGGCGGTATTGCTCAGGCTCTTGGTTTATCTGAAGACTTTGCTGACAAAGATAGCCTTGTTGTGATACTAGGAGATAATATTTTTGAAAGGCCTTTTGACGTCTCTAGTTTTACGCATGGTGCTAAAATTTTCCTAAAGGAAGTTCCAGATCCGCAAAGGTTTGGTGTTGCAGAAATAAGAGACAATATGGTTGTTGGGATAGAAGAAAAACCAAGCACACCAAAAACAAATTATGCAGTTACAGGACTTTATGTATATGACCCAAAAGTTTTTGGTATTATTAAATCACTTAAGCCTTCTAAAAGAAAAGAATTGGAAATAACAGATGTAAACAACGCTTATATAAGGATGGGAGAAATGCAGTTTGGTTTAGTAGATGGGTACTGGACAGATGCTGGAACATTTGAAAGTTTACTAAGAGCAAACATATTGGTAGCTGGACAGGGCGTACTAGAAAAAATGGTAAAAGAGTTACATTAATCTAAAACCTTAACAACCTCTTTCCTAGCAGTAAATAACTTGGCAGAGCCAAAATAAAGTTTATTGTATAGCTTAAAATCAGAAACTTTTCTTATTTTCCTTATTTCTCTTCTTTTTTTAATTATTTTATCAAAATTCTTAACATTCCATAACCAAGACTTAATATATGCTAATGAAACCAAAGGTTTTCCTTGTGCTAAAAAGAAAATCATTTCAGCCAAACTAGAACAGAAATAAAAAGGCAAATTCAAAATTAAAGTATAAAATTGAAAATTCTTCAGCACGTTATGTAATAAATTTTTCTCTGTCCAATATCTTTTTCTTACTACATTATAAGTTAGTTTTTCTTTTTTATCTCCAACTTTAGCACCTCCTTTATGATAAAAATCAGCATCTTTTACTAATTTAAATTTGTATCCAGCTAATTGTGCTCTCCAGCAAAAATCCAGATCTTCAGCAAACATAAAAATATCCTTGTCAAATAAACCAATTTCTTCAATTACCTTTCTTCTAATAAACAAAGAAGAGCCAGAAAAATAAAATATTTTTTCATCTTTAATTTCTTCTAAGCTAGTCTTATGGTGCATAGGATAAGGATAGCCTAAAAAATCTATAGACATTCCCAAAAGCTGTATTGTTTTCCTATCTTCTCTATTGTATTCTACAGGAGCAAATATGCTGATTCCGGGATTTTTTTCAGCAGCTTCAACTAATTTTTTAAAACAATCTTTTCCAACTTCAACATCAGAGTCACAGGTAAAAATAAAATCTCCTTTAGCGTATTTGTAACCAAAATTTATCCCATTACCAAAACCTAAGTTAGCTCCTACTTGTATAGCCTTAACATTTTTTATTTTAGAAATCTCCTCAAAACTTCCATCCTCAGAATTCATATCAACAAAAATTACTTCGATATTTTTATAAGAGCTATTTAAAAAAGAATTTATGGCTCTTATAGTATCTTCTTTCCCATTCCAGTTGTTTATTATTACAGATATTAAAGGATTATTCATTATACTTAAAGTGGCATATCCTTATTATACAAAAGTTTACTATTGGGTTCTATATGAGATATTCTTCCAACTATGCCGCTCTCCTTAACACCCCTTTCTAACTCATTAGCTGCATCCCAACCCGACAAAATCCCCATAAGATTTATAAAACCACCAATTCCCTCTCCAATTTGTTGATAGGACTTTCCCAAAACCAATTCTGGTCCTTGTGCAAAGACTCCATTTTCGAAAGCAATATGTGCATATTGATTTAATTCACCGTCATAATCGCCAGCTAAAAAAGCAGCAACATCAGATTGGCCAATTGGTAAGTAAATTAAATGGTCATGTTCCAACCGTTTTCCTGCACTTCTCAACTTTTCATTTGATGCTCGAAATAATTTTTCTACCTCTTCGCTAGTATGATTTAGTTTAGTATATGTTAAAACAGAAGTACATCTAGTATCAGTACCACCAACAAACCCAAGATATAACATACGCCCTTCTTTTAGATCAACCCCAATTTCCTCACGGATTTCTTCTTTGGACAATTCACCAAAATAGTCTTCTCCAACTTTTCCCTTATGTGTAGAGAATCCAGCAGGAGGCAAGTACATACCACCAAAATCTTCTGAACTACCGCTTCTATATCCTAAAACTATTTTTCCATCAGCAGTTTCAACAAAAGCAACTACATTTTGAGTCCTAGTTAATCTATTTCCTGAGCTAGGATCAGCTAATAATCTAGCCTCCATAGTTTTATGTGTACTATATCTCGTGTCTCTAACACCCATTAACCTACTTGGCCCATCTCCATTGTTGAGAAAATCAAAAGATAAGAGATGACCATCAAAATATCTAGGGTCTGAAGCTATTTGCCTTCTTCTTTCATCCAATAATGCCTCAAAAGCTTTATCCCATAATCCGGTAGCCTCTTCTCTATCCTCTCGTTTAGACTCGTCATGTATAACCCTAAATGCACTCATAGGTAACCTTATTTGATCGAAAATAAACACCTCTTCAATTCTTTGTTTTTTTTCTGTCATTTTAAATTCCTCCAAATTCTTCTCTTTTTCCAATATATAAAGGGTGTCTTTCAAATAATCTTTCTTGAATAGCTTCCAGATTACCTCTCTCAACGCCTTCAAAAGTTTTTAAAAAAGCCACTAAGCTCCTTTCTTGTGCTATCCTTATTTCAGGATCTTTAATTA
>CAYIXS010000003.1:0-23869 GCA_964367445.1 Candidatus Woesearchaeota archaeon | reverse complement strand
TGCTGAAAACAAAGGAAAAAATAACAGAAGGTTATATTACAAAATAAAAGATGAATAAAAAAGAATTAAGTTTTTGGTATTGGATATTTTGGCTTGCAGTAATTATAACAGTACTGTGGATAATAGCAAAACTCTCAGGTTTAATACAAACACCATTATTCCTCGAAGTATTGCCAATCATTTCAGGAATTATAGCCATAATAAGCTTGGGTATTATTTTAGGAAATAATTTTCAAAAAACAAGTTTTGCAGTTGAAAAAATAAATAAGATAGAAACTAGGCAAGATAACATGGCTCATGGCTTAATTGGAGCGGAGAAAAACATTGATATAATAAAAAAAGATATTTCTATAATGAAAGACGATATTAAACAAATAAAAGAAAATACAAAAAGATGAGCAAAAAAGAAATTCAAGGATTAACAGTAAAAAAAACAGAAGATTTCTCAGAATGGTATACCCAAATTGTTCAAAAAGCAGAACTGGCAGATATAAGGTTTGGTATCCAAGGGTTCATAGTTCATAGACCATGGGGCTTTTTTATAATAAGAAAGATATATGAATACCTTGAAGAAGAAATAGAAAATCAAAACCACCTTCCATTCCTATTCCCTATAGCAGTTAAAGAAAAAGATCTAAAAAAAGAGAAAGAACATGCTGGATTTACCCCAAACGTATTTTGGATTACAGAAGCAGGGGAGAGTAAACTAGAAGAACGGTTTGCTCTAAGACCAACAGGAGAAGCACAGATATACCCCCTATACTCACTATGGTTCAGAAGTCATAAAGAATTACCATTCAAGGGCTACCAAAGTAGACTCTCTGTCTTCAGAAATGAAATGACCACCAGACCATTTCTAAGAGGTAGAGAATTTCTATTTTTTGAATCTCATGATGTTTTTAATACTCATGAAGAAGCACTTAATCAGATAGAACTTGATTTAAAAACATGCAAAAAAGTAATTCAACACAAAATAAAACTCCCCTTTCTCTATTTTAAAAGACCACAGTGGGACAAGTTCAAAGGAGCAGACAATACATTTACACCAGATACATTAATGCCAGATGGAAAAAGAAACCAATTAGCATCAACTCATGACTTAGGTCAAAACTTTTCAAGGGCTTATGATATAAAAGTCATAGATAAAAACGAAAAAGAGCAATTCGTATGGCAGACATGCTTCGGCCCAGGAATTTGGAGAATTATGGCAGCATTGATAGGAATTCATGGTGACGACAAGGGACTTATTCTACCGTTTGATATGTCACCAATACAAGTAATAATTATCCCAATTACGTTCACTAAGAAAAAAGAAGAATCGGAAAAGATTATTAAACTATGCAAAGAATTAGAAGAAAAACTAAAAAAACAAAATTATAGAAGTAAATTCGATAATTCAGAACAGACACCAGGATTTAAATATAACAAATGGGAATTAATGGGGGTTCCGATAAGAATAGAAATAGGACCCAATGAGATAAAAAACAAATCACTCTCAATAATATTGAGAACAGAAAAAACAAAAAAAGTAATCAGAATAAAAGATCTAGAGCTAAGTATTCCAAAATTTTCTAAAAAAATAGACGATGATATCAAAAAAAGAGCAGACATTTATTTTAAAAATAACACCAGAGAGGCAAAATCCCTAGATGAATTAAAAAAATTGATCGTGGAATATCGTGGTTTTATTAAGGTTCCATTTTGTTCCATAGAAAAAGATGGGGAAAAATGCGCAGATATTTTAAAGACAGAAACAGATGGAGGAAATATCTGTGGTACTCTCTATCCTAAGGAAGAAAAACTAAAATTAAGTCAGAAATGCATTATCTGTAATAAAGAAGCCAAGCACATTGTTTATGTAGCTAAAAGTTACTAAGACTACAAATCAATCTGAAATCATAAATACATTTAAATAACAAGAAAGCTATCATTTTCAATATGAATAAAAAAATTTTAATTATTGTGATACTGCTTATAATGATTGGAGTAGCAACAGCTACAACTATATTGTTCCTTTTTCCTTATCAACCAAATCAACCACCAAAAACAGAGGACACAGGTTCAACACCCCAAGGAATCAAAGAAGTTGTGAATGCAAACAATCAATTTGCTTTTGATCTTTATTCTGAATTAGATAAATCTGAAGATGGAAATATATTTTATTCTCCTTATAGTATCTCCGCTGCTTTAGCAATGACTTATGAAGGCGCAAGGGGGCAAACAGCAGATGAAATGAAGTCTGTTTTTCATTTTCCAGAAAATAATATTTTAAGAACAAACTTTGCGGCAATTTACAATGAGATTAATAAAAAAAATAAACCTTACAAATTAAGCACTGGAAACGCCTTATGGGCTCAGCAGGATTATAAATTTTTAGATGAGTATCTTTCAACCGTAGAAAAATATTATGGAGGAAAAGCAGCAAATGTTGATTTTGTTAGAGAAACAGAAAAATCAAGGCAAACTATTAATGCTTTTATAGAAGAACAAACAAATAATAAAATCAAAGATTTAATTCCTAAGGGAATTCTTGATGCCTCTACTGTACTTGTACTAACAAATGCTATTTATTTTAAAGGAACTTGGACGTGGGAATTTGATAAATCAGATACTAATGACCAAGATTTTAGAATAAGTGCTACCAACATCATTAAAACCCCTATGATGTATATGAAAAATGATAAAACAAAATTTAATTATGCTGATTTAGGAGATTTGCAGATTTTAGAACTGCCTTACAAAGGCGAAGAAATTTCAATGTTAATACTATTACCAACAGAAAATCTTGATGCTATAGAACCATCTTTAACACCAGAAAAACTGGAAGAATGGAAAAGTCAAATGAAAGAAGATAAATTAGATGCTATTTACTTGCCAAAATTTGAATTTGATACAAAATATTTTATGAAGAAAACTCTTAGTAAAATGGGAATGCCAACTGCTTTTGGTAATGCTGATTTTTCAGGAATGGATGGAACAAAGAGTCTTTTTATTGATGCAGTAATTCATCAGGCATTCGTTAAAGTTGATGAAGAAGGAACAGAAGCCGCTGCCGCAACAGCAGTTATAATGGGAAAAGCAGCAGTTATGCAAAGAAAAGTCTTTAGAGCAGACCATCCATTTATATTCATAATTCAAGAAAGAAAAACTGGAAATATCTTATTCTTGGGCAAAGTAGTTAATCCGACAAAATAAGATTAAAACCCAACCCTATCAAATAATTTAATATACCAAGGTATTTTCTCAACAACAAAAGGATAGTTCCAATCATACTGATATTCATTTCCTTTTTCATCTTTGTACTTAATCTTCAGTTTTAACCCATTTTTTAAACTCTTAGAATTAATATTCAAGCTAATTTCTTTTTCACCATCTAATTCATCTATATATAACGGCTTATATCCCTTAATATCAATTTCAATATCATACGCTTTAATGCTAGAGCTTAAAGAAAATATCACCTCAGTATTAACATCATAATCAACTTTTTCAGGCCTTACTTTAGTTATTAACAATTTAGGAATTTTGACATAATTAAATTTCAAAACTTTTTTTCTTATTAATTCATTATTCTCAGCAGTAACTATTACGCTGTCAATTGCATCAATTTCCTTAGTAAATTCTTTCTTCTCATTAATATCAAAATTTTCAAGGTCGCATTCATTATTAAAACAAATCTTTATGCCATTTAATTTAGTATTGCCGCTATTTTTGAATCCGCACTTTACTTTTACCTTATCTCCTGTCCTATATTCCTTATCATCTTCCTCGCATTCTATATAAAGATCAAAAAAGAATTCTTTATTTTCCTCTTCCTCTATTCCTCTAACAACTTTATTTATATCATCCAACGTATAATACTTCCCATCATTAGAATAAGTAATAGTAGTAACATCCTTATCTCCAAAAGTCTCTTTAACTTCAATAATAGAACTATAAAGCAGATCTTTCTCTAAATCACCAGGTAATTTCATTAGCCAATAAACTGTTTTTGCTTCTTTTGGTTTTAATAAAATAATTTTGCTATTATCTCCTTCAACCTGGCTTGGACCTTTGGTTAAACTAATCCTAGTAGTTAGATAATAATCCTGTAAATTCTGTATATTAACTAATGCAGGCAAGTAACTTCCAAATCTAAACATTTTTTCTAAAGGCAGTATACTTACTTTTACTAAACTACTATATCTCCCACCACTACTTTTTATTTTTGTATCCAATCTTAAATGTTCTGGCTTAATCTCAATATTGCTGCTAAGCCATTTATAATCAACACTGCTTTCTCCAGAGTCAGATGTCTCAGCTAATTTTAAATGGGTAGGGTCAACCCAACCATATTGTCCAAAAGTAACATCAAACGGAACCCAACCGATATTGGGGAAATAAACCTCTGCCCACCCATGATTTCCAAAGCCACCAATAGCTTCTGTATAAACCGTTCCCGTGACAAATCTAGCAGGTATCCCAACACTTCTTAACATAGAAATAAATAGATTAGTAATTTCATCACAAACTCCTTTTCTATTTTTCAAAACCCAACTTGATTTCTGCACAGTTTCAGCAGTTAGAGTACTTAGATCATACTTTACATTCTGTCTTACCCACTCACCAATTTTATAAACAGCAACATAATAATCAGTTTCCCCAGTTATAATTTCATTAGTTTTTTCTCTTATCTCCTCATTTATATCAATAAATTCAGTCTCGCCTAAAAAACCATCCATATTTAGATCATTAGTAAAGGGAAACTTAACTTGGGACTTCATGCTATTAAATACATTCTTCACATTAACATCAGAATCAACACCATATTCATACCTATTAGTAAGAACATTCCACTTGTAGTAAACTACACTGTTAAAACTAGTCTCTGCTTTTGGATTAGATCTAACTTTAAAATCAACCACTTTTTGTCTAAAATCTTCTCTAGGATATAATTTCAAAAAAACCTCTAGCCGCTCTAAACTAGGATTATTCCCAGAATCAAGAATGTTTAAATAAGATCCGATTGTGAATTTTAATTGTGTTTCTTTTACATTATCATAATTTTCAGCTTTAATAGAAAAAACAGATATTATTAAAATAAATATTATTAAAAACCTCTTTTTCATATAAATAATTCTTAATTTTATATTTATAATCTTTTCTTAGTAATAGTTTACGACAAAAATAATGCATTAATGCTCATCTAGTCACAGACTGTTTATAATTGACAAACATTGAATTCTTTAGTCAAGATTATGCGTTTCTTTTGGCTCAAATTATAATTCATAAAAGATTTCTTATTTTATTAACTATCTCTTTAGCTTCACCTTCCTTGTATTTCTTTGTGGGCCAGAAATTTGCCATTCCATCATTAAAATACCTAGGTACTAAATGAACATGAAAATGGGGGACATCTAGGCCCACTACAGCCTCTGCTATAAAATCTGCCTTTGTGGCCTTTTGTAAAGTTTTCATAAGTCTTTTAGATCTAGCAAAAACAGCAGCAAGAACATCATCTGGCGTATCTATCATAAGTTTATAATGTTTTTTTGGTATTACTAATAAGTGTCCAGGATTAACTGGTTTTATGTCTAAAAAAGCCAAAGTGTCTTTATCCTCATATATAATATCCGCAGATATTTTTTTACTTACAATTTTACAAAAAATACAATCATTTTCCATTTTGAATTTTCTCTAAAACTATATCTAATATCTTAAATAATAGATTATGATCAAACTTATATCTTTTTAAACTTTTTTCATATTTTTTGGTATTTTTTAAAAATAAGACTAGCTCTTCTTTTGATACATCCTCAGAATAATCTCCAAACCCGGAGTCTTTTAAAATTAAAGCATTGAAAACCTGCTCAAATTGCCCTTTTAGTGGTATGGCAAAATACGGCTTTTTCAAATAAAGTGATTCTGAAATAAGTGTGAATCCAGAAGTAGCAATAATTGCTTTACATTTACTCAAGTCATTTAAGAAGTTATCTCCTGTTTTGTGAAAAACAAGATTTTTTTCTTTTTTTTCAATATCAAAACCATAGACAACAAAATGCTCATCTATTTGTTTTAAAATATTTGTAATTTCATAATTCTTTTTAGTCAAATAAACTAAGATAAAATTGTTTTTTTGTCTTTTTAATTCTCTGATGCTTTTTCTAACAATTGGTGGAACTAAAAAAGTATTTTTCTTATATTCTTTTTTTACTATTGCCTTACCAAAATTTGTTATTATATAATAATCTGCTCTAGAAGCAAAAAGATTTGTAATGTGTTTTGCTAATAAATAGTCTTGTTGATATTTTTCAGGAATTTTAAGTTTCAAATTTACTAGCCTATGTTGATTATCAATACTCAATAGGGGCAAAGAATACCACTTTGAAAGCATAGAAACTAAAGGCTCCATATCAGTTATACATAAGTCAAAATTTTCTTTCATTAGAGAGTAGATTTTTTTAGCCTTCTTTGCATTAGACAAGAAATTTGTTAATCCCTCTTTTAAAGTTTCTTTATAATTTAGTTTATTTTTATCAAAGATAAGATGCATTCCGTAAATCTTGAAAACATCAAAACCTTCTTTTTTAAGTACATTCACTGACTGACCATAAGTGACTACTTTAACTTTATGGCCTTTCTTTTGAAGATAGGGAATTATTTCTCTTGCTCTAGAACTATGACCAAATCCTTCCCCAGCCAAGCCATATAGTATCCTCATGATTTAACCTCTTTTCGGTTTATGGACCAGCTGGGATTTGAACCCAGATTCCTACCACTATGGTTTTAAATGCCATGGTAAGGTACTGAACCGGATTATACGACTGGCCCGATAAGAAATCAATTAATATTTCTATATTTAAAGATTTGTAAAATTAAATTAATTTTCCCGCCTTTTCAAATTTTATCTCGTTATTTAATAATTTTTTAACAGTTTCTTTTAAATCTTTTATTTTTACTCTTATCTGTTTAGTACTGTCTCTATCACGAACCGTTATATCTTCTTTTTTTAAAGAGTCAAAATCAATTGTTACCCCATATAAAGTTCCAACTTCATCTTGCCTGTAATATCTTCTCCCAATTGAACCAGAATCATCATAAAAACAAGTGAATTCTTCTTTTAATAAATCAAATACTTTTTTTGATTTTTCCACTAGTTCTGGTCTATTAGATAATAAAGGGAATATAGCTAACTTAAATGGGGCTAATTTTGGATTTAATTTCAAAACAACATTCTCTCTTTTTTTATCATAATTATAAGCATCAAATAAAAAAACTAAAAACGTCCTATCAACACCCAAAGAAGGCTCAGAAATTACCTGCGGAACTATTTTTTCCTTTGACTCCTCATCAAACAAAGACAAATCTTTCTTAGAATGTTTCATATGCTGCTGTAAATCATAATCAGATCTATCTGCAATTCCTTGTAATTCTTTCCAGCCAAATGGGAAATTATACTCCAAATCCCATGTATCAGAAGAATAATGTGACAATTCATCTTTTAAATGCTGCCTTATTCTAAAATTATCTTTATTTGCTCCTAAAGAAACAAACCATTTATGTTCAGTAGCCAACCAATAAGCATGCCAGGGATTTTTTATTATTTTTTTCTTTAAAGCTTCAGAAATTTTCATCTTTTTTGGCTTGGAATTATTTTTCTGCATCTCTTCTGAATAAACCAATAATTCATAATTGAGAACATCTTCAATATAAGGACATTCATCCCTTTTTTCAGGATGAACAAAATACTCTATTTCCATTTGTTCAAACTCTCTGCATCTAAACAAGAAGTTCCTTGGAGAAATCTCATTCCTAAATGCTTTTCCTACTTGAGCTATGCCAAAAGGCAATTTTAACCTGGCATTTTCTTGTACCAATTTAAAATCAACAAACATCAATTGAGCCGTTTCAGGTCTTAAATACGCAATTGATTCTTCGCTTTTCTTAGGACCAACATATGTTTGAAACATTAAATTAAATTTGGAAGCTTCCGATAATTTATCTTTTTTACAATTAGGGCAGTTTAATTTATTTTTCTTCATCAAAGAATTCATTTTATCAGCAGAAAGTCCATCTGCTTTAATTTTCAATTGATCCTCAATTAACTGATCTGCCCTATATTTTTCATGGCAATTTTCACATTCAATCATAATATCTGAGAAAGAAGCAACATGTCCAGACGCTTCCCAAACTTTTGGATGCGTTACTATAGAACCATCAATGCCAACAATATCTGATCTTGAATGCACATGAAATTTCCACCATTGCTGTTTAATATTGTTTTTTAATTCAACACCCAAAGGGCCATAATCGAAGAAACCAGCCAGACCACCATAAATCTCAGAATTCGGGTAAATAAATCCTCTTCTTTTACAAAAAGCTGCTATTTCCTCTATTGAAATCATTACTCTTTTGGTAAATCAGACATATTTATAACGTTTTTGCCTTCTATTCTTGGACAAGCCGTATTGATCCACAAATCAATATCTGGAAAATTCTCTAATTCATTTAAATCTAGATCATTGCAAATAAATAAAAAAGATGGTTTTTTTAATTTTTTTTGTAAATTTAAAGCCTGAAAAAATAGGTTCTGGCCAGGTTTGGTTGAAACTATAATTCCTAATTTATTGGCATTATAGTATTTTATTATTTTACCTTTCAACTGTTTTCCTAGCTTTTTTATTTCATCTTCCGATATTTTACTAAACTTGTTTGTTAAAGGATTTGCTATGTAAATCGGTTTATTTAATTTAGCTAACGAAAGAGGATGAAAATCACCACTCCCGATATAAAGAAAAGCATCTACTTTATTGTTTATAGGTAATATCTTATCTATGTTGCATCCAAGTATTGGTCCGCCATAAATAAATTTATCATTTTTTATTTTTCTTACTTCATCATCAAATTGCACAGTAGTTATTAGACCAACTTTTTTTTCTTTTATTTTTACTTTTTTTAGGATTGCATTTAGATCTATTTTCACTCTGGCAGGTATAAACAAACGTTTCATTTCTTTAATTTTTCAACTTTAGCCTTTTCAGAAATTATAGCAGAATTCCCAGATGGGTCTTCAATAATAATCTTAATTGAAAGATCTCCCAATTTAGCTTTCCATATCTTTTTCAACAAATTCTTAGCATTTTTTTTCACTTCCTCTTCTTCAGCATTATCTCTCTCCTGTTCAATTATCTCTTTAAACTTATCTAACAACCCCTCAATATTGCTGATAAATCCAATTGAAGCAGCTCCTGGTTCCATTGACATTTTTAATGTTGTAATTTTTACCGTTGCAGTAGATGATTTTACTATTCTTATGTTCATATCCTTATCAGAGCTTGTTTCAAAAGTATACTTTGTTGGCTCTTTTCCTTTCTCAGCTTCCACATCAGACATATGATATTTGCATGCACTGCAATCCATAGAAAATAAATATACTTTTCCAAAAAAAGGAATCTCAGATTCATCTTCAGTCAAAGTCAAATTCTTGCTAAAACATATCGGACATTGCTGATTTTCTAATTTATCCATACTAAAAAATCAATGAAATAAATTTAAAAAGGTTTTGTTTAAGAAAATTGTACCAGAAACATCAATCAATGCTACCTTAAAAAATCTAAATCATCAATACTATCTACTAATCGTATATAAGAGAAGAATTCGTCAGGATTGATAAAATTATTATCGCTAAGAAAATTTTTATCAGCCTTTTATTTTTTTCACCAACAACATAAAGTTTTCCTTTTTTATTTGTAATTTTTGCTTCAACCCAAGCTTTAAAAAACTCTTCTAAGGTACCTATTTTTCCAGGCATAACAATTATTAGATCAGTATCTTAATAGTTCTTTTAATCTATCAGTTAAATTTTTTTTAATTATTACTTCTGATAAGAAAGAATTAGGTTTTTTTGCATAAGCTATTGAATGTCCCTTTATGCAAACCCCAATTGCCTTTCCTCCGTTTTCAGTACAACCTTTAGCCGTTGCTTCCATTATTCCAGCATAACCACCATTTTTTAATATGTGACCACCTTTTGCTATTTTCTTACCTAATTCATAAGCTTCATCATACTCTTCTCTGGAAGGACTTCCAGTACCCAACACAGTTATTATCATAGAATAGCAAACTATAACTTTGCTTAAATAATTTTCTAAATTACTAAAATTTAAGAAATTATTCCTTAACTTCTTCAGTTTCAGAAGTTCTATACACTTGTGCAAAACTTGGTGTAACAACAATCCAGTCTTCACCAAAACCAGCTATATCTCCCTCAATAGCATCACAGGTTTTCTTTAATTTATTAATTGCTCTTTTTAATTCAACTATGTCCCTATCTCTTATTGGTTTTATATTGATCAAGGCAATAGTATACCCCTCTCTTAATGCATCTAAAGCTTCTTTAACATCAGTAAACTCACCAATAATAAATGGCCTTACAACCACTTTTGATTTTCTGCCAACATCTTTTTTAGTGTCAATCTCAACATAATCATCTGTAAATTCCTCAGAATAATCAATATCAGTGCCCAAAATCTTGTTTTTAATTCTCGAAAATGTACCCATTTTGAAGTTCTCACATTTATTTATAGATAAAAAGCTATAACCAATATATAAATATTTCTATTCGCTTTTTTTAAATTAACCAGTAGTATAAAAATACCTAAGTTTAAGCCTTATTTACATTCAAGTGTTGAAACTATGTTCCAAATTTGAGTTCTAGTATAAACCGGTATATTTGGATCATTATCAACTTCGCTTAATTCTTCCAAAGCCTTATCTATTTTTACATCTGTCTGCCTGTTATTATCTTCTAATGCGACAATCGCATTTTTTATTCTGCACCTGACATTTCTAGGCACAGAAACATCTTCCTCAATTTGACACAATCTTTGCAAAACAATGATTATTTTTTCTTCTGTCATTTTTTATTCATCTTCTCTAAGACTTCTTTCTGGATTTCCTTGGCTTTTTCTCTTAGTTTTTCCTCTTGTTTTTCAATATTCTTAATTTTAAGTAAAAAGATTTCTTTTTTGGAATTTAAATCCTTTTCTACTTCTTTTTTATCAGAATTTATCAATATCTGGCCTACGATTTTATATACTTCTTTAGTTGTTTGTTTTTTTAATTCTTCTAAAGCATTCTCTGTTTCTATTTGCTGCACTTGTATGCTTTGTTTTTGTGATAATAGCTGTTGTAAATTCTGCTCAATCATTTGCAATTCAGCTATTTTCTCTTCCATTTCTTTATTTTCCTCAGCCATTTTAAATTGCCTTTACTTTTGTAGTTATTGACCTAGTTTTATATATTATTTTAGATCCGCAATGCGGACATCTAATCTTCTTCTTTATATACTCTTCCTTAATCTTTTTTCCGCAACTTATGCATTTATAATTTATCATATAAACCTTCACCCCTTAAACATGATAAGCTGATCCAGTAAATTTTGAATTACATTTTTTACATAAAAAGATTCCTAAAGCAATTCTTTTTGCAGTCAATCTTTTACAATAGGGACAAAGCTGTTTTTTCTTTTGTCTCTTTTCAACTGCTAAAATTCTTTGCCTTATAGTTTTACCATATCTAGCTCCAAATCTTCCAGTAGACCCGACTTTCTTTGTTGCCATAATGAACCAACCTTGATTTTGTATTTTTAAATGTTTCTTATTGAAAATTGGGGCTGCCAGGATTTGAATTTCCAAGAGCCTTTTTTAAAAAAAGCCTCGGGAAAAATTTCTTTCGCGAGCGTTTCTTCATAAGAAAGACTCTTCCTGGATCGCGAGGTATTCTGCTTATGGTCCCAAACCTCGAATTCTGACCAAGTTAGACCACAGCCCCTATACAAAGAATATGCAAGAAAATAGTTTATAAACTTATTTCTTTTTTTCTGTTTCTGGTTTTTTTACTTCAGCAGATTTAGCTTCTTTACCGGAAACTGCTTTACCCGGAGGAGCTTTACCAGTAGCTGCTTCTTCTTTAGGAGTTCCCTCAACAACTTCTTCTTTCTTCTCTTCTTTAACTCCCACAGCCTCAGCTTCAGCAGCCTTTAACTTTTCCAATTCTTTGGTTATTCTTTCTTGAACTTCTTTTAATTGTGTTTGTAATAATTTCTTTTTCTCATCAGAAGCCTCAGTTTTTTCAGAATTAATTTCTTTGTCATATACTCCGTTATCAATATCTATTCTTATCTGGCTTGAAATCTTGCCCTCTATTAAAACACCTAAAGAATTACAGGAACCAACAACAGATTTCAAAGCAGATTTTAGATTATCAGTATACATTCCATCCATTTTCATCTTAGCAATTTTAATGCATTGTTCAATAGAAATATTAGCTACTTTTTGTTTATCAGGTGTTCCAGATCCTTTCTGCAATCCTGTTTCTTTTTTTATTAGTTCTGAAGTAGGCGGAGTTCCAATTTCAATTTTATACTCTTTTGTTTTTGTATCAACAAATAATTTCACAGGAACTTGCATTCCTTTAAATGATTCTGTTTTTTTATTAACATCACTCATTATTTGGCTTATATTCATCTTCATTGGCCCTAACTTTTGTGAAATAGTAGCATTTGGTTTAGCATTTCCTCCATCAATCATTAAATCTATAGTCTCATTACTCATTTCCAGTTTTTTCCTCTTCCTCTCTTCTAATAACTTTCACAGCATCCAATTTTACAGTAATTGGTATTGGAACAGCTGCTTCCAATAATTCAACTACAACTTCTTCTTTTTGCTGGTTTATCCTTGTAACTTTTGCTTTCTCTCTAATAAATGGCCCAGAGATTATTTCAACAATATCGTTTTTTTGTATATTAACCTGTTTCTTCACTTGCTCTAACATAGCTTCAATTTCTTTATAATCAACAGGGCTTTGCAATAAACCTTTGGCATAAGGTATTCCATAAAAAGCTTCCTCAGCTGCTTGCTTGTCTTCTGCTTCTATAAATATATATCCCCTTAAACCATGTGGTCTTATGACTGAATAAACATTTAAATTCCTCTTTTGAACATTAGATGTAATAAAATCCAATACCTGATCTTCCCTGTTTGCAGTTGTCCTAATTGTGAATATCATTTTAATAATTCCCAGCCTATATATATTATAAAGCCTATTAATCCTATTAATCCTATTCCTATAGCAGAAACCTTTACAACAACGGAAAATTCCTGCTTATTGGGCTTTTTTGTTATTTTAAAAACCCTAACAATTTCCTTTATATAGTTTATTAAACGAGTAACCATATAAATTACTTTAAAAAAGGCTTTTTTAAATGTTTTGGATTTTTAAACTTTTATTTGCTGTTCTTTTAATGTATTCAATATAACTTTGGTAAAAATCCTCTCAACAAAATCATAGGTTTGTATTTTTTTTAAGAAGGTATCCATTTTTCTTCTGTTTTCAAATCTAGCTAAAATTATAGCATCAAAATCACCAGTTATGTCATAAACAGCAAAAACATTAGGATGTGTTGCTATTTTTCTTTCAACCTCAAATAATTTTCCTTTTGAAATTCTTATCTCTATAATAGTTTCAATATCATAACCCATTTTTTCATAGTCAATAGATACAGTATAATTTTTAATTATATTATTATTTTCTAGCAATTTAATCCTGTTCATTATTGTAGCCGCAGAAACCCCTATTTTTTTGGCTATTTGTCTATATGATAATCTAGAGTTTCCCAGTAAAATATTCAAAATCTGTTTGTCTAATTGGTCTTTCTTCATTTCTAATTGTTTAATATTGATATAATAAATACATTGAAATTAAACAAATATTTAAATTTTTCTAAAAAAACATTAAAATGTTTAATAAAAATCAAGAAAAGTATATATAGAACTGTATTTTTTATCTTGTTAATGAAACTTAAACAAATTTATTTACTACTTTTATTTATAATTTTTAGCTTAAATCTAGTTTTCGGTTATGAAGCAACACCAGAAAATAATGCAAAATCTATTGATTTTGTTTGGACATTAATAGCTGCTTTTTTGGTTTTTATGATGCAAGCTGGATTTGCAATGGTTGAAACAGGATTTACTAGGGCTAAAAATGCGGGTAACATTATGATGAAGAATTTGATAGATTTTTGTTTTGGTGCAATTGCTTTTTGGGCTGTAGGTTATGCTATAATGTTTGGTGCTGGAAATCTATTTTTTGGTACAGAAGGATTTTTCCTAAGTAGTGCGAAAAATGGTTCAGATCTATGGCAATATGCTTATTGGATGTTTCAAGTTGTTTTTGCTGCAACAGCTGCTACAATAGTTTCTGGAGCAGTAGCAGAGAGGATAAAATTTATTGGTTATATCCTATATTCAATATTGATAAGCGCCATTGTTTATCCTGTTGTGGGTCACTGGATTTGGGGTGGTGGTTGGTTAGCCAAATTATCAGTTCCTATGATTGATTTTGCAGGTTCTACTGTTGTTCATAGTGTTGGCGGGTGGGCTGCTTTAGCTGGTACAATTATATTAGGACCTAGAATAGGAAAATATGTGAATGGTGGTATGAAACCAATAAGAGGACATTCATTAACATTAGCAGCATTAGGTGTATTTTTATTATGGTTTGGTTGGTATGGGTTTAATCCTGGTTCTACTGTTGCAGGAACTAATTGGAGTATTGCTACAATTGCAGTTACTACTACTTTAGGAGCTTGTGCTGGAGCAATAGGCTCATTAATTACTTCTTGGATTAAGTATAAGAAACCAGATATTGGTTTAACATTAGGAGGAACTCTCGGAGGATTGGTTGCAATTACTGCAGGTACTGCAAATGTAAGTCCTTTAAGTTCACTAATAATAGGCGGTATAGCTGGGATATTATATGTTTTCTCTGTAAGTTTTTTTGACAGAATAAAAGTAGATGACCCGGTTGGTGCAATTTCTTGCCATGCCATAAATGGTGTATGGGGAACATTAGCGGTAGGCTTATTTGCACAAAAAGAATTTGGTGGGATTAATGGACTATTTTTTGGCGGCGGTACAGCCCAATTAGTAAGTCAATTTATTGGTGTTATTGCTGTGTTCATTTGGACTTTTGTTACTATGTTGCTTTTCTTTAAATTAATTGATTTAATAATAGGATTAAGAGTAAGTAAAGAGGAGGAATTGAAAGGTTTGGACTTGTCTGAGCATAATACCGAAGCATATGCAGACTTTCCAATATCTGCTGCAAATAATTGAAATGAAATATATCATTGCAATCGTAAGGCCAGAAAAGCTTCCTGATGTAAAAAAAGCACTATGGAACGAGAAGATATATAGAATGACTGTAACAGATGTTCGGGGAGCAGGCGAACAGAAAGGATATCCAATTGAGTTTAGGGGAGTAATTGAAGAAGTAAATCTGTTAAGGAAAGTTAAAATTGAAATTGCTGTAAATGATAGTTTTGTTGATAGTACTGTTAAAGCAATAATAAGGGGTTCTAGAACCGGAAATATAGGGGATGGTAAGATTTTTGTTTTGCCTTTGGAAGATTGTATAAGAATTAGGACAGGAGATAAAGGAATCACGGCAATTGGAGGAGAATCATTAGAGCTTAACAAGATTAAGAAAAAATAAGATTAGAACTAACTATTTTTTGTATATTATAAATATGATATAAACTAGTGATAAAATGATAAGAATATAAGAAATTAGATTTACTGTGTTGTATTGTGCTTCTGATAAATACGGACCCAAACCCAAGATTCTATATTGCAGTGGTAAAGATTCATATTTACTAGGAAACTTTAAAATTAGACCTATAACTAAAATAATAACTCCTATAATTAATTTTTTTAAATTAAACATAATAAATAAAGCGTTACCTTTCTTTTAAATCTTTTGATAACTTCAATTAGATTAACTCTTATTACATATCACCTATTTTAACAAGTCTTGGGATTACATGTTTAGATAATACCGTACCAAGGGAAATTCCTTTTGATTCATAATCTTTATCAATCCAGACATATTCTTTTATTTCTGATTGTGCCCTAGGTATACCTTCTATTTCCACTTTATATACACTCATTATTAACGGAATATTCTCAAATATTGCCAGTTCATTAAACTTACCAAAAAACTCTTTAGAAACAACTTTTACTCCTAGTTCTTCTAATAATTCTCTAGCTAATGTTTCATGATCAGTTTCATTTTTTTCTTGACGCCCGCCTGGTATTATATATTCTGTTCTATCTTTAAACTTTTTCCTTACAACAAGAAGTTGTTTTTTATCATTAAGAATAATTGCTCCTACTTTATATATAGATTCCATTCTAGTTAATAAACTCAATCCCTAGATCAGATTCCATTTCTTTCTTCAGCATTTGTGATCTTTTCTGCTTAGCCCCGAATATCTGCGGAGAAGAAACACCTGTAACAATCAGCATAACTTTTATTGTATTAGCTAAATCTTCTGAAATTTGAGCACCCCATATTATCCTGGATTCATCAGATAATTTATTAGAAACAGTTTCAACTACTTTTTTTGCTTCTTCTAAAGTCATATCAGGTCCTCCAGATACATTAATTAAAGCACCATTAGCTCCGGAAATATCAACATCTAACAATGGATTTCCTATTGCTTTGTTTACAGCTTCAACAGCCCGATTATCAGTATCAGATTCACCAACGCCTATTAAAGCAACCCCTCCATTTCCCATTACAGTTCTTATATCAGCAAAATCCAAATTTACCAAACCAGCTTTAGTTACTAGCTCAGCTATTCCCTTAACAGCATTAGTCAAAATCTCATCTGCAATTTTAAAAGCAGTCTGCAAAGGCAAGTCAGGTGCTAATTCTAATAATTTATCATTTGGTATAACAATTAAAGTATCAACATTAGACTCTAATTTTTCTAATCCTTTTACAGCATTTTCAATTCTTCTTGCCCCTTCCATTTCAAAAGGCATAGTAACAATTGCAACAGTCAAACACCCCTGTTTTTTAGCTATTTCAGCAATCACAGGAGCAGAACCAGTTCCAGTTCCGCCACCCATTCCGGCAGTTATAAAAACCATGTCAGCTCCCTGAAGTTTGGATTTTATTTCATGCTCTGTTTCTCTTGCAGCTTCCTCGCCAACTTCAGGTATAGAACCAGCACCCAATCCCCCAGTAACTTCTCTGCCAATTAAAATTTTCTGATCAGAATTGCAATAAAGTAAGTCCTGCGCATCTGTGTTTAAAGCAATGGTTTCAGCACCTATAATGCCAACTTCAGTTATCCTATTTATAGTATTATTTCCACCACCGCCAGCACCAACAACTTTTATCTTAGCTTTTTGCCTTGCTAATATCTCCTCTAGCTCTCTATCAATTTCTTCAGTTGATTTCCTCTTATCTGTAGGTAGCACCATAGTAAAACTAATATATTATACATATTTAAACTTATTTATACTTTATCCTTCGTATTCTCAAATTTGATTTCTTTTATATTAGGAACAAGGTTTTTTATCTTTTCCTCTAACATTTTCTGTATTGGCTCAACTATTTTTGATTTTATCACTAGCTTGCCTTCATTAAAATCAATTTCAGGATTTTTTAAGAAGAACTTAAATAAAGAATTAACTTTCTCTTTATCATCTGTAACTAATCTATTAACTTTAACATCATATATCAGCCAATGCCCAGCCAAAGGATGATTAAAATCAACAATAGATCTCCCAGAAGAAACAGTTCTCACAATTCCAAACAACCCATCTATATTCACTTGCAGTCCGGGAAAAGGAACTATGTTTTGTTTTTTAAATATCTTTAATGGTATTAATCTCAACAATTTAGTATCCTTTTTTCCAAAACCATCCTCTGGCTTGATTTCTACTTTATACTCTTTATTTATCTCTTTGTCAATCAAAAAGAAATCTATTCCCTTTATTATTTGATTTTCTCCCAAACAGATTATCACAGGACCGTAACTCATATCTTTATTATACAGCTTCTCTTTTTTTGCTAAACTTTCATCAGTTAAATCAAATATTTTCTTAGTCTCTTTATCTCTGGCTACAAAATCCAGCTCAATAAAATCTTTTTCTTTTAAAATCATCATTATAACTTTTATTGCTTGGTTTTTAAAATTTTTGATTTAAAAAACCAAAAGTCTTATAAATAAAATTTTCACCTTATTACCTATGTCAGAAACAAAACAAGTGATAGCTACTAGTTTAAAAAAAGGCAGCTACGTGATTATTGATGATATTGCTTGTGTTGTTAGAGACGTGCAAACATCAAAACCAGGAAAACACGGCCATTCCAAAGTGAGAATAGAAGCAGTTGGGATGATACAGGGGCAAAAAAAGATTATAGTTCTGCCTGGTCATGGAAAATTATTCTCTCCTATAATAGAGAAAAAAAATGCCCAAGTTCTAAGCGTTCATGATGATATTGCCAATGTAATGGACAACGAGAATTACGAAACCTTTGATTTAAAAATTCCTGAAGAATTAGAAGACAAAGTCACAGAAGGTAAGGAAATATTATACTGGATTGTGTTGAATGATAAAGTTATGAAGGAAGTAAGAGGATAAATATGGTTAAGTTTCCAGAAGCATCAAAAAGATTATTCCATAATGTATATGTATGTAGAAGCTGTAATACTAAAATGAGGAGCATTCCGAAAAAGATTAACTTAAAAGAATTAAAGTGTAAAAAATGCGGTAAAAGAAATTTCAGGCCAATAAAGAAAGGAGTGACAAAAGCAGGCCCAACTTAGTTTAAGGTTGATAAGTATTTTTCCGCTAACGCTTTTCCAAAAAGGGCTAATAAGAGGTTGATAATGAACTTAGATTTATTATTTGCAATATTATTTTATGGTGTCATAGTTCTAATTTTTTTTAAAACACGTGATAAATGGGAAGTGCAGGCAAGAATAATTGCTCTTTACAAAACCAAGATTGGATTAAAATTAATGGATAAGATTGCCAATAGATTTCCCAGATTTATGAAATATTTTGGTTATACGGGAATATTTTTCGGTTTTACCGGAATGTTGCTAATAGCTTTTTCATTGGTGAAATGGACTATTGAATTAATTTTCATTGAAGGTGCAGTTCCGCAAATAGCACCAGTATTGCCAGGAGTTAAAATTCCAGGCTTACCGGTTCTAGGTTTCTGGCACTGGGTAATTGCCATATTCATAGTGGCAACAGTTCATGAATTTTCTCACGGAGTTATTGCAAGGTTATACAAACTAAGAGTTAAGAGCTCTGGTTTTGGATTCATTGGCCCTATATTGTTGGCTTTTGTTGAACCTGATGAAAAACAAGTCTCAAAAGCAAGCAAAACAGCACAATTGAGCATGTTTTCAGCAGGTCCTTACTCAAACTTAATTTTAGGTGCTTTATTTTCATTATTGTTTTTATTTATTATAAGCCCAATTCAAGGAAATTTATTTGTTGTTGATAAATTAACAGTAGATAATTTTACAGCCGGGCTTCCGGCAGAATCTTCTGGATTAAAACTCCCTTTTGAAATAATTAGCTTAAATGGAGAAAAAGTAGTTGGTTCTAGTATAAATTCTCTGGAAAAAATGTTCAATGAAATCAAACCTGAAAACACAGTAATATTAAACACAGATCAAGGCGAGTTTATAATTAAAGCTGTAAAAGATGAAAAAAGCAATAGGGGGCTGATTGGTATTAATATAAATTTACAGACAAAGATAAGACAAGGATATAATGAATCATTGGGAAAAGTTTTCAACTGGTTCCAGTTATTAATAATGTGGTTAGGTATGGTTAACATTGGTGTTGGCTTGTTTAATTTACTTCCTTTAGGACCAGTAGACGGCGGAAGAATGTTCTATTCTTTATTACTTGGCATAACAAAAGATGAAAAAAAATCAAGAAAAATATGGTCTTTTGTAAGTTTCATACTTCTACTATTAATATTCATAAACTTATTGCCATGGCTAGCTAAATTATTACCTTGGATATCAAAATTTTTCAGCTTTCTTATTGGTTTGATCTTTTAGTAAATAATATAAACCAAATTATGTTTAGTTTAATTCTATGTTAACAGACTGTCACGCACATCTTGACCATAGGATATACTCTCTTGATTTAGACAAAGTAATAGAAAGATGCAGAAAAAATAATGTTCTGGTTATTAGTTGCGGTGTTAATAAAGAATCCAATAGGAAAGTTTTGGAGATTAGTAAAAAATATAATGACGTTGTTAAAGCAGCCCTAGGTATGTACCCATTTGATTCTGTAGATATACAAACTGATGAAGAATACCTTGGCAGAAAACCAGTAAAGTTTAATGTTGACGAAGAATTAGAGTTCATTAAGAAAAATAAAGACAAAATAAATGCAATTTCTGAAGTGGGCTTGGATAACTCTATAGAAAATTCAAAAATAGAAGAGCAGAAAAAAGTCTTTTTAAAAGTAATAGAACTAAGTGAGAAAATAAAAAAACCTTTAATTGTTCACTCAAGAAAAGCAGAAAGTTTATGTGTTGAGTTACTGGAAAGTTGCAAACACAAGAATATTGTTATGCACTTTTTTTCTGGAAGTATGAAATTAGTCAAAAGAATAGAAGATAATGGATGGAGTTTCTCAATCCCATGTAATATTGACAGGTTGCAGCACTTCCAGTTAGTCTGTGAAAAAGTAAATATCAATCAGTTATTGACAGAAACTGATTCTCCCTATGCTCCTCCATTGGGTGAAAATAAAAATGAACCTATTTTCGTGAAAAAAACTATTGAAAAAATTTCAGAAATTAAAAAATTAGACAAAGAGGAAGTTGAAAAAAATATTTTTATGAATTTTCAAAAAATTTTTCTGAAAAATTAGTAAAAGGAAAACTATTTAAATAAAAAACCACTATAAAATATTAATAATATTCATTAAAGAGGTGATAATATGGCTAAAAAAAGAAAGACTAAGAAAAGATCAGGCAAAAAGTCAAAAAGAAAAAGATAAATAATTTTTCTTTTTTTGTTATTTTTTAAAAAAATTTATAAATTTTGTTTTCTTTGCTTTTTTTATGAAACTAGTTGTTTTACAAGAACCATTAAAACAGAAAATCCTGGAAAATGAAAGCTTGGAAATAAGAAGAAAATTATTAGCTAAGCAAGGTTATAGGATAATTGGAAATCACTCTGCTATTAAACTATGCCATTTCTGTAAGAGTTCAATAAAGGGAAATGGAAATTGTTACAAGCATACTTTTTATGGTATAAATAGCTGGCAATGCATTCAAGCTTCAGTTACTTTAGATGTTTGTAACTTAAGATGTGCTTGGTGCTGGAGAGACATTGATTATAACCTAAAAAAAGTAAAATTCCTAGACAATCCTAAAGATATAGTTGAAGGATTCATCAGAGAACAAAGAAACGCATTAATCGGCTATTATGGCTATGATAAGGTTGTTAAAGAAAAATTAGATGAAAGCATGAAGCCAAAGCACATAGCTTTAAGCTTAACAGGAGATGCCGGCATGTATCCAAAATTACCAGAACTAATAAATGAAATTCACAAAAAAAATATGACTAGTTTTCTTGTTACAAACGGAACTTTTACTGAGATGGTTAAAAAATTAATTGATAGTCAGCCAACTCAGATGTATATAACATTGCCTGCTCCAGATGAAGAAACTTTTAATCAAGCTTGTAGACCATTAGGAAAAAACGGTTGGAAAAGAATAATGGATTCCGTAGGTTTATTAAAACACTTCAATAGAAGCGTGATTAGACTAACTCTTGCCAAAGAATTGAATTTCAAAGATCCTGAAAAATACGCTGAAATAATTAACAATAACGAATTCAAGTTTTTAGAACTAAAAAGTGCAATGTCTATTGGTTATGCAAGATACAGATTAAGAGAAGACCAGTCACCAAAACACGAAGAAATAAAAAACTTCGCTGAAAAAATAAGCAGGTTAACTGATTTTAAAATTATAGATGAACAACCGCAAAGCCAGGTTGTTTTAATGACAAAAAAAGAAGATAAAGATTTTAGGTTTCTTGGGGTTTAGGATGTCTCCTATTGTACAACGCAATAACTTTTAACTGCATTCTTCTTAATAATCCTTCTTTAACTTCAGTTAGGTCTTTTCCTTCTATCCTTTTTAACCTCATCATAGTACCTATTAATATGTCACCTTCAACAGATGATGCTCTTTCCATAATTTCATATACTCTATTACTATGCCAAACAGCTGTCACGTTTTCATAAGATCTAGAACCGGTATTTGGTACTTGGGCTTCAATTAAATAATCATTAAGCCTTCTGCCAATTAATTGGTTTCCATCTGGTAGATTAGTAATCTGTATTTTCCCCTCTAAATCTGCCCAGATTCTTGGCGTTCTTGATTTTTGAACTCTCCTTTGTATTTCTAAAACTCTTGCAGGCAGTTCTCTAAGCACTCTTTGAGCGATATCATATTGCTGGCTCCAAGCTTTTGTTACCTTTTCTTTTTCTGATCTTTCTCTCTCGGCTTTTTCTCTTAATAATTGATTTTCCCTTTCTAATCTAGCCCTATACTGATTTAGTGATATTGCTGTTCTAAGAGTTTGTGCAGTTAAATCAACTATTCTCTGATCTTTTTCATCTAGCACTCTAGTAAAATCTCTGTAAATAAAATCACCAAACTCCCTTAGTAATTGTGATATTGGATTATCTGGATGAGTGTATAAGTATTCAAAGTATCTCCTCTTTGCCATAACTTAAGTTGCTCTTTCTCTTTGTTTAATAATTTTTTGGTTAGTCCAAATAGCCAAGCATAAAGCCCTCTTCCTCTGCTGAAATTTCATCATTATCCAACATTTCTTCCACATCCTCTTCTTCATATATGTTTTTCATATCAACCTCCTTTTTTAGTTTAAAGGCAAATTCCTTAAGATCTGGCTAAATATCTCTTCTATTTCTTCAGCAGTTACCATTTTAGCCTCCCCAATATAACATCTTTTAAGCTTCTCTCCTTTGTAATCTGCATCAGAACAAGTCTTTCTCTTTCATCTGAAAGCTTGCAAAACTCTTCCCAAGGAAGATAGCTCTCGCTGGATATGTCTATTTCCATATTTATCACCCCTGTAGAGGTCAGGCCCCTACTCACAACCCGAATCTATTGATTATTTCAGGTTTAATAGCCTAAAGACAAATTAGTTTATATAGGCTACGCGTACTTGTCGTGTAACATTATTATTTAATATATACTTTAGAGAACAATATTCACTTTTTAGTAAATATAATATCTTAAAGCCACATAACATGATTATCCGCAATCGCCTCTATGTCGAGCTTTTATGATTTAGAATACATTTTTAAGAGCCTTATAGATGTGCCCTCAATCTCAATACCATCAATTATACCTTCACAAAGACGGTGGTTTAATCCATGAAATCCTCTACCTCTATGATCATTAGCAAATTGTTCGTAATAATTCCCTTTCTTTATTCTTTGACTAAGTTCTATTGGTATACCTTCTCCTTCATCTGTAACTTCTGTAAGCATCCCCTTTCTACCAACAAAATATTTAACAGTTACTTGTTTAGATGGGTCAAATTTATTACCATGTTCACAAGCATTAATTACCATTTCTCTTATAGAATGCCTATACTCATTAGCAGAATTCCAATCATCAAATAATTTGAAGTATTCCTCATCAAAGAAATCAGGAGCTACACATAACGCTTCTTTAGTTAAAGTTGGCATAGAGTGTTCTCTATTATCCACTTCATATTCAATTCTTTTAAGTAAGTCTTTAAGGCTCATAAACTTTGATTATATCTAATATTTATAAATCTTTCTTTTTGTTATTACTATATAGTTAATAATCTATGGCTCGGCTACGTGGCATTTAACGCGCATTAGTTTCAATTCAAAAAGATAACATCCCAACTAAAACGTATCTAATTTCTTAGTAGAACCAAAATTAATTATTGTTTTCTTCCCAGGCCCTATATTCT
>CAYIXS010000002.1:0-35829 GCA_964367445.1 Candidatus Woesearchaeota archaeon | reverse complement strand
TAATGGCTAACTTTTCAGGAAGTGGCTTAAGTGGTGCAATAAGCAAAGATGATGCGCAAAATAAAGTGCAGCAATATGCCAATATTGTAACAGGCGGCGCAGTAGTTGAAGTCGGCGTTGTTTTAGAAGATGAAGATTCTGGATTATACAGAGTTCCTCTAACTGTTAGAGGACAAACAATGAATGGATATGTAACAAAAGATGGAAATTTATTTTTTCCAGCTGCTGTAAATTTGGCAGATTTTTTTGACCAAGTAAATAGCTTGGGAGACCAAGGAGCACAAGAAGCAAATAACGAACCAGCACAAACTGCTCCAGTTGATGTTAGCGTTGATGATGATCCTATTCTAGGCAAGGAAGATGCCCCTGTGACTATAGTTGAATTTTCAGATTATCAATGCCCTTTCTGTGGCAGATTTGAAAAAGATACTTTTCCTACATTAAAAGAAGAATATATTGATACAGGCAAAGTTAAATTAATATTTAGAGATTTTCCATTAACTAGTATACATCCATACGCGCAAAAAGCTGCTGAAGCTTCTGAATGTGCAGATGAACAAGGTAAATTCTGGAAGTATCACGATAAATTATTTGAAAATCAAGAAGCTTTAACTGTTGATGACTTGAAAAAATATGCTGATGATTTGAACTTAAATAACAATAAGTTTGAAAATTGTTTAGATTCTGATTCAATGAAAGAAGAAGTTAAAAAAGACACCGATGACGGAATTAATTATGGTGTTACAGGAACTCCTGCTTTTTTCATCAATGGGATTATATTAGAAGGAGCACAGCCATTTGAGAACTTCAAGCAAATCATTGATGAAGAATTAGCTAAAGTTGAAAATAAAGATGTAGGAACAGAAAATGAAACCAAATAAATCTAATGCTGAAGAATTCGCATGGTTTAATGCGTATACGTCTAAACTACTAGAGATTGAGATCGGGTTTTATGATCGTTTATGTGATTCTTTAGGTAAGGTTGTTTCTAGTGTCTTTGGCAGGTTATGGCAAGAATTTCCTGGTGAATATAAAAGATATAATGATAAATACTTAATAATGAGTTTAAATAAGCTTGAAGAAAAGGCTTCTGACCTCGAGGTAGTACCGGTTTCTAGGTAAAGATGAAAAAAGTTATTCTTATTTTATTATTTGTAATATTAAGTTCTTTTTATGTTTTAGGAAACACCATTGCTTATTGGAAGTTTGATGAAGGTAGCAGTAATCAAGTATTTGATGAAACAGCAAATAATAATGATGGCACTATTTCAGGTGTGGCGAATTGGACAACAGATAGTATTTCTGGACATGCATTAGAATTTGATGGTATAGATGATAAGATTGCAATTACAAAAACTTCTTCTGTTGACCTTACAGATAATGTGGTATTAGAAGCTTATGTAAAAAGAAAATCTAATACTGATGGGATTATTATTTCAAAAAATGGCCCTTATTTTTTAGGTATTAGAGATAATGTAACAGCTGGTGGAGTTTATGCTAATGATGGAAACTGTCCTACTAGTTGTATTACTCCAGGAGCTAATACTTGGACTGAAATTCACGGAACAACAGTTCTTGAACAATACATATGGTATAAATTAAAAATGGAGTATAATGATACTAATGTTAATATATATGTAAATGATATTTTAGATGGAAGCGCATCAAAGATTGGACAAATGCCACAAGTTTCTCAAGGAGTAAATTTAGGATGGGGCGAGCCAGGACAAAATCAATTTTTTACTGGAATTATCGATGAAGCAAAAATATCAACTATAAATGAAACTATTCCAGATCAAGATATTGAAGAAAGATTAGGGGAATTAGAAAATAGAGTTGACGAATTGGAAGAAATGGTGGAAGAGCAGGAATTATTATTACAAAAAATAATTGATTTTATTAAAAAACTACCAAAAGGATTAAGGAGATACTGGGAATGAAAAAATCAATTTGGGTTATTATATTAATTTTAGCTTTAGGCATTTTTGGTTATTATGGAATAACTGCTTTTGTTATAAAAGGAAATACTCTAAGTAGTGAATTCGGGCAGTGTCTAATTGATAATAAAGCAATAATGTACGGTTCTGCTACTTGCATTCATTGTCAGTCACAAAAGGAATTATTAGGACGAAAAGCCACCCAAATATTATATGATAACCAAGGTTATATAGAATGCCCTGAAAACCAAAAGCTATGTGAATCTAAAGCCATAACAGGTTATCCAACATGGATTATTAATGGTACCAAATATGAAGGAGTTCAAAGTATAGAACTATTATCCAGTATAACTGGTTGTGAACCATCTTACGAGTAATTTTCTTATGATTTTTATTATTTTAATAAACTAACACCAGTCACCAGTACAAGTTAATGCGCCCATAGTAAATCTTATTAATCCTAACTTATTAAATTATAACAAGAAGCAATGGGAATAGGTATAAGATTACCCGAAACAATCATGAAGAACATAGAAAAATTAAGTAAAGAAGAAAACGAGGACAGAAGCACAATAATAAGAAAACTAGTTGTAATTGGTTATTTTAACTTAGCTAAACAAAAAGCTGCAGAAAAATATCTCAAAGGAAAAATAACTTTTTCAGAAGCAGCCCATCAAGCTGGATTAACTTTATGGGAAATGGAACAATATTTGGTAGAACAAGGCTTTAAATCAGATTATTCTATAGAAGATCTAAGAAAAGAAATAAAGGATTTAGACTCTAAATAATGAACCATCTCACGAGTAGAGTATTCTATTTGTTATTTTAAAGTTAATATATCTTTAAATATTAGTTATCTCCTAATCTGTAAGAGGTGATAGAAGGGGTGATAGGATCCTATTTATTCCATAATATAATAGTAAAAAGATGTTTGAGGCTTTTAAAAAGAAATATTTGTATTTTCCAGGCTGTTTAAGTAATTATGTTCTTCCAGAAATTGTTGAAAACTACAGAAAAATATTTTTCAAATTAAAAATACAAACATATAATTTAAGTTCTTTAAACTGTTGTGGTGCTATAGTCTATAATAATGGTTACTCTAAAGATTTTGAGGAAATAAGAAGTAAAAATTTAGCTTTTTTTAATCAAAATAATGTTAAAAACATTGTTACCAATGATCCTGGTTGTTTAAAAACATTAAATCAACTTTACAGTATTTCCACAATACACGTTACTCAATTAATAGCAAAATACCTTAGAAAACTGCCTGTTAAATTTGATGAAAAAGTTAATTATTATGATAGTGTTAATTTAAATATTTACGAAGAGCCAAGAAAAATTTTAGAAGCCTTGGGCTTTGAAATTAAAGAATTAAAAAGAAACAAGCAGAATTCTGTTCTTTGCGGAGCTGAAGGAGGATTAATACATAACCTTCCGTCTTTAGCAAATAAGATCAGCAAGGAAGTTTTTGATATGTGCACTGAAAAAAAATTAATAGTTTCAGATCCTTTATCCTATTATCATTTAAAAAATAATGCTCCTAGAAACATACAGGTTATAGAAATGAGTGAGGTAATAATATGAGCATAACTTGGTTTGAAAATCTGGTTGGAAAAGAAAATGTTTCAGATGAAATAGTTGACAGGGAAGTTTACAGTACAGATGCCAGCCAAATTAAAGGAAGATGTGATAAAGTAATATGGGCTACTGAAGTAAAGCATCTGCATCAGATTGTTTTGTATGCAAAGAGAAATAAATTAAACCTCATTCCAAGAGGGGCTGGAACTAATTTAGTTGGTTCTTGTGTTCCAGACAATTCTGTTGTAATTGATTTTAGCAAGATGAATAAGATAATAGCCTTAACCAGTAATTATGTTGTAGTTGAACCAGGGGTGGTTTTGGATGATTTAAATTCAGTCTTAAGAGATAAGTTTTTTCCAATACAGCCAGAAGATAGTGCTACTTGTACTATTGGCGGAATGATAGGAATTAATTCTACTGGTTTTTACGAAAAAAAATATGGGAGAATGAAAGACTGGGTTTTGGAAGTTGAAATGATTGACGGGAATGGAAGATTAAAAACATATGATAATAAAGTAGTTGGAAAAGAAGGAATTTTAGGGCTAATAACTAGTGTTAAATTGAAAATAACCGATAAGATAAATGAAAGGAGCATGAATGTTTTCAAATATGATAAGTTAACTGATGTTTTGAATAAAGTTAATGAACTAAAAAATAATCAAGAAGTTATTGCTATCGAATTTATTGATTTGAATGCAGCCAAATTAGCAGGTTTAGAAGAAAGATATTATTTAATTGTTGAATATCTTGGTTTTGAAGGTGGAGTTCGTGATTTAAATGAAATTGGTAGATTGTGGCATATAAGAAAGAAGATTTTTCATAAATTAGCTATTAATGGCTATGTTTACTTAGAAGATCCTTTAATACCCCAAGAGAATTTATCTGAATTTTTATACTATTTGGAAACCAAAAAGATCCCATGCTATGGTCCTATTGGAACTAATGTTTTATACCCATGTTTTTCAAATAGGGATGAAATAAAAGAGCTTTACGATACTGTTTTAAAATTAAGAGGAGTAATAGGATCCAGACAGGGAATAGGATTATTAAAGAAAAATTATCTTAATGAAGTCATAAAAGAAGAATTAAGAAATTTAAAAGAACAACTTGATCCTAATCATATAATGAATAAAGGAAAAGTGATATAACCCTTTTAGAAAAAAGCCCTAATCGACAAGTCGATGGGGCCCAAGCGAAAGCTTTGGGCGTTAACGGAAAATAAGGAGGAAAAATGGCAGGCGTTGATAAATGCATCTTATGTGGAAAATGTAGAGCAGATAGTGCTTTATTAAGAGTTACTGGAAAAGAAATATTAACAGCTAGAGGGAAAGCTTTATTGATAATGAAAGGGATTTTAGATAAGACGTTTTACATTGATCCTTTAAATGATATAACTGTTAGAAGTTGTCCTACTAATGTTGAAATTTCAGAAGAAGTCAGAAAACAACGCGAGAGATTAGTTGAAAATGGGATTGAGACTAAGGCAAATAGAAGAATGATTGATAACATAAGGGAATTTGGAAATCCTTACGGTAGTTTAGAGAAAAAAGATATTAAAGAAGTTTATAGTTAAAATAGAAAATAATATTAATTGTAGTGATACTGATTTAATAATGGATAATATATTTAGTATTGTAGATAAGACTGGAAGAAAAATTAGATTAACAAAAACACAATATGGACATGTTATTAGACATAAAGGAATTGAACATTATATTGAAGAAATTAAACAAACACTAGTAAAACCATTAAAGATTATTCGTCGTGAAGAAGGGAGTTTATATGATTATTACACACACAACAAACATAGATTATCACCTTTCAAATATCTAAAAGTAGTAGTTAAATATTTAAATGGAGAAGGTTTTGTTATTACAGCATATTTTGTTAAAAATATGAATTAAAATGGCAGGAAAAATTGAAATATATTATGATGAAGAAGGAGATTATTTAGAGATATTTATAGGTGAACCTAGACCAGACTATGGCGAACACATAAGTGAAGATGTAGTTTTATTCAAATATGAAGACAATGGTGGGTTATATGGTATAGGGATATTTAATTTCAAAAAGCGGGCCCATAATCTACAAGATGTTCTTAGTAAAATACCCTTAGCTTTTAAATTAGAAGCTACAGAAATCGCCTAATAGCAATAGATTAATTTTTTTGGCTTTTTTATTATTTTATCTATGGAAGTTTAGAGAAGAAAGACATTAAGGAAGTTTAGAGGATACTGTCATCTTTTCGTGATATGTCTTCTTTTGACATATCTAATTAAATCTAGTAATTTGTTGTTTCCTAAAGGAAGTTTAATATCTGCTTTTTCTGCTGGCGTTTTTCCTTTGAGTCCCTGATGGGGATTCACAAAATTATGGATTATATGTCTCAAATCCATGAAATTCCCTGCACACGTAAAACTGCCAAATCCTCTCATAACTTTTATCCTGTCTTTGATTTTCCCATTATATCTTTCAATCCAATTGTTGTTATGTTCCAGCCCATATTTCTTACATTTAATTGGAACCCCAAACTGTAATCTGGCAACATTATAAAATAATTTATTGAAAGCATTTCTATAATTCTCAAATCCATCCGATACGAATGTAATCAGCTTCCTCTCTTTTTCTGGTTTATACTTCTCTTTTCTGTACCTCTCTAATATCTGTTCATAACAAGTAATCTTTATCTGTCTTAGGAATTCTACACATTTCTCAAAAGTACGTTTCTCGACGAATAGATGAGCTGTAACGTACTTTGTGATATGATCAATACAGTTTAAATCATAGCAATCCTTGCCATTCACTTTCACATACTTTTCATCTAAATGCTGTCTTCCTTTGAGTTTTGGTTTTATTTCTAGATGTATCTTCTTTTAAAAAAATACCATACTTGTTACACCATAATCTAATGGTCTCCCTACTAACATCTACATTATCATGTTATAATAAATGATATTTAACCTGAAACAATGAAAGACCATCGTTATGCTGGTGGATAGCCCGAACAATATCTCCTTTTTTATGTCGCATTCGTTCAAATCCATCTGGTTCTACAAACGTTACATGACATTTATTACATCGAAAGAGTTGCTTCATACCTGATTGATTGTATCTTTTACCTCGTTTTACAATATCCAAAGAGCAACATTTAGGACAATCAAAGGATAACATACTAATCACCTCAAGAATAAGAAAGAATTACTACTATATAAATATCACGTTAATTTGACAATATCAGTTTAGAGTTAAGTTTAAATATAAAGAAGTTTTTTGTTATTTTAAATATACTATTTAAAAAGAGGGAAGTTTAATGGATCGAAAATTAGTTTTTATAATTTCATTGGTGTTAGTTCTGGTTTTAGTAAATATATTATATCTAAATTTTTCCAAAGAAGATATTAGTGGATTAGCCACCATTGGTATTAGTGAAACTAGTGCCTCTACTGATGCACCAATTTTTGGGTTAGCAACATTAAGGAATGATTATGAGATAGGAAAGCAAGTTGAATTAACAGATCCTCCTTCTACCAAAAACGCAATTTATGACTATAGCTCTTCCCGAACACTTCCTCCTGTACAAGACAGTTTTATTATTGAATTTGTAGAACCAGCAGCATTAGAACAAGCCAGCGATCTACAGGCAGATATAAATTATAAACTAAAACAAATCAATCTGATTAAGGATGAACCGAACGACCAAGGTCCTAAAAAGAGTTTAGAGTTAAACCAAATTAATACCCTATATAATGATATCTCCAATCTAAACACTCAGATTGGTACCATTGTTACTTCTCAAAGAACTGCAATTTTAAACCAACACGAGCAATTTAAAAGAGAAGTTGCTGGTTTGAACATTGAATTAGGCAGAGAATTTACAGATGTATTAAATGGTATTGTTGTATCCGGATTAACTGAACAGGAAACTAACCAGTTCAAAAAACTAAGTTATGTAAAAGAAGTATATCCAAATTTACAAGTACACACATCTTTAATAGATAGTGTCCCTTTTATTAAAGCAGATGTGGCAAGGGGATTGGGTATTAATGGAAAAAATAGCGTAATAGCAATAATAGACACGGGTATTGATCCTACTCATCCTAGCCTAGATGACTTAGATGATGATCCAAGTACAAATGACCCTAAAATAATTGCCTTTAAGGATTATGTTAATTTTAGATTAGATACATATGATGATCATGGTCATGGCACCCATGTTGCTGATACTGCTTCAGGTACTGGTGGCGGAACACCATATATAGGCGTGGCTCCTGGCTCTAAACTGATTGGAATTAAAGTTTTAAATAGTTGGGGATCTGGTACTTTTGATCAAGTTATAGCGGGTATTGAGTGGGCAGTCCAGAATAAAGATTTATATAACATAGACATCATTTCGATGAGTTTAGGTGCCAGATTGAATAGTGATGGCACTACTCCAATTGAAAGAGCAGTTGATTTAGCTGTTGATTATGGAATTAATGTGGTTGTTGCAGCTGGAAATTCTGGTCCAGGTGCTAATTCAGTAGGAATTCCTGCTTCTGCCTTTAAGGTTATAACAGTGGGAGCAACAGATAATACCGGGGAAATTGCTTCTTTCTCATCAAGAGGACCTACAAAAGATGGAAGAATAAAACCCGAAGTAGTTGCTCCGGGTGTTAGTATTTGTGCTGCACAATGGAATGATGCATGGGATTATTATCAGTGCTATGATGATAAGCATACCGCCATATCTGGTACTAGTATGGCTACACCACATGTATCTGGTGTTGTTGCCTTGATTAGAGAGATTTTGCCAGGATCAACTCCAGATGAAATTAAAGAAATACTTAAAGCTACGGCTATTGACAAGGGGGATATTGGCCCTGATAATACTTATGGTTGGGGTCTAGTAGATGTACTAAACTCTATAACTGAAGTTTCAAATCTAATACAAAACGATCTCGGCTTACGAAATATTAAATATGATAAGATAATCAATCTTAATGGATTAGAGACAATTAGTTTAGAAATAAAGAATTTTGGAAAAGAAACCAGTACTCCGATAGATCTTAATATGTATATGAATGATGAACTTTTCGATACTAAATCTGTGAATAGTTTGCAACCAAAAGAGATTCAAAAAATTGATTTTTCTTTTTTAGCTGACACAGAAGGAGATTATAATATAAGCTTTAAAATTGATCCTATCATAGACCAGATTAGACCTAATAACGAGATAAATATTACTGTTAAGTCATTAGACATAAAAGGAAAAATTAAAGCAGTTGTAGTAGACTCTTGGGGAACAGATAAAGTAGAATTTTCTATATTTCCAGAAATGAATGAATTGTGGTATTTATATGGAGATACAGAATTAGAAATAGATTATAAAACATTAAACAAGGAAGATATAACCTACGAAGAAATAGTTGCTACTAATGCGGATGTTTTAATAATTTCAGATGCTTGGGCAAATGGTGCCTTAGGGATGCGCCATGAATATAAGGACTCTGAAATAGAAGCTATAAAAAGGTACACAGAAGAAGGGCACGGACTAATAGGTACAAGCGGTACATTATCACAAGATGTAGAAAATAATATGAAATTAGCTCCCCTCTTTGGTTTAGATTCTAATACCGTCGGGGATTGGGCAATCTTTGTATTTCGGCTAAAATATAATATGCTATATCCTGCGCATTTGTTATTTGATAAATTAGATGATGGATTTTCATCGGGTATATATACTATAGTAAATGAATTGAAATTAGACTTAATAAACCCAGCAATCATTTTAGCTATAGATGATGAAAATCATCCGCTAGTATATGGTAATTTTCCAGGAAAGGGCAATTCAATTTATTTTACTCCAATTGTTGAATTACGTGATGCAAATAATGAAGATAAACAATTATTTTATAATTCTGTTATCTGGACAAGTAAGCAAGTAAATAAAGAACACGATTTAGAATTAAGCGAATTAACTCTGCCTTTTGTAGTAGACAAAGAAAAAATAGATTTCAGTGTTAAGCTCAAAAATAAAGGCATAATGAGAGAACAAGGAGTTAGATTAAGACTTTTTTTGAATAATGTTGAATATGATCAAAGGTATATTTCTGCTATTGATATTAATGAAGAAACAATTGTGAACTTTAGTTGGACACCAAATAGATATGGGGGCTACGAAATAAGGATAAAAGTTGATGATGTTGGTGTGGAAGATATAGTTTTTAATAATGAGATTAAAAGAAAAGTAACTATTAGGGGAGCAAAAATCGTGTCTGTTATTGATGAAGGCTTGGATAATGATGGCGATGGTCTTTTTGACTCTCTGGAAATTAAAGTTACTATAGATGCGCTGAAAGATTCTATGTTAAGTCTGGATGGGGATTTATACTCTCAGTTTGGTGTTAATTTGGGTTCTACAAGTTCTTTTATTGAATTAAATGGTGGAACGACCAATAATATTTCTTTGTCTTTTGATGGATTAAGCTTACGTAAATGGGGATTAAATGGTCCTTACAAAGTAGAACCTATTCAATTATATGATAGTGATTCTAAAGTAGTCATAGACTCTATAAGCCAGTATACAACACAAAACTATATTTATACGGCCTTTGCCTCCTCACCCGAATTGACAATCGAAATTAGAGCCCCATTTATAGCACCTTTTGTTGGAGAAGAAGTTATATTAGAAGGCAATGTTGAAAATTCCGGATCTGAAAAAGCAACGAATGTTAAAGTAGATTTTTATAAGGTTGCATGGATAGATGGTACTGAAAAGATAGATGGTACTGAAAATTTAGAATTGCTTAAATCAATAAACCTCAACGATGTTGAAGTAGGTAGGAAAGATTTTATGCTTTCAGTTATTCCAGATACTCCCTTTTTTAATGATTATAAGGTGGTTGTTTCTGCAGACAAAGAGAAAAACCTTGATAATAATGAAAGATATTTCTCAATGTATGTCCGACCAATAGAGCCGTATTTTAGGCTAAATGTAATACAATCAGAATGGAGTGGGAATAATAATGTACAGAATCAACCAATAAGTTATGATCTTATGATTGAGAATGTTGGTCAAGAAACATTAGTAAATGCCCGGCTAAGAGTCTATAATGAAATTGGAGGAACGAGGACTTTACTACATGAGATATTAATAGGTAATTTATCGACTGGCCAAGTATATACTACAAATTTGGAGGTTACTCCAGTTAAAATTGGGGCGCAATCCTTTATTTTTGAACCTTTTGCTGATAATTTTGTTTTAAGACCAGAGTATAGCCCAACAATTAATTACTATGTAAATGTTGTTCCTAAATCTATGATACAAAATAAGATAGATCAGGACATCGTTGGCAAGATCTTGCTTAAAGTTCAAAAAGAAAATCAAGAGAATTTCAACTGGGAAGATTTTAAAACCGTTGTAGTGGATAGTGTAGCAAGAACAATCCATCCTGGGGAGATTATTGCTCTTGATACTGAGTGGGCAGAAGCAGGATATTGGATTCCTGACTTTAATGGAAATTATAGGGTTTATGGAGCCTTGCTAAATGAAAATAATGAGGTTATTAATATAAATGGGGATTATTTAGAATATACTTATCCTTTCTGGGTATATGGTGGTCGCGAGGGTGAAGAAGAAGTTTTATGCACAGATAAAACAAAGATTAATACCTGCTCAGATAACATTCCTTATTATTGTAATTCTGATAAAGAGTTAGTACCGAGATGCAACATATGCCTATGTCCATTTGGATCTTCGTGCGGCGAGAGCGGTCTATGTGTTGAAACTCCAAGCACTTGTAATGATGGCTTTTGTAGTGAAGACGAAAACTGTGAAAGTTGCAAAGAAGATTGTGGTTCTTGCTTTGTTGTGGTTGTGAACCCACCAAGCCCAGGGCCATCTTCAGGAGGAGGCAGTAGTAGTTATAGTCCAAATAGGGTAGTACAAACAATAAGAAACATAAAGGCGGGGGAAATTAAAATTTTAGAGGTAACTGATAAAACAAGTAATGTCGATAGATTATCATTTAAGCTTAACAATGATAAGAATTATATTAGAATTACTATTAAAAAAATAGATCAAACATATATAGGCCAAGGCACCAATTACAAATCTTTTGAAATTGAGTTAAATAATATACAAAATAATGAATTTTTAGAAAGCAAAATACAATTTAGAGTAGATAAAAAATGGTTAATCAGTAACGGATATAATAAGAACGATATAAAATTAAAGAAATTAGTAAATGATTTCTGGACAGATTTGAATACAAGATATATAGGCAAGGAAAATGGTTATTATATTTATGATGCTGAAACCAAAGGATTCTCCATATTTTCAATAATAGCACAAAAAATTGAGGAAGAAACTCTCTGTGGTAATAACATCCTAGATTCAGGTGAAACTTGCAGAAGCTGTAGTTTGGATATTGTGTGTCAAAGTGATGAAATATGTAATAATTCTGGAATATGTGAGAGAAAAACCCAACAACCCATTCAACCTATAATAGAGCAACCACCAATAAAAGTTCAAGAAACACCCCAAAAAATAAAAACCACTGATTTAATCTTAAAGAATTATATTACTGTTTTGATAATAGGAATTATAATTTTAATATTACTAATTGCAGCCATTATTATATATTTAATGTCCAAAAGAAAACCAAAGTATAAAGAAGAACCTTGGGAAGAGATGTCTGAAAACGAAAGAAGAAATTATGAAAGATTAAGAAACATTATACAAGAAAACCTAAGTAAGGGATATACTAGAGAAGAGATAAGAAAAGCAGCACTAGATTCTGGTTGGGATGAAAGTTTAATAGACAAAGTTATGAGAAATATTAAATAAAATTGTTTAGTACTTCTAATAGTCTAAGGGGGTAAGATTTGAATAAATTAAGCTAAATAAATATGAATTACATAGAGGGAAAGATTTACGAATAGTTTCCTTCTATATAATACTGTGGTAGCAAAGAAAAGTAGACAGAAAATTAAATTTCTTCATTTATTGAGGTGGTTGTTAAAATAGAAAGATATATAAACTATTTGTTTAAATATATAAACTATTAATTGATATGAAAAAAAATAATAACGAGATGCTTTTTGTTTTAAGTGTCTTGAAAAGTCCTGAAATAGAATATAATGCCAATAGCATAGCAAGGCAGATAGGAATCAGTTCTATGGGCGCCCTTAAAATAGCAAAAAGATTAGAGAAAGAAGGAATATTATCCTCAAGAAAAGTTGGAAGAGCAAGCATTTACAAAATAAACTTAAATAACTATTCTTCTCAGTACATTAAATTTCTTTTAAAAAAAGAGGCTGAAATGTCCTCTGCTTATATAAAAATGTGGGTGAGAGAGCTAGAAAAAATAAAAAGTGCAAATGCAGTTGTCTTATTTGGCTCTGTTTTGAAAAAAGAAAAAGAAGCAAGAGATATAGATGCATTAATTATCGTAAGCAAGAAAAACTTTGAGAAAACAAAAAAAGAAGTTGAAGCTATAAACATGCTCAATGAAAAGAAGGTCCATCCAGTATATCAGACAAAAACAGATTTAGAGAAATACATAAAAGAGAGAAATAAAGTTATATTGAATGCAATAAAAGGAATTCTTGTCTCTGGGGATGATATTATTCTGGGGGTTTTGCAATGAGCCATGCTAAAAATAAAGTAGATTGGTGCTTGAAAAAAGCAGAGACAGAGTTAAAGGAAAAAAGCAAGCATAGGGGCCTTGTAGTAGTAAAGCCAGATAAAAATAAGGCATTAGAACATGTAAGCAAAGCAGAGCACAATCTTAAAGGAGCTATTGAGTTTGCAAAGGTAGGATTTTCAGACTGGTCTGCAAGTGCATTTTTTTATTCTATGTATCAATGCTTTCTTGCAATTGCTGCAAAATTTGGATATGAATCTGGGAATCAGGAGTGTACCTTTGCTCTTATAGAAAGCCTTATTGAAAATAAGAAGATAAAGCTAGATAAAGAACTATTAGAAAAGGTTTCTACACTGGAAATTCAAAAAGAGACTTCAACAAGCACGGGAATTAGAGAAGAATACCAATATGGCACAAAGCTTTCAATAGATGATGATCTATACGAAGAGCTTCTTGAATTATCTCGAAAAATATTATCAGAAACAAAAGTAATAATTGAAGAGCAAGAAGATTAAATTTATTCCTTTATGGAAATACAGAAAACTTATAAGTGTTTATACTATTAATTAAAATATGAAATTATATTATATAAGAGGAGTAAGACATAATGCAATTGTAATAGCTTCAAATAAAAAAGAAGCTATTAAACTTGTAGTTGAAGCCACCAGTTCTACTAGTCCTGATTCTAGAGTATTGTATGGATCTATAGACAAGTGGGAAGTCCCAGAAGCACAAGAAGTGAAATTACCAAATAACTACAAAATAGTTAAATTGAAATAATAGAACTTAATATTTATATATTCAAATTAATTCTTTTTATCATATGTATTATCAAAAAGAAATAAAAGAGGTTTTATCTGAATTAAATAGCTCTGAAAATGGATTAACAGAAACAGAAGCAAAAAAAAGACTAGAAAAATACGGAAAAAACATCTTAGAAAAGAAACATGAAATAAGCAAATTAAAAATATTTCTTAGGCAATTCATAAGCCCATTAATTATAATATTAATAATTTCTACAATGGTAGTTTTTGCTTTAAAAGAGTTTTTAGATGGAATTGCTATTTTGATAATAATTTTTTTAAATGCAACTTTAGGTTTCATCCAGGAGTACAAAGCAGAAAAAGCAATTGAACTTTTAAGGAAATTAAATACTCCAAATTCAAGAGTAATGCGAGATGGAAAAGAAAAAATAATATCTTCCGAGTTATTAGTTCCTGGAGATATTATCCTTTTTGAAACAGGAGACAAAATCAATGTTGACGCCAGATTAATTGAAGTTATTAATTTAAATATAGATGAATCTGTTTTAACAGGAGAAAGTACAAGTGTAAATAAGCAAATTAATAGAATAAAAACCCAGGCAGTAGTTTCTGATCAGAATAATATGGTTTTCTCAGGAACTTTAGTTGTTAATGGAAGAGGAAAAGCAATAGTTACTGATACCGGAATGGATACTGAAGTGGGTAAAATAGCAAGATTAATTGAAAAAATTGATACAGAGGAAACCCCTTTGCAAAAAAAATTGAAAAAATTAAGTGATATTATAGCATTATTGGCTTTTTTAATCTCCGTAGTCGTTATTATAATAGGGTTATTTAAAGGATTAAACTTCTTGGACATCTTCAAAACAGCCATTTCTTTAGCCGTGGCCATTATACCAGAAGGTTTGCCTGCAGTTATAACAATAAGCTTAGCCATTGGTGTTCAAAGAATGTTAAAGAAAAAGGCATTGATTAGAAAACTTCACGCAGTAGAAACATTAGGCAGTATTCAGGTAATAGCTACAGACAAAACAGGCACATTAACAAAAAATGAAATGACAGTTACCGATTTATTTGTGAATAATAAAGAAATAAAAGTAACAGGAAAAGGCTATGAATTAAAAGGTAATTTTTTATTTAATAACAATAAAATTAATCCAAAAGAGTTTTTTAATTTGATTAATATTGGAGTTAATTGTAATAACTCCTCATTGCCTGATCTAGGAGATCCTACTGAATTAGCCCTATTAGTTCTTGGAAAAAAAGCCAAAATTGATAAGCTAAAAACAAGAATAGATGAAGAGCAATTTAGTTCTGAAAAAAAATACATGTCCGCTACTTATATCATAAATAATGAAAAAATAAAATTCATTAAAGGTGCCCCTGAAGTAATACTTAAATTTTGCAACTATATTGAAATAAATAATAAAATAATAAATTTAAATTCAAAAGAGAAAGAGCTTCTTTTAAAGAAAAATTCTGAAATGGCTTCCAAAGCACTAAGAGTATTAGGCTTGGCCTATGAAAAAAACAAGAAAACCGTTTTTGTTGGCCTAGCAGGAATGATAGATCCACCTAGAAAAGAAGTTAAAGAAGCGATTAAAATTGCGAATGAGGCAGGAATAAGAGTAATAATGATTACAGGTGATCATAAAGAAACAGCTTTAGCAATAGCTAAGGAAATTGGTATTAAGGGGAAAGCAATTAGTGGTAATGAAATAGATGAATACGATGTTAGCGATTATATTGATCATGTAAATATATATGCAAGGGTAAGTGCTGAACATAAAGTTAAGATTTTGGAAGAATTGCAAAGAAGGAACAATATAGTTGCCATGACAGGAGATGGCATCAATGATGCTCCAGCATTGAAAAAAGCAGAGGTAGGAATAGCCATGAATATTAAAGGCACAGACGTTGCAAGAGACTCTTCTGATATGGTATTAGTTGATGATAATTTTGCTTCAATAATTAATGCCGTTAGGGAAGGAAGAGTTATATACGATAATATTAAGAAATTTGTGAAATATCTGTTAAGTGCTAATTTCGGAGAAGTATTAATCATATTATTAAGTTTAATATTAAACTTACCCTTGCCTTTATTGCCTTTACAGATATTGTGGATTAATTTAGTTACAGATGGTTTGCCTGCTTTGGCTCTAGGCATTGATGATCCTAATGAAGAAGTTATGAAAAGAAAACCAAGAAATAAAAAAGAAAATATTCTAAAAGATACTATTTGGTTTGTTTTATCCTCTGGTATTATAGCTAGTGTTTTAGTATTAACCTTATTTTATAAAAATGTTAATTTTGATTTAGATCTGGCCAGAACAATTGCATTAACTAGCTTGATAATTTTTGAGCTATTATTGGTATTTACTGTAAGAGGAGAAAAGTTTATTTTTGGAAATAAGACCAACAAGTATATTTGGCTTGCAGTTATTTCCAGCATATTTTTGCATTTAATTATAATGTATACTAATCTAAATATCTTCTTTAAACTAGTTCCTCTAAGTTTCAATGAATGGATAAAAATAATTTTCTTTAGTTTTATTGGAATAATAGTATTTGAAATAATAAAAATAATAAAAAATTTATTTCTTAGAAAACCAGCAGAACCCTATTAATAAGAAAACTACCGTATACCAGCTTAGTTTCCAGAAACTAGGACCTCCAGTGTAATCTTGTAATAAAAAGATCAAACCTATTAACAATGCTATTAATCCCCATCTTTTATGATTAGGGCAACACATATAACATGCATTTGAAGAACTCATTTGCATAGCTGTAGATTTAGTCCTCTTTTTTCTTCTTTTAGCCATTAAATTTCCCCCCTTTTAAAGTAATTATTAATTAAGAATTACTATTTCATCATTTATAAAAAAGTGTTTTATTTATTAAGTGGTAAACCTAAAAGAAAGTCTTCAAATCTCCTAATGAATCTAGCAAAAAATCTGGTTGTTCCATTTCTAATCTTTGTCTGCTATGATATCCTCTTTGTTGTCCATCTGGACCAGAGATTGCTGCTGAATGAACACCTGCTTTTTTTGCTGCTCTAATATCATATGTCATATCACCCAAATAAATTGTTTCTTCTCTTTGCATTCCATTAGCTTCCACTATTCTTACTATTCCATCAGATTTATTTCTTGAATTGCCTGTAATCAATCTAAAATAAGAATCTATCCCATAACTTCTTGCTTCTTGTTGTAAGTTTTCTTCAGGATGGCTGCTTAAAACAGCAAGCATATTGTTTCTTTTAAATAAAAAGTCCAATACGTTCTTTACATCATCATATAAAACAGGTTGTATTCCAGAACTAATAACTAAATCATACGCTCTTTTGCCCAATAATGAAAGTTCGTCTGGTGTTCCAGCAACTCCTTGTTTTGCTAGAAATTCTGCTATATTCGAATCTGTTTTTAAAAAAAATTCTTCAAAAGATAATTCTCTTATTCCTTTTTCTCTAAATATTCTCATATTGGCTTCATAAACTGGTCTTCTATCGTCACTTATTACTCCGCTCCAATCAAAAATAAATAACTTCATTTGTTTAAACCAAGAACTTCTTTTATTTTTTCTCTATCAAAACCAAGAAAAACTTTATCATCTATTTGTATTACAGGAGTATTTGCTTGTCCAGATATTTCCTGCATCTCTTTAAATTTATCTTTATTTCTTGAAACATCAACCATTTCAAACTCTATGTTGTTTGTTTTTAATAAATTGCGTATCATATCAGAATACGCATCATTATTTTTTGTGTAAATTATAACTTTCATATTACAATACCTCTACAATAGTGTTTTTAAAATATAACAATTTTTAAATATTCTCTTTTTTAAGTATATTTTAAATGGAATTTAAACCTATTTATTTTGACAATAAGATAAAGATAATCAATCCAAATGGGTATGCAGGAATAGTAACATTATGGACAAAATTAGACGGTAGTGGGGGATTTAGAGAAAAACTTGCTTCCAAGGCACCAATGCTTTTTGAAAAAAATTCACCTTTGATAACATTAACTAACCTATATGGTTTAGGATTACCCCAAATGCTAGCAAATCTAGCTTATAATCCACAAGTTGAGAGAATAGCAGTTACTGGAAGTAATCCATTTGGAAGTGCAGAGGCATTAATAAGTTTCTTTACCTCTGGAACCGACATAGTTGATGTTAATGGAGTTCAAATGTCACGTATACGTGGCACAGATTGTTTCATTGATGCACAATTAAGACCAGAACTTTTTGCACATAAGCCAGAGATACAAGCATTTAAAACCTCTGATTTAGAAGGGATTATAAGTTATATAACTCAACCAAAAACTAGATCCCCTAGTGAAGATCAGAGAGTTAAAATCGAACTAAAAATGCCACAATTTAAAGATTTTCCTTCTGATGTCATCTACCATAATGTGGTTGCTGATACTCCTACAGAAGCTTGGATGGAAGTTCTATATTTATTAGACAGGTATGGTATTGATGTAGTATTAGAAAAAGGAAAAAGAAGAGCATTATACAATCTAGATGTTAATGTTCTTAATCCTTCATTTGAACCAGAATATACTCTAAGAAAACTAGGTTTTAATCCTGACGAACTTAATGCTTATAGGAGAGAAATACTAGATATTGATCTACCAGACGACAGAGCATATAGCTACGGTCATAGAATTGGTAAATATTGGGGCATAAACGCACTCGAAGTTATTGCTAAAAGATTAAAAGAGGATAGTAATGATAGACACTCTTTAGTCTCTTTATGGGACACAGGAAAAGACTTATTATCAAAGGCAGGAGACTCTTCTGTTCCTTGTTTTACTGATGCATATTTTGTAAAAATTAGAGACAAGCTAGTTATGAGCGCTAGCTTTAGGACTCACAATGCAATATCCGCCTGGTTATTTAATCTATACGGTTTAAGGGCCATACAGGAAAGAGTTGCTGAAATGAGCGGTATTGAACCCGGGCAAATTAATATAAGAAGTAGATGGATAGGCATTGATCCAGAAAATGCTAAGGCAATAACAGCACTACAATTTGTTAAAGCAAATAGAAAAAAAAGATTAAATGTTAAAGATCCTAGAGGGTTTTTTGTTGTTGATACAAACCAAGGAGAAATAGTAGTACAACATTTTAGTTCAAGTAATGTTTTATTAGAAGAGATTAGAGGAAAAGACGTAAAAGATATCAAGGACAAACTAAGGCAGTTATCTGCTATTGATAATTCAGACCACGCAATGTGGGTAGGATATGAATTAGCAAGGGCGCAACAAAAACTGAGTGGCAATACTGAACTTAAAGAATTATAACTATTATGTTCTATAATACTCTTTTAAGTTAAATAATATTTAATAAATACGTTGTTTTAATAAACCTGTGCCAATAATACAAGGTATAGCTGCTGTTGGATTTGATTTAGATGGTACTTTATATAGTTCCAATGAAGAAATTAATAATAGAATAAGAATCGAAATATCTAAAAGAATTTTAGCTAAAAAACCATATCTAGGTGGTATTGAAGAAGCTAGAAGATACTTTGAAGATAGGCATACAGTATTACAAAGTGGAACTAAAGTCCTAAAAGAAGCGGGTTTTGATGATTCGAACTTAGTGATGGACGATTGTTTGGCTAAGGCAGATGTTTTGGACTTAATAAATTACGACGGTGAATTAGTTGATATCTTGAATAAACTTTCCCAAGTCTATCAAATTTATTTAGTTACAAACAGTCCAAGAGAGTTAGGGGAAAAAAAATTAGAAAGACTTGGTATAAACCCAAGGGTATTTAATCCAATAGTATATAGTGATAATATTCGTGGATCAAAACAGGATGGGGCAGTTTTTAGATACGTATTAATCGCCACACAAATTCCAGCAAATAAACACGTTTATGTTGGAGATAGAAAAAATTCAGACATCTTACCAGCAAAAGCTTTGGGAATAAAAACTATTGCTGTTGGATCAGTTATAAAAGAAGCGGATTTTTCTATTCAATCAATTCACGAAATAAGGAGGTTATTGCTTTGACAAATAATTGTGTCTCTATTGAAATTTTAAACAAAGTTCCATTCTTTGGCAACGGCGATTCTTTAGTCAATAGATTAAGAAAAGTTTCATTAAGGGGATTTCCAAATATTAAAATCTATGAAGACGCAATTTTTGATTTTATGTTTTTAACTCCCGAGCAGATTAGATCTAATATATACACCCCACAACCAGCGGTTTATCAACCTAACTTAGATAGGGTAGATTCACTCTTTAGGTTGTTTAAGCAAAAAGATATAGATATCCTAAACCTAGATGCCGCTTTTGACTTTCTTGCAACGTCTGATTCAGGTGAAGTTACAGAATGGACAATTTTACCACCTGTATTAGAAAGATTCACAATACCAAGAACTAGTGATGGAAAATTCAATTATGCTTCTATGTTAAGTGAAGTAGTAAGGAAAAGTATTGATGCACTTGGCAAAGGAATAAATCCTGCAATAGAAAATTTGGAACATAGAAATGAGAGTGGATCTTATGATCTAATAAATGACGGAGCCCATAGAGTTCATTACGGTTATTTAAACCGAGGAGTAAAGGTTTTAATAATATCCAGAATAACAAATGGATTCCCTTATTATGCATTACCACAAGCATATTCCTCTGTACATGTTTTTCCAGAGAGAACAGATACCACAATAGACACTAAGATACACATATTAGAAGAACCAGCGCATAAACTTTTATACCGGCTTTTTCCTTCTGGTGGCATAAAATCTGGAGACGTAAGAGATGTAAAGAGTGGGGAAGTAGTCTTGTAATTAACCCCAAAAACCTTTTAAATTATAAATAACTGATAAATATTATGGATCAAGTAACTAAAGAAAAATTAAACAAATATTTTCAAGTTACTAAAGCTGCATTAGAGGAAGCTAAAAAATCTCCTGAAAATGTTGATATAAATGATTCAACAAGAAAACATTTCATAGACACCGTTGAAAGATACTTAAGTGACGCTGAACATTTTGCTTCTAAGGCAGATTTTGTTAATGCCTTTGCCGCATTAAACTACGCCCATGGCTGGCTGGACGCAGGAGCTAAAATAGGCGTTTTTGATGTTGATAATTCTGAATTATTTGCTGGTGTTGATAAATGATATTAAATAAAAAAGGAATTTCACAACTCGCTTGGTTTATTATAGTAGTAATAATTCTTATAATTGTTGCCAGATACTTGGGTTGGATTTGATAAATAAAATATGGTAAAAGTAATTAGTTTGGGTGGAAGCCTAATAGTACCTAATGATATTGATTCTGATTATTTAAATAAGTTCAAAGAATTAATAATAAAATACTCTAAAAAAGATAAATTCGTAATTGTTTGCGGTGGCGGAAGAACTGCTAGAATATACATTAACGCCCTAAGAAAAAATAAAATAAATGATAAGATTTTAGGATATATCGGAATAAGAATAACCAGATTAAATGCTTGGTTACTGATCAATTTGTTTGAAAAATATGTTTCTGCTAAATTGGGTAAGTCTTTGAAAGACATTGAAAATTTATTAAATAAAAGAAATATTGTTATTGTTGGTGGCTTAAGGTATAAACCAGATAACACAAGTGATGGAACTGCCGCCGCAATTGCAAATATGTTGAAATGCGAGTTTATTAATATGACAAATGTCAAAGGACTATACGATAAAGATCCTAAATTAAAAAATGCTAAATTTATTCCTAAAATTTCATTTAATGAATTCTATAAAATAGCAAACAAAATTAAATACAAAGCAGGGCAACACTTTGTTTTAGACCAATCAGCAGCAAGAATAATTAAAAAAAATAAAATAAAAACTTACATTATAAGCGGAGATTTAAAAAATCTGGAAAAAATATTAAAAAGAAAAAGATTTATAGGTACGGTCGTGAACTAGTTCTTTGTGTTTGAACATTACATCCATAATGCCTAACTGTCTGTATTACTTCACCAATAGCAACACCATAAATGGGATCATCGCCAGGATCTTCTGGATGGCTTATTTCTACTCTGTCATCTAAAAAAGTAATATTTATTCTGCTCCGGGGAATTCCCATCCTTTCTGCTTCTTCAATAGCCTCTCTTAATTCTGTTAAAGCTATTAATTTTCTTTCTTGTGTTGCCATTTTATGCATAAGGTCTTTGTTGTTGCTCAACAATCCTTCCCCCATAACACGGACTCCTAATTTCACTTACTTTCCCATCTTTTCCATAAATCGTTGCTGCCCCATGATATTGTAATAATACTCTTTGTGCCGTTTTTACAGGCATTAATCCGGAATATAGCCAACGACATGCATCACCACCAAATATTGCTTCGGTTGTTGATCCATCTCTTCCTACTATAATATGTAGTCCCAATCTTGGTGCAGAACTATTTTTCAGATCACCTGGAAGATTACTAACATCCCTTTGTCTTTCTACCAAAGTTTATCCCCCCATAAATATATATTTTATATATTAAATATAGTAAATCCTATTATTTATAAACATTATCCTTTTTCATTAAGACCATGATAATAATTGTAACAGGTTCAGTTGGAACAGGCAAGACTAAAATCGCTAGAGCAATTGCTAGAAAATATAATCTGAAATATCTTGATTTAAATGGGTTAATTGTTAAAAATAAATTATATGAAAATTATGATAAAAAATTTAAAACGCATATAGTTGATATTAAAAAGTTAAATAAATTCTTAATAAAATTAATAAAAAAAGAGAAAGATTTAGTTATAGATTCTCATTTGAGCCATTATTTAAACAAAAAATATGTTGATTTATGCATAGTTACTAAATGTGACATTAAAGTTTTAAAAAAGAGACTAGAGAAAAGAAAGTATTCAAAAGATAAGATAAGAGAGAATTTAGACGCAGAAATATTAGATGTTTGTTTAATAGAAGCACTAGATAATCAGCACAAAATAAAAGTAATAGATACCACGAAAAGTTTCAATAAGAATAAATTAAACATAAGAATTTAATTAGTTAGCTGATAACTCACAATATCAGAACCAGATATCGTTTTCAGTTGCTCTTTTTTCAATTTCTCCAAATATTTTTTATCTTTGATTATTTTACCTAAAATTTCAACAACGTTTTCCCCGCTTATTAAATAAGGAAGTATCACATAATCAGCCAGATTATTGTATAATTCTTTGGCTTCATGCATGTGCTGTGTTGTTAAAAACACTTTTGGTTTTTTCTCAATTCCATTCAAATAATCCAGAACAATCAAATTATCTTCCCTTGATGGTATGGTAGATATTACAACCTTGACTTTATTAAACGGAATCTCTTTCAAAACATCAATATTAGAAACATCAGCATAAAAAGTAGAAATATTTTTTCTATTTAGCAGTTTAATAATCTCAGGATCATAATCAACAACCAATATTTTTTTCTTGTTTTTTCTCAAGTATTCAATTATATACCTAGCTAACCTATGCCCACCAAGAATAATAACATCATATTTTTTATTAACAAATAAATTGTGATTTTTCAAAACACCTTTTCTCTCAAATACCCATAAGTATTTTTCTAATTTTTTATATATTTTTTCGCTATAGATAATCATGTATGATGATAAAGTTATTGTGATTACTCCAACAAAGGTTACCAAAGATACATGATAGCTAGTTAAATGCCCCAAATTATAACCTAAATTAACTAATATCAAAGAAAATTCACTTATCTGAGCAACCGCCAAACCAGTAAAAAAACCAACATTTTTCTTATAACCAAATAATCCAATTAATATCATTACAATTAGAGGATTTCCTATTAAAACAAACAAAGATAATAACAATCCAACAGGTATTACACTGATAATATCATTAAAAGAGGTTATCTGTAACCCTAAATAAACAAAAAACAAAACTATGAAAAAGTCTCTTAAAGAAACAAGTTTACCAATTATATCAAATCTATATGGTAAAGAAGCAATGCTAATGCCGGCCAAAAAAGCACCAACCTCTATTGAAAATCCAAAATATAAAGAAACCAGGCTAACAGTAAAACACCAAGCTATGCTAGATATAAACAACAATTCCTGTGACTTAGCTAAAAAATTAAATAACCTATTTAAGATATATTTAGAGAATAAGTAGACAAAAACCAATAGAAATAACCCGTTTTTTAAAGTATTTAAAAATAATACACCAGCATCAATTTTACCACTTATTCCGCTTATTAAAATTAAAGCCAATATTGCAATAAAATCCTGAACAATTAAGAAACCAACAGAAATCCTTCCATATAAAGTATCTATAACTTTCTTATCAGAAAGTAACTTAACAATAATTATAGTACTACTAAAAGTCAAAGCAACACTGATATAAATTGCTGGTATTACCTCAATCCCTATTGCCCTTATTATAATATATCCAACCAAAGAAGTAAAAACAACCTGTCCAATACCTGTTATTAAGGAAATTTTACCAACTTCTTTTAAAACTCTAAAATTTAAACTCAATCCAACTATGAACAATAAAAAGGCAACCCCCAAATTTGATAAAGAAGCTAAAAAATCACTTTTGTTTATTAATCCAAAAAACAGCGGTCCTAGTATGACACCAGTCAATATATACGCCAATATTGAAGGTTGTTTAAATAACCTAGCCAATAAAGCCAAAATAGTGGCAAAAATTATGATGGTCGCCAGATTAAATAAAAGTGCATCTGACGAATTAGCTAAAAAACCTATCACCATCTTTTTTTCTCAATTATAATTCTCTTTTCCAAAAGATTTTTCTTTTGGGATCTTAGGCCTTTTAAAGGGCTAATTCTAAGAAGAAAAGACTTTATTTAAAACTTTTGAATTATTTTTAGGTAAATTTATACTTAATTAAAATAGAATTATTTATAAAATAATAAGATATTAGATAATTTATGACAAAAAAGAGAGGTTTAATCGTTTTTTCAATAATATTAACCATATTAACTTCTAATCCTGTTCTTTCTGTTAATGTATTTTTTGATGGTTTTGAATCAGGAAACATAACAGGATGGATATTAACTAATGCTATAGATGCATCAAATTGGACAATATCTTCAGGAAACCCATATTCAGGAGTTTATCATATAGAAGCAAGACCTAGAGAAAATACAGAACCCGCAAGTGTAATAAAAAAAGTAATAAGCACTTTTGATTATGATAACATCTCAGTAAGTTATTATAGAAGACTAATAAATTTAGATAGTAATGATGAATTTAGCTCTTACTTCTATGATGGATTATCTTGGATATTACTAGAACAAACAGGATCTAATTCAGAAGATGATAATAATTATCTTATCAAATCATTTAACCTAAATAATAATGCAACCAACAATACAGATTTCCAGATAAAATTTGAGTGTACAGCAAATTCAAATAATGAATATTGCAGGATAGATAACGTAAATATTTCTGGTATACTTATAACAACTACTTCTACAACAACTAGTTCTTCTTCAACAACTACAACATCAACAAGCTCAAGTTCAACTACCCAAAGTACTACAACTAGTACAACTTCAACTACGGCATTAACCACTAGCACTACTATTCTAACCACCACTACAACATCAACAACATTACTACCAACAACAACCACATCTACAACACCAACGAGCTCAACATCAACAACAATAGAAAACACATTGATAAGAATAAGCTTAACCTCACCGTTAGATAACTCAACCTGGGATTCGTCAAACGATATTTTGTTTAAGTATAATGTAACCTCTGTAAATAACATACCTCTTTGTTATTTAATAATAAATAACACAACAAGTCAAGAAAATACAAATATATCAAAAGACATAATTCAAACTTTCACTAAAACACTGTCAAACTCAAATTATTTATGGTCTATAAACTGCTCAGATGATTCTAATATAACTGAAAGTTCAGAAACATTCAGCTTGCTTGTTAATTTTATACCATCAAACCCAGCAACACCAAATAATATAGGCGGTGGAAATAGTAATAATAGAATCACAAACCCACAACCAACACAAACAGAAACACAAACCCAAGAAGAAACACCAGTACTAAACCAGCCAGCAAACATACAAGAATTAGAAGAAACAGAAGAAGCAAGTAACAAAGAAAACGAACCTATAGAAAAACCAACACCAAAAAAAGAATCATTACCTGATAAAATTAAAAATTTATTTTCTTTAACAGGCAATTTAGTATCTGAAAAAACAAAATCAATTCAATCTCAAAATTGGGTATTTGCTTTTATCCTAATAATTTTATTATTAATATTTGGATTATATTTAAAACCAAAAAAATAAAAAAGAGAAATTATTTTTTGCGTACTAGGCTGATCTCTATAGTAGAAACTCTTATTCTCTTTCCTTCTTTGTTTTCAAACTCCTCACTGTCTAATTTTACGTCTTTAAGTGCTACTTGTCCCTCTAAGAATCTCTTACCAACAACTTCTGCTACATCTACACACCTTGTAATGAATTTACCCCTTCCCTTTATCACAACTTCATCTGCTCTTTGTGTAGTAAATTGCATAACCACACCGGTTACGTAGTTCAATCTCCCAGAAATAGCACACAGCTATACTCTGTTAAAAGGTTTACTTCCTATGAACACGACGTGGTCATCTTCATTATGTTCTTTTTCTGTCATTTTCTATAATCCTCCGTATTTTTGTATTCATTTTATCAACTGTTACAAGTTGAAAATAACTGTCTTCTTTTACGTCATAATAATTCTAATTACTTATTACCTGTTTTAATCAAAGATTATTGTTTATATATTTTCTGGTTCAAAGATATAAAATAAGAATTATTTTTTCTCCTTATTAACCAACCTAGTAACATACCCCGCAATTACATTTCTTAATTTCTTGCTGGGTACATCTAAATACTGATCTACTATTTTTTTATTACTATCAAAATCCTTCTTAAACTTATCAGGATTCTCTTTTAGTATTTTATTAGATGCCCTTTTTACCAAGGTTGTTTTAATTCTTCCCATAAAAATCATACTAAAAAGTCAATTTTTAAAACTTTCTATTCAATTTTTCATACCAAAAACATCAAGAGGCCAACAATAACACTAATCGATAGTAATTCTATCAATCCACAAGAATACTTTATCTCCTTCTCTGACTTTACCATTGACCTTTAAGCCAACTAATTGTCCTTGTTTAACAACATCAACTCTCTTGCCATTCATTTCCATACTTTCAACTTCTTGCTCCAAAATACCAGTAGTATTTCCTATAATTAAAATATAGTCCTCAATTTTTAGCTCACCAGAAAAAATCTTCACAATTGCAACTCCTTTTTTAGATAAATAATTTTCAACTCTTCCTATTTCTCTTTTAACCTTATTAGACTTGCTTCCATGAACATTATTCCAAGCATTTATAGGCTTATTCAAGAAAAAGCCGGTGCTTAATCCTCTATTATAAACATCCTTCAACCCAGCCATTAATTCATCTTTTAATTTTTTAAATTTAATGTTAAAGTCTTTATCGTCTTTATTAGAAAAATAAAAATCAACTGCTTTCCTGTAAGCTTCAGTTACTTTCTTTACATATTCAGCGCCTTTATTTCTCCCTTCAATTTTAAAACAGATAATTTTAGCCTCAATCAATTTTTCTATAAACGGCAGAGCACATAAATCTTCAGCACTCAAAATATAGTCATTCCCTAATTTTAATTTATTCCCAGCATCATCTATAACAGTATATTCCCTTCTGCAGTTTTGTATGCATACACCCCTATTAGCACTGCTTCCGTCTGTAAATTGGCTCAAAAAACATCTTCCAGAAATAGCCATGCACATTGCACCATGAACAAAAACCTCAACTTCAACTTTAGTATTTTTTATTATCTCTTTTATTTGTTCTAAACTGCACTCTCTAGCTAGAACAACCCTATCAATTCCTAATTGTTTATAAAAATTAACAGCTTCACTGTTGCTAACACTAGCTTGTGTACTCAAATGAACATTTAATCCTAGTTTTTTAGCTTGTTTTATAACAGAAACATCCCAACAAATTACTGCATCAACTCCAACTTCTTTGCATTTTTCTAGTATTTTTTCATTATTTTTTAAATCCCATTCATAAACTATAGAATTCACAGTAACATAAACTTTAACATTTTTATCATGGCAAAATTTCACAACCTTTTTTAATTCACCTAAAGAAAAATTTTCAGCTTTATTTCTCATATTAGGTCCTCTTATGCCTAAATAAACAGCATCCGCCCCGCTATCTACAGCGGCCCTTAAACAAGCCCAACTTCCGGCAGGAGCCATTAATTCTGGTTTTATCATTTTTATCAATACAATATTAAGATTTAAGAAATTTACTAATATTTTTAATAATACATATTTATACGATTTATTCTAAATTTTTATATACACGTTTACACAAAATAGATCTTTTAATATCCCAAGGAGATTGATAAATAAAAAGCTAGTCCTATTTTCACTTTTTCTCCAAATGAATATTATACCAAAAAAGATATAAAACACATTATTTCACCGATATTAATGCCAAAGTTACTATTTAGTTCATTATTGGTATCTATATTTTTAATTAATCTAGTAAGTGCTTCTTTTATTAGTTTAACTACCCAGATACAAGTAAATAGCACATCTTTACCAGAAGAAGGGTTAGTTAGTTTAACCATGGAAAACAAAGGAGATGAACCGGCAATGGCAGTTCAGCCTGAAATAGAGTTCATCAGTAAATCATTTTTAGGAGAGGCAATATCTCAATTAGATCCGGGATCTTCACATTCATGGAATATTCCAATAAGCACTAATATAAACACACCAGGAAGATACCCATTAATACTAAAAACAAGATATTATGATTTGAACAATTATGCTTTTTCCTCAATCTCTCCTTCTTACGTTGTTATTAAGGAAGATACCTCTCCCTTAGTTTTTGGAACATTAAAAAGTTTAGAAATGTCAGATTCTGGAAAATTGCCATTAGAAATAATAAACCTAGATGAAAATCTACAAAAAAACATTAAACTAAGATTACACTTGCCTAAAGAATTAACTTCTGAGAATAGCACCCTACAATTAACTATGAAGCCAAAATCAAAAGCAAATTATGAATTTAATATAGAACGTTTCAGCGCTCTGCCAGGAAGCAATTATGTAATCGCAGCAATATTAGAATATGATGAAAACAGCAAACATTATACAAATATTTTAAGAGGAAACATAAAATTAGTCGAAAATTCACCTTCACCAATCAAACTTCCGGTAACAATAATAATCACTATAATCATAATCCTAGCATTTATTTCAATAATAATATTCTTAGAAATTAAAAGAAAAAAGAAATTAGCAAAAGAACAAAAAAATGAACAGCCCCCAAACTAAAAAAGACATTTCAATAGTCATACCGGTTTTTAATGAAGAAAACAATGTAATGGAGCTCTATTCAAGAATAAAAAAAACATTGCAAGACAAGAATTTTGAGGTTATTTTCGTAGATGATGGTTCAACAGACAATACACTAAATGTTCTAAGAGAATTAAATAAAAAAGAGAAAAATATTAAAGTAATCTCCTTTTTTAAAAACCTAGGAAAGTCATCCGCATATTCAGCAGGTTTTGAAAAAGCTTCTGGAAACATTATTATAACAATGGATGGAGATTTGCAAGATCTACCAGAAGAAATACCAAGATTAGTAAATAAAATAAATCAAGGTTATCACTTAGTAAATGGCTGGAAAGTGAATAAATATGTCCACAAACCAATAAAAAAATTAAACTCAAAAATTTATAATTTCCTAACAAGAGCGATAACAGACATAAGGCTAAATGACTTTAACAGCCCATTTAAAGCATATAAAGATTATGTAGCTAAAGACCTAAATCTTTATGGTGGCTTATACAGATATATCCCGGTTTTGGCATATTGGCAAGGCTACACAAGAATTACAGAAATCCCAACAACAACTTCAAGAAGAAAATACGGCTCTTCAAAATTCAAAATAAGAAAAATACATTCTGGTTTTTTTGACTTATTAACCGCTAAATTTCTAGGTACTTATATAAGAACCCCATTGCATTTCTTTGGAACAATCGGTTTAATTTTCTTAGCTATAGGATTTATTATAGGTTTAGATTTATTTTATCTCTGGTTATTGGGAAATCCAATAGGTAACAGGCCGTTACTTATACTATCAGTGCTACTTCTAGTGCTAGGTATTCAATTTGTTTCTTTAGGCTTAATAGGAGAAATGATAACAAATATTTCTCAAAATAACAATAAACATATCAAAATTAAAGAATACCTAGAATAAATATGGATGAATTTGAAATAAAAAACAAGAAGTATTTTAATAATGTAGCTAAAATTAGGAAAGGGAACTATCAGTTAGAAAAAAATACCAGTAGATTGAGTAATTATATTCAAAATAAAAATAGGAAAATAATTCTTGATTCAATTGAGCATAAAGAAAGCATATTAGATATTGGTTGCGGTAATGGAGAGTTTACAAATGAATTAAATAAAATAGCAAAAACAACAGCAATAGACATTTCTGAAGAAATGATTAAAATAGCAAAAAAAACCTTTCCAAGTATAAATTTCATGACATCTTCAATCTATAAAATTCCATTCCAAGAAAAAACGTTTGATACAACGGTTTGCTTGAACACCCTGCATCATGTAAAAGATACAGAAACCGCCATAAAAGAATTATGCAGGGTAACAAAATACCAGATACTGATTGAAATAAAAAACAAAAACTCAATAAATTATTTGAGAAGAATACTAACAAAAAACCAAGAGTATTCATGGAAAGCATCAACTGTAAGAGAAATAAAATATATCTTTAATAAACATAATTTTAAACTCCATAAAAAATATAACATAATACCCTTATTAAATCCAGTCTATATTTTAGATTTTAGGAGAGTTTAATGAAAAAATATATTAATCTAGTTAAATTATTAATTTCAATAATAATATTAATAGTATTATTTAATTTCATAGATTTTAATTCTTTCATTATCACACTAAAACAATCTAAAAAAATATTTTTAATCCCTATTTTTATTTTGCTTTTGTTATTTTTAATAATAAGATCCCATATATTTAAAAGAATAATAAACAAAGACAGTAAAAAAATTTCATTCAGAGAATCCTTCTCCCTTAGTTTAATAGCAATAGCACTAAACATTTTTTTGCCAGCCAGCTCAGGCGGTTTATTCAGGTCTTATTTCGGCTATAAAAGAACAGGCTTAAAAGAAGAAATGCTCTCTGCTAGCATAGTAGATATTTTAATAGCCGCAATTTCAATCTTTGCCTTAGGCCTTATTTTTTCATGGATTTTTAGTATCTATTACACCATAATTTTCTTAATTTTATTTATAGTTTCATCATTATTTCTATTCTTCCCAAATTTTATCCCATGGAATATTCTAAATAGATTAATTAAAATTTTCTCGAAAACAGAATTAAACAGAGAGATATTACTTAGTTCTTTCACAATGCAGTTTAAATTAAAGATAGAAATTTTCATCTTATCATTAATCTCATGGTTTATTAGTTTCATAGAATTTTATTTTATATGTAAAATGTTTTCAATTAACATAAATATTTTCTACATCTTCACAATCTCGCCTTTAATTACTCTGGCAAGAATATTCCCATTCACATTCACAGGCTTGGGAAGTAAAGATGCAGTGATTATTTATTTCTTCAAGTTAGTCAATATAGATCCCGCTTTATCATTACTCTCATCATTGACCTTCTTTATAATAAATATTATACCTGGGTTGTTTGCCATACCATTATTCTTTAAAAGAAAAAAAACTTTCAATAACGAAAATATTAAGATCGCTTCTAGTTCAAATCAAGAAAAATGGGATAATTTCGTAAAAGAAAATAACGGAACTATTTTTCAAACATTTAAATGGAAAAATATTATAGAAAAAACAACAAATTATCATTCCTATTACTTTTTTATAGAGGAAAACAACAAGATTAAAGCAATTTTACCCTCGTTTTTAATCAAAAGCAGAATATTTGGAAATAAGCTAATCTCAATCCCTTATGGAGATGAAGCAGGCCCGTTAGGAGACAATAACTCAATAGATTTTATTTTAAATGAATTAAATAAAAATCAACTAGATACTGATCAAATAGAAATACACAAACTGGAAATAGAAAATAAGAAATTCATAAAGCCTTGGAACTATTACACTTTTTTAATAAATTTAAACAAAAAAGAAGAAGAAATTTTCAAAAATTTTGATAAAAAGTTGAGAAATACAATAAAAAGAGCAGAAAGAGAAAATCTCATAACTGAAGAAATCACATCTATAAAGCAACTTAAGATATTTTATTCCATTTATCAAAAAAATATGCACGAACTGGGAACCCCGCCTTTAACTTTTGAATTTTTTAAAAACTTATTCATAGAACTTTATCCAGAAAACCTCAAAGCTTACTTAATAAAGAACAAAGATATATACATAGCAGGCTCTATTTTCTTAATAGATAATAAAACAGCCAGGTGGTTGCACGGAGTTTCACTATTAAAATTCAAAAATTTAAACCCGATAACATTAATGATATGGAATTTCATAAAAACATATAGCAAAAAACTAGAAACCCTGGACTTAGGTTCAACAAGAGAAAATTCAGGCAATTTTGATTTTAAAAATAAATTCACTAATAATTTAAAAGATAGGAATTGGAAATATTTATTTTTCAGCAAAAAACCAATTATAGACCCAAGAACCGAAGAACTTAAAACCTATATTAAAATATGGAAACATATTCCATTACCAATATGCAATTTAATAGGTCCATTAATCAGGAAAAAAACAGGAAGATGATAGAATTAACAGACAACACAAAACGGTATTTTTCATATTTCTTGCTATTAGTCTCAATTATATTCACTTTTATAATCACATCCACAGTATTACAACCAGGCTTCAATAGGGCTGGTGATGATGTTATCCACATAGCCCACGAATATGATTTAGAAAAGATAATTCAAGAGCAAAAAACAATTTTTGGGTGGTCAGAACTTTATGGTTTGGGAGATCCTGTTTTCGCTTTTAGGCCACCATTATCTTATTACATCCCGGTTTTATTGCATTTCTTATCTTTAAAATTAATCTCATTAATGTTTTGGCATAAGTTAGTTTTAGTTCTCTCCCTGGCCTTCTACCCATTAGCTATTTTTTATTTCATGAGAAAACTTAAGTTCGATTATTTAACCGCAGGTTTATCTTCTTTATTTGCAATTGCCCCAATTAGTACTTTTGGCCATACAATTCACGCATATTTTAATTTTGGTTTATTAAAGCAATCCATAGCAATATTGCTTACTCCCTTTGCTCTAGGAAAATTATATGCTTCAATCGAATATAAAGAATCAATAATCCTAGTGCCTATACTAATTGCTTTAATTTATTTAGCTCATCCCTATATCGCTTACACCTTAGTTTTAGCAATTGGAGTTTATTTTTTAATAAAACTAATATGTCAACCATTAAAAGAAACACATAAAAGTTTAGTAAAGTTAATTGTAATATTGATAATCTCTGGTATTTTAACATCCACATACACAATACCATTTATTTCTTCAAAAGAACTAGAAAAACCAGGAATTTTTAGTCCAACCTCCAGAGATGTCTTTGAAGTAACAATGTTCACAACATCAGAAGGTATTTACAATTTATTCTCAGGAGCAATGTTTGATAGAGGAGAACAAAAAGGAAAGCTAGACTTATACAAATGGAGCAATACAAACACATCTAGATTACCAATTTTAACAATATTATTGCTATTAGGTTTAATTATTTCAATAATAAAAATAAGGCAGATAAAATCTGCATTTTTATCCATTGGATTTTTATTTTCTTTTTTATTAATGCTTAGCTTCGATGATATCCCATTAATAAGATTGATTCCGTTTTACAAAAACTATACTTTTTTACACGGCGTCGTTCTAATAGAATTTTTTGCAATATGTTTGGCGGGAGTCGGATTATTTTACATAATCAAATTGATAAGAAAACTATTTTCAAGATATTTGAAAATAAAAAATACATATTTCATAATCCTATTTTTAATAATAACAACTTTATTTATAAGCACAATTTATATTGATAGATACAAAGTTGCAAAAATCCAGATTGATAGGGAATACTTAAACCTAGATGATTACGGAAACATCATTCCACCAAGTGAAAAATACGGTATTAATAATCAATTCAAAGAAGCAGTTGAAATTCTAAGAAGGGAAACGCAACCAGGAAGAGTTTATGGTAATCCAAAAACAAGTTTTGAATTTTTTTACATGACAATTTTGCCAACATTAGTAAATAAAAATGACATTATCAACGGAGCATACGTAACGTTATATGGAGGGATTAACAGATATATGTTAGATTCTTACAGATCAGAACTATGTTGCAATTATAATTTACAAAAATTAAACAACGTCCGTTATATTTTTTCATTTAAAAACAACCAGTATAATCTAACCCAGATAAAACAAAATTCAGATTTATTAATTGAAAATGAAAATTTCTTTGTATATGAAATAAAAGGAAATTATTCTTACTTTGAATTCGTAAATAAAAAACCCGTTTTAGTTTTTGGAAATAAACAAGAATGGTATAACTTGCTAGTCAAATGGACAGGCATATATAGGGATTCAATAGATCCTAAAAATTCAGTTTATTTCATAAATTATGATAAAAATATTGAGATAAATCAAGAGGTTTTTCCAGCAGTTTTAGTTTTATCAATAGAGAATAAAGATATATTAAAAGATTATAGTGGGCTTATTTACTCATATAAAGAAATTCCAGGAATAAAAACAACAATAATCAAAGATATACCAGATATAAAAACAGAATTAATCACAGGAAATTCTTATTTTACAGAATTAGAAGATAATAATGACTATAATTCAGCCAATATAATAACTGATAAAGAGAAACCACTATACTTTAAAAAAACATATTATAAAGGATGGCAAGCATTTATAGATGGAAAAAAAGTTCAAACTTATTATATTACTCCAGGATTTAATGCTATCCTAGTACCCAAAGGAGAACACAAGATAGAATTTAAATTCAAAGGACATAATAATTATATCTTAAGCATATTAATAGTAGTAATCACATTAATACTATTAACAATTTATCATTTTAAATATGAAAGGAGAAAGGAAAATGATAAGAAACGCAGTTCCTTATGAATTAAAAAGAATTTGGCCTTTGTACTTAATTATCATAGTTTACATTATCTATTTATTCGCAAATATAATCCAAGAAGATATTTTAAAAATGCCCATAACTGTTTTACCAGAAAATGGTGATAGACTCCCTAATGACAAAATTGCTTTAATATGGAATGAAATGAAATACGAGAATATTTCCTATGAGATACAGATTTCAGAAAAAAAAGATTTCAAAAATCTGACATATTATCAATCTTCACCAATTTATGCTTATTATCCTGGAATAGCTTTAGATATAAATAAAAAATACTATTGGAGAGTAAGATCTGTATTAAATGATGAAAAAAGTTATTGGTCATATCCGCATTACTTCTATACTATAGAATTAAGAGATATAGCTAATTAATTTAAAACCTAAGAGATTATTTTTAAACTAGAAATCTTTTCAAAATGTTTAGTATTTTATTTCTTCATAATTTTTGATAAATTAGAGATTACTATATTAACTTTTGTTACGTCTCTAAGTACATTTTCAGCAATAAACTCACTTAAATCTCTTCTTCTAATTATTTTCTCTATTGAATTTCTAATATTTTTAGTAACCTTGAATATTTTTTCAGAATAAATTAAAAGTGCATAAATATCGCAAGCATCTTTAAATTCTTTATCTAATTTTTCTCTTTCAAAAAATGAAACACATT
>CAYIXS010000001.1:19053-64036 GCA_964367445.1 Candidatus Woesearchaeota archaeon | reverse complement strand
TACGAGATGTAGCCGTGACTGTAGTTCAGACGTGTGCTCTTCCGATCTACAGGCAACAAAAGATGCAGGGCAAATTGCAGGTTTAGAAGTTATAAGATTGGTTAACGAGCCAACTGCTGCTTCTTTAGCATATGGTTTGGATAAATCTACTAAGGAACAAAAAATCCTAGTTTTTGATTTTGGTGGTGGAACTTTAGATGTTACAATAATGGAATTCGGAGATGGTGTTTTCGAGGTTAAATCTACTTCAGGAGATACTCAGTTAGGTGGAACAGATATGGATGAGATATTAATGAATTATGTAATTAAGGAATTTAAAAAAGATACTGGAATCGATTTAAATGAAGATGAAACAGCACTGCAGAGGATAAGAGAAGCATCAGAAAAAGCAAAAATAGAGCTATCAACAACATTAGAAACAGAAATTAATCTCCCCTTCATTAGTTCAACAAATAAAGGCCCTAAACATTTAACTATGAAGATTTCTAGATCTTTATTAGAAAGATTAATAGATCCAATAATCGAAAAATGTAAACATCCAGTAGAACAAGCACTAAAAGACGCAAAACTAAGTAAAAATGAAGTAGATAGAATAATCCTGGTTGGTGGTCCAACGAGGATGCCTATAGTTCAAAAATTTGTTGAAGATCTTGTAGGTAAAAAAGCAGAGCGCGGTGTCGATCCTATGGAGTGTGTTGCTCAAGGAGCAGCAATACAAGCAGGAGTTCTGGCAGGAGAAGTAAAAGATATTTTACTATTAGATGTTACACCTCTAAGTCTAGGTATAGAAACACTTGGTGGTATTTTAACAAAATTAATAGATAGAAACACAACAATACCAACAAAAAAATCTAAAATATTCTCAACAGCAGATGATAATCAATCAGCAGTAACAATAAGAGTCTTTCAAGGAGAAAGGGCAATGGCAGAAGATAACAAACTACTTGGACAATTTGATTTAATAGGAATTCCCCCGGCCCCGCGTGGAATACCTCAAATAGAAGTAACTTTTGACATTGATGCTAACGGCATAGTTAATGTAAATGCTAAAGATCTAGGAACAAAAAAAGAGCAATCAATTAGAATAACAGCCCCAACAAAATTAAGTGAAGAAGAAGTAGAAAAAATGAGAAAAGAAGCAGAAAAATTTGCAGAACAAGACAAAAAAAGAATAGAAGAAATAGAAACAATTAATCAGGCAGATAATCTAGTTTATACAACAGAAAAACTATTGAAAGAACTAGAAAATAAAGTAGATAACAAAAAAATAGAAGAAATTAAAAAACATGCAGAAGAATTAAAAAAAGTAATTCAAGAAAAAGATATCTCTAAAATAAAGCAAAAAATAGAAGAACTAAATAAAATAGTTCAAGAAGCTTCTATAGAGTTATATAAAAAAGCAGCAGAGCAAACAACAAACAAAAAAGATGAAGATGTAGTTGATGCAGACTATGAAACTAAAAATAACAAAAAGAAATAAATATGGCAAAGAAAGACTACTATGAAATATTAAATATTTCTAAAAATGCTTCAAAAGATGAGGTAAAAAAAGCATACAAAGAACTGGCAAAAAAATATCATCCAGATATTACAAAAGATAACAGTACAGAAGAAAAATTTAAAGAAATTTCAGAAGCATATGCTGTTTTAAGTGACGACCAAAAAAGAGCACAATACGATCAATTCGGACATGAGGCATTTGACCAGAGATTCACACAAGAAGATATATTTAGAGATTTTGATTTTGGTATATTTAGAGATTCTGGTTTTGGTGATTTTGATAACCTCTTTGATATTTTTTTCGGTAGAAATAGGGCAAAAAGAAAAGGAATTGATTTAAGGTATGATTTAGAGCTTAGTTTTGAAGAAGCTGCTTTCGGCTGCAAAAAAGAAATTGAAATTCCAAAACATGAAATTTGTACTTCTTGTAATGGTTCCGGAGCTTATAAAAATAAATTTGAAACTTGTAAAGCTTGTAAAGGCACCGGGCAAGTTAAAAATATAGCTAGAAGTTTCTTTGGAATTGTAACTCAAATATACAGTTGTAATGATTGTGAAGGAACAGGCAAGGTAATAAAAGAAAAATGCAAAAGCTGTAATGGAAAAGGTTTAATCAAAAAAACCAAAATATTAGAAGTCAAAATACCCGCTGGAATAGATAATGGTAATCAGATAAAGTTAGAAGATGAAGGTGAAATAGGCGAAGAAGGCAATTTTGGAGATTTATACATTATTCCCCACATTTTACCGCATAAATTATTTACCAGGGAAGGTTATAATATTTACCTAGAAGTTCCTTTAAAATTTAGTACAGCTGTTCTTGGAGGAATTTTAGAAGTACCAACTTTAAATGGAAAAGCAAATTTAAAAATACCGCCAGGAACTCAGAGCCATACAATTTTTAGATTAAAAGGGGAAGGCATTAAAAAATTAAATAGTTATGGCTATGGAGATGAATATGTAAGAGTACTAATTGAAGTTCCTAAAGATCTTGATAAGAAACAAAAAGAATTATTAAAAGAACTAGATAAAAACCTTTAATTAATAACGCCCTTACCAACAATAACTGTTCTCTCAGCTTGGCTCACTTGCCCTTTTTTTATTTCAGGCAGGATATTAAATTGTTTTATTATTCCTTCTCTTTCTAATAATAGCAAGGATAATTTTGCTCCAACCCCAAACTCTTTAATCAACCATCTTTCACAGAATGGAAGAGTTTTATATCTCTCTTTAACAAAATTGATAATTTTTCTTGCATTATTATTTCTAGTGTTTTTTTCATTTATTAATTCATAAATCCCACTAGGTTTTCCTTCAGTAATCTTGCCTTCACCATCTGTTGCAAAAGGTTCTATGGCAATTACCATATTTTCCTTTAATTCAGTATCATCATTGTTATCATAGTTAGGTATTGTTGGTTTAGAATGAACTTCATACTCATCTACTCCATGGCCAGATAAATTAATTATAGGAGAATATCCATATTTTTGAATTGTTTCTTGGATTGCTGAACCGATTTCTCTAAGTTTAACTCCGGGTTTTATTATTTTTATTGCAGCATCAAGTGCTTCTTCGCTTGCCTTTATTAAATTTTCATATTTTTTAGTTCCAACTTCAACTGTAACGGCAGTATCACTTACTTTTCCGTTTACATGAACTCCAATATCTAGTTTTACAACATCCCCATTTTTTAATATCCTATCATCGTTAAATCTTGGGGTATCGTGTGCAGCAATATGATTTAAACTGACATCAACAGGAAAAGCACACTCTCCGCCTAATTCTTTGATTTTTTCTTCTACTTTCTCAGCGATGTCTAATAATTTAGTCCCTTCTTTAACCAAAGTAATTCCATATTCCCTGGCTTTTTTACAGATTTCCCCAGATTTAATATAATCTTCCATAATCAGAGAAAATTTATCTTGCTTTTAAATTTAATCATAATTAATAACCACTAAAAAATAGTAAAAATAGAAAGATTTATAAATAATCTATTCCTAAAAAATACCATAATGACAAATCCATTAATTGTAGGAATTCCAGTAATCCCAAAAGGAATAGTCCTACCTAAAGCAAGATATTTATCAAAAGCACAAGTTCAAGCTTATCAAGAAAGAATAAGAGCAGATTACAAAGATAATGCTTTAAGGTCATTAAATGTTCTAAGTTTCAATGAGCAAACACAAGAACCACAAGGTTCAAATCCATTTGTTCTTTATGAATTAATCAGACAAGGCATAACTCCTGCTTCAATAGCAACTTTAGAATCATTAGTAGAAACAAATCCAGAAGCATTAAGAGAGCATTATGAAGATTATTTAGCTTTAGTATTAAGAACTCCTGAAGATTCTTATGAAAGAAATAATTCTATTATAGCTGGTTTATTAAATCAAGCTAAAAAAACCAAATTCCCAGTTCTAATATCAGGGCCATTGAAGCCAGTAAAAGCAAATAATGACTATGGCCTTAATCTCAAACTAACAGATCAAACAACAGTTATCAATGCTCCAGAATTAGCTTATGAAAATAATGGTAGAAGATTCATAAAATTAGATGAAAGAGGAGTTCCTATTTTCCTTAGCGATGAAGAAATATCTCAATTAAGTAAAGAAGAAAGAAATAAACTTAGAACTTTTTATGCAAGACAAGAAGGCCTTTCTTGGTTGTACTTGGACAGGTACTTGGATTTGTACTCCTACAGGGACAATCTTGTTGACTCGATTTCCGATGGTCGGGTAGTCGTCGAAAGCGCCGCAGGCGCCAAAAAGATTTAGGACTAACTTTTTATTTTTTCTATAAATTTTAAAAATTAATTTGATTACATTTTAAATTTAACCTATCTTTTTAATAACTTCCGCAGCAGGATTATCTTTAAGTATTTTTTCAACTTCATATTTGCTTATTTTTTCCTTATCAGATTCAATGCAAACTTTCTCACAATTCTCCAGTACCTTCCTAGGATTACCATTAGATCTTTTGATTATCTCATCCATTGCTAATTCATCAAATGGGTTCTTCTTTCCGCATCTTATTCTTATTAGATCATAGGCATCTTCTTTATTTAATTTTTTAAGATGCACTATTCTATCGCCAATTCTATTTTTTAGATTAGGAGAAAAACCCTCAAAACTTTCACCATCAGAAGCCAGCCCATCATGAACCAAAACTAGGCTTTTAATTATACCTCTTTCCCATAAGCTTTGTGCTTCAACCCTGAACCAATCCCCAATCCTCTGGGATTCATCAACCAATAAAACCGCCCTTTTAGGATATTTTCTTAAAAATGATTTATTGGCAATTAAAAATTCTTCAATATTAAATCCTTCTTTCACTTCTTCAGCATTTAAATAAAAACAGGTATGTTTTTTTAATCTGTTATCTAACCATTTCAGTAGTGAGGTTTTACCAACCCCCCTGCCGCCAACAATTAAAACAATATTCCCGCCCTCAACATAGCTAGCTAATCTTTTCCTTTCATTGCCCAAACCAACAAAAATGTCAGGATTAACCCTTATAGAAAAGGGATTATGTTTCCACCCATATTTTTTGTGCCACATATTTTCTCCGTTTTTATCTTCCTAAAAGAAGAAGCTTATTAAAAAGATTGTTATTCCAAAAGCTATAAAATCAGAAAGTATTTAAAGAATAAAATTCCACTAAAAGTAGAATAATAGTATTTAGGAGGAAAAATGTATAAAACAATAAAACTACCAGAAGAAGCCTATGAAGAAGCTAAGCTATTAAGTGAAGAATTAGGAAAATCAAAAACAATAGCAGGCGTTTTCAATGTAAACTTATCTACCGCAATTAGTTACGCAATAACAAAAATGTTAGAAAACGTGAGAAAAAGAAAAAAGTTCATATCTTCTGCTGGGGGATGGGTAGACATAGAAAATTTAGATAAGATTAAAGAAGATATATATTTTGGTAGAAAAATATCCAAAAGAAAAGAAGTGTTAATCTAATGTACTTATTGGATACAGATACAATAATTGAGTATTTGAGGGGCAATAAAAAAGTAATAGATAAATTAATATCTCTGTCTTATGATGAATTATATACAACAACAATTTCTTTAGCTGAACTCTTTTATGGTATCTATCAGTCTTCAAAAAAAGAAAAAAACACGCAAAAATTAGCAGATTTTTTATCAAATGTGGCAATTTTAAATATTGATATAGATAGTTGTAAGCTATTTGGAAAATTAAAATCAGAATTAAAAAATAAAGGAGAATTAATTGATAATTTTGATCTATTCATAGCATGTATTTGCATCATAAATAATCTAGTATTAATAACAAATAACGATAAACATTTTAAAAAAATAAATAATTTAAAAATACTAAAGATAACATGAAAGGTTTTATAATTTATCCAACTTACAGGATAATTGGAGATAAATCTTACGTTTACTTATTTGGTAGACTGGAAAATAATCAATCTTTCTTAACAATCAACGAATTTAAGCCATATTTTTTCATAAAAGCCAAAGATCTAAAAAAAGCATTAAACTTAAGTAAACTTGATTATAAAAAAACAAATTTAACAACTTTTCAAAAAGAGGCAGTTACTAAAATAATTTTAGATATTCCTTCAGAAGTTCCAGAATTAAGGAATAAATTTGAAAAGAATAGCATAGAGTGTTACGAGGCAGACATAAAATTTGCTTATAGGTTCTTAATAGACAAAAAAATACAAGGTTCTTTGGAAATTGAGGGCGATTATGAAACAGGGGAAAAGATAGATAGGATCTACAAAGAGCCAGAATTAAAACAGGCAGATTACAAACCAAACAATCTTAAAATAATATCATTAGATATAGAAACATTAATAGATGGAAAAAAACTATACTGTTTGTCTCTTTACTCTAACAGTTATAAAAAATCGTTTATAGTCTCAAAAGAAAATATTAAAGATGCAATTTCTTGTCCAGATGAAGAAAATTTATTGGAAAATTTCTCTAAAGTTTTATCTTTGGAAGACCCAGATATAATAACGGGCTGGAATGTTATAGATTTTGATTTGAATTTTTTAAAAGAAAAATTTAATCAGTATGAAATACCTTTTCAATTAGGAAGAGATAATTCAAATTCTAAGATAAAAATAGAAAAAGGATTTTTTAGAGACAGCAAAGCAGATTTAGTAGGAAGACAAGTCCTAGATGGTTTGTCATTATTAAGGGCGTCATTTGTTAAGGTTCGTGATTATAAGTTAGATACAGTAGCTTATAATATTTTAGGGAAAAATAAATTAATTGCCCATAAAGATAAGTCAAAAATAGATCAGATCTATAAAGATGATCCTGAAAGATTAATAGAATACAATTTAGAAGATGCAAAATTAGTTTATGAAATATTAGAAAAATCTGGAACCTTAGAATTATCAATTCAAAGATCGTTATTAACAGGAATGCAGCTAGATCGTGTTTCAGCTTCAATAGCTTCATTTGATTCACTTTATTTAAAAAAAGCGCGAGAAAGAAAACTAGTATGCCCAACAGGAAAATTCTCAGAAAAACCCTCCCCAATTACTGGCGGTTATGTAATGGAGTCAAAACCCGGGATTTATGATAATGTTTTAGTTTTTGATTTTAAATCACTATATCCCTCTTTAATGAGGACTTTTAATCTGGATCCTGCTTCTTATTTAGGAAAGAAAAAAGAAAAAAATTCAATTAAATCGCCTAACGGAGTTTATTTTAGAAACGAACAAGGGATTGTTCCTGAAATAATTGAAACCTTATGGAAAGAAAGGGAAAAAGCAAGAAATGAAAAAAATGAGCTTGCAAGATATGCAATTAAAATTCTAATGAACAGTATGTTTGGCATCATGGCTTCACCTTCCTGCCGATTTTTTAATATGGACTTTGCAAATGCAATTACACACTTTGGTCAGTATATAATAAAATTAACAGCTAAGAAAATAAATGAGAAGGGATATGAAGTAATCTATTCTGATACTGACAGCGTTTTTATAAATTCTAACACAAAATCAGAAAAAAGCGCAGAAGAAATAGGTAAAAAAATTGAAAAAGAAATTAATGATTTTTATAAAAGATCCATAAAAAATGAGTATAAAAGAGATTCATTTTTAGAATTAGAATTCGAAAAAGATTATATCCGATTTTTAATGCCCAAGGTAAGATCTGGAAAAAAAGGAGCAAAAAAAAGATATGCTGGTTTAGTAAAAAAAGATGGAAAAGAAGAAATGGAGATTGTAGGATTGGAGTTCGCGAGATCAGATTGGACAGAAGCGGCGCAAATATTTCAAAAAGAGTTGTTAAATAAGGTGTTTCATAAGCAAGAGCCATCTTTATTTATCAAAAAATTTGTTTCTGATTTAAGAGAAGGAAAATATGACAATAAACTAGTTTATAGAAAACAGATTAGAAAAGAATTAGGTAGTTATGTGAAAATTACACCCCAACACGTTTTCGCGGCCAGACTTTTAGGAGATAAATTTGAAGGAAATCTTGTTGAATATTATATAACAACAAATGGACCAGAGCCAAAACAATTGCTCAAACATAAATTAGATTATGATCATTATATAAACAAACAAATAAAACCGATAGCCGATACAGTTTTAGTATTTTTTAATTTAAACTTTGAAGAATTATTGAAAGGCTCAAAACAAACAAAGTTATTTGGTTACTAAGATGAAATTCAAAATAACTCAGATATTCTGGACAGTTTTAGGTATTATTTTTTTTCTTTTGGGTTTTATAGGCATATTTCTCCCAATAGTTCCAGGCCCCTTGTTCATAATAGCGGGAGCAATTTGTCTCGGTATGGAAAAAAAGATTTTAAATTACTACATCAATAAAATCTTAAATAGAATTAAGAAAAAATCAAAATAATTTTCTTTGTTTGCTTAATCTTTCTAAAAATTTATCCTGCGGCTTAAATAAAAAAGCATAATTACTGTCAAAATACCCGCATCTAAACTTATCCAAACTTAATCCAGTTCTCTTGCTCAACATTAGAGCATAAAAAAAGATTTGTGTAGGTGCATATTTTTCTTTGTTTGCATTTGGTTTATAATCCCAAATCCATATCTTATCATCATCTATTCTTAGCAAGTCAATATGCCCAGTTAAAACCTCTTTGCTTCTAAAAACAGACTCATAACAACCAAGTTCATTAGGATAAAGCCATATTGGAACTTCCATTGCAACAGTATTTTTATCATTTTCTAACATGAAAACCTGGACCTTAGAATGATTATCATTAAACCTAAATTGGTTATTCTCTAATCCATACTTAGCCAATAAAGAAACTTCATGACCCTGAACTTCTATTAAATCATCCACAAGCTTGAATTTTAAAGTTGAGCTTCTAGGCCCAGTATTGAAATACTCATTAGGGCACTTATTAAAAATTCCTTGCAAATAAGTATATAAAGAATTAAACCCATTTTCCTTGCAGTAACTATCTAATTTTTTATCATGAACCCGATAGGTATATAATCCGCCTTTATGTTTCAAGAATAACTGCTTTATCACCATCTTTTGTGCTTAATAAAACCCGAGTAATATTTATAAATTTTCTTAATATATAAAAATACTAATGGGAGTCAAATTATCTGGTATTATAAACAAAAGAGCAATAGACTTTTCCGATTTAAAAGGGAAAAAGATAGCTATAGATTTTTCAAATATGGCTTATCAATTCCTTTCTTCTATTCGTTCCAAAGACGGAACTCCTTTAATGGATTCAAAAGGACACGTAACTTCTGTTTATGTAGGCATATTCTCAAGAATTTCTAATTTATTATCTCAAAATATCTTGCCTTGCTTTGTATTTGACGGAAAACCTCCTGCTTTAAAGATACATGTTCAAGAGCAAAGAGAACACAGAAAAAGAATGGCTGAAGAAAGATTCTTAGAAGCCCAGGAAGAAGAAGATATTACTTCAATGGAAAAGTATGCCAAACAGACTTCTCGTTTATCAAAAGAGATTATAGAAGACTCAAAAGAATTATTGAAATCGCTAGGTTTACCAGTAATACAATCACCAAGCGAAGCAGATGCGCAAATAAGCTATATTTGTAAGAAAAAAGATGTTTGGGCTGTAGCAACTTCAGATGCGGATCCTTTATTATACGGATGCCCAAGAACAATTACTAACCTAACCTTGTCGCAAAGAAGAAAATCGCCATCTGGTCAAACAATAAAAATAACTCCAGAATTGATAGAGTTAGATGAAGTTCTAAAAAGCTTGAAAATAAATCAAGATCAGTTAATAGTGCTTGCTATAATGTGCGGCACTGATTACGCCCCGCAAGGCATTAAAGGGATAGGCCCCAAAAAAGCATTAAAATTAGTTCATTCAGTAAAAGATTTTGACAAGCTATTTCAAGAACTAAAACCGGATTTTAACTGGAAACAAATTTATGCCATCTTTAAATCTATGCCCATCATGGAAAATTATCAATTGAAATGGACCTCTCCAGATATAGAAAAAGTAAAAAAAATCTTAGTAGATAAACATGATTTTTCAGAAGATAGGGTAAATAAAACATTACAACAAATCACAAAAAAGCCAGTATCGCAAAAAGGACTTGATGCTTGGACAAAATGAAAAAGAGAGTTTTTATAATTCATGGTTGGGATGGTTATCCAGAAGAAGGGTGGTTTCCTTGGTTAAAAAAAGAATTAGAAAAGAGAGACTTTAAAGTCTTTGTACCATCAATGCCAAATTCTAGCAAACCAGATATCAACAAATGGGTAGATTTTATAAGAGAACAAGTCAGGATACCAGATAAGGAAACATTTTTTGTTGGTCATTCTATAGGTTGTCAAGCAAGTTTAAGATATTTGGAATCACTAAATGTAGATTCTAAAGTTGGTGGTGCTGTATTTGTAGCAGGTTGGTTTTCATTAACATCAAAAGCCACACCAACTAACGAAGAGAAGAGGATAGCCAAACCATGGATTGAAACACCAATAAACTTTGAAAAGGTAAAAAAAATATCAAAAAATATGATTGCAATATCCTCAAATAATGATCCTTATGTTCCATTATCAAATGTAGAAATATTTAAAAATAAGTTAAATGCGAAAATTATCATCGAAAAAGAAAAAGGGCATTTTTCAGGTGAAGAAGGTATAACTAAATTACCCATAGTATTAAACTCCCTTCTAGGCATGATCCAAAAATGATTAAAAACATTATATTCGACATAGGTGGTGTTTTAATTACAAAAACAAAATATAATAAAATGGCTTTAACAATTTCAAAATTGATTTTCAAGCAAAATAAGGTTTTAAGGGAAACAAACATCCAGCCAAAAATAAAAAAATACTGGCGCGATTGGAGAGTTTCTAAAATTTCAGAAAAAGAGTTTTTTGAAAGAGTAAAAATAACCCTAAATTTAAAATATCCTATATTTTTTATAAAAAAACACCTCTATTCCGCGCATGAAGTTGATTATGAAATATTAAATTTGATAAAGGAATTAAAACAAAACCATAAAATGTATTCTTTAACAAATCATGCAAGAGAATGGTATAATTCACAAGACAAGCAGATACATTTTAATGAGCTATTTGATGGAGTAGTTACATCATTTGATGCTAAGATAGCAAAGCCAAGTATAAAAATCTATAAATTCTTACTAAAAAAGTATAAAATTAAGCCAAAAGAAACGATATTTATTGATGATCAAGAAGAAAATTTAGAAACAGCAAGAAAATTAGGTATAAAAGCAATACATTATAAAAACATTATTCAATTAAAAAAAGAGTTGAAAAAATATGACATCTTATGAAATTATTGGAGATATTGTTCTATTCAATAAAAAAATATCCAAAAAAGAAGCACAAGAATTAATTAAAAACAATAAACACATTAAAACAGCAGCATATAAATCAGATATTCATAAAGGAAAATACAGATTAAAAAAGGTAAAGATTATCTTAGGTGAAAATAAAAAAATAACTGTTCACAAAGAAAACAAAGTTCGGTTGAAAGTTGACATAGAGAAAACATATTTCTCTCCAAGAACAGCAAATGAAAGAGTGAGAATAATTAATCAAATAAAACCAAGAGAAGACATTTTAGTACTATTTTCAGGTATAGGGGTTCTGCCTATTGAAATAGCTAAAAATACAAGAGCTAAGAGCATAATAGGTATAGAGTTGAATCCAACAGCACACAGATTAGCCCAAGAAAATCTAATTATGAATAAAACAAACAATGTAACATTGTATAGGGGTGATGTTAGAAAAATAGTTCCAAAATTAAAAATAAAATTTGATAGGGTATTAATGCCGTTGCCAAAATCAGCAGAGGATTTTTTAGACTTAACAAAAAAAGTAATTAAAAAAAATGGAATAATTCACTTTTATACTTTTGCTCAAGAAAAAGAATTCAGAGATCTAAATAAAAAAATAAAACCCTATTTTAAAAAATTAAAAATTTTGAAAATTGTGAAATGCGGCGCTTATGCTCCGTTTACTTATAGGGTTTGTATAGATTTCAGAGTTCTTTAAATTTCAATAATCAGTCTTTTTTTCCCTTCAGGATAAACAATAACCTCTTCACCCTTTTTTAAGTTTAAAAATTCTATAATCTTTTTAGGCAATCTTATATCTAAAGTAGATCCTGCCTGGCCAATTTTAGTTCTAGCCATTATACCCCACAACCCCTTCTCTTTTGCTATTTTTGTAATTTTTTCATCTTCACTTTCATCAAAGAATTGCTCACCGCATTTATCACAAACCTCTGCCTCGAATTTACCTAAATCTTCACCTAATAAAAAATAGTCCGTTCTCTTTTTTTCCAATCTTCCTTCATTACACATATAACATTTTTTCATTTTGCTTAATTCCTCATCTTAACAGTTTTAATCAAATATAAATCATTTCCAATTATTTTATAAGCGATTTCATATTCCATATAGACCACCAAAAGACCGTCTGTTTGTTTATATTTTGATCCTCTTTTTATTGCTATTCTAATCTGTTCATCAGTTACTGCCCATAATTTTGCTTTCTCAGTAGCATGTTTTGTTTTTATTATCCTCAAATTAAACACCTAGTAAGTATTTATAATTATTAGTAATTATTACTTATATATAAACTTTTCTATTAATTTTAAAGTTCTTTAAGCTCTTCTTTCTTGCTAAACTTAACAGCACTAGGAGCTTCACCACCATGCCAGCTTAGCTTAGGCCTTACTCCAATAGGATAAATTCTTTCAGAATTATCATCTAATATAATTGCCGCGCCCTTCAAATTAGGCAGGCCATTCATATAATCCTCTATTTCAGCCAGTAAATAAGATTGCATCATTGAGTTTAGCGCTTCAATATCTGCTTTTGCAGTTAATCTATGACTCAATACTATATCTGACTGTGTTAAAACATCTTTATGAATCTCACCTGGTTGTTGTGTTGCCATAACTAAAGAAATTCCAGGCTGCCTACCTTCTCGTAGTAATTGTATTAATGCATCTGTCGCAGGAGTTGTTCCATGTTTTGGTAGAAATTCGTGTGCTTCATCTATCATCAACCATATCAAAGGTTTTTCTAATTCTTTTTCAACATCAATTAAATACCTTTGTGAAGTTTCTATATTTTCTAATTCTTCTAATCTTCTGGAAACAATTCTCTCAATTAATAGTTTCCTGGCGATTATACCCAAAACTAAAGACTTAATACTCCAGGCACCAGAAACTTGGGTATAAGCGCTAGTATCCAAAACAGAGATTTCTCCTCTTTTGATCAAACCACTTATTTCAGTTCCCTCCATACTAAACAAACCCCAACTATTGGCATTTACAAATCTGTTTTCAGCTGCATCTTTCACAGTTTGTAAAACTTTCTTGTTTTTTCTTATTTTGTCAATAATATCGTCAATATCGTACTTGTCCCTCATTTCTTCTCTTAATTCTTCAATACTTCTTTCAATTAAGACACCAATAGGGTCTGTTATCTTAACATCAAAAACATTACACCAATCACTAGCACCTAGTTCGCTAGTCTTTATAGAAAAAGAGTAATCCGCAGGCAAACCCCTTTCTTTATATTTATTATAATATCCTTCAGGAACATATAAATTAATATTCAAACTCTGTGGTTTCAGCTTCCATTGCTCTAATAAATGTTCATCTCTCTCGTTAGGGTATTTCATTGTCCAGAAAACACCCATAGTGTCAAACATCAATATTGCTAAATTTTTTGAAATATCTTCAGGTAATTTTGCCATTTCTTCTGCTATTACAGAAAGAGAATAGGACTTCCCGGATCCCCTCTTACCAGAAACTAGTATAACATGCGTTCTAGCAACATCTAATAAAACCCTATTGCTCAAAGAAACCGTTTCACCCATTCTTACATAGTGTTTTCCTAAAAAAATAGTTCCTTTAATACCTAATGCTTTCCTATCAGCATCTGTTCTTCCCACAATAATATCATAAGCCATTTTCCCTCTTTTTCTTTCCCGAGCTTTTTCCGCGAGCGCCTTTTCAAAAAGGGCCCTAAGAAATGCTCTTTTCTAGATACATAAAATATTTAAACTAATATAAAGCTTTTTATCCACTATGTCAGCATTATTATGGGCGATAATTGTAATTTTAGTAATAGTTGTTTTGTATGTTATTCTAGCATATAATTCTTTGGTTAGAATAAGAAACAGAACAGAAAATGCATGGGCTCAAATAGATGTTCAATTAAAAAGAAGATATGATTTAATTCCAAATTTAGTAGAAACCGTAAAAGGTTATATGAAGCATGAAAGAGGAACATTAGAAAGTTTAACAAGAGCAAGAACATCTTTAATGAACCCATCTTTAGCTAAAAAAGCGCAAGCTTCAAATCAAATCTCAGAAGCGCTAAAAACAATTTTTGCAGTAGCTGAAAACTATCCAAAATTAAAAGCAAGTAAGAACTTCTTACAACTGCAAGAAGAACTATCAGGAACAGAAAGCAAAATAGCATACTCTAGGCAGTTCTACAATGATTCAGTTTTAACCTTAAACCAGAAAGTTCAAACATTTCCATCTAAGATAATTGCTTCAATCTTTGGCTTTAATGGAAAAGAATACTTTGAAATTGAAGAAGAAGCAAAAAAGCCAGTTAAAGTTCAATTCTAATATAAAATGGATATATACAATGAGATATCAACAAATAAAAGAAACTCGGTTTTGTTAGTCTCATTATTCTTTGTAGCAATAATTCTTTTAGGTTTCGTTTTTGGTTATATCTTTTTTGATCCGTATTTGGGATTATTCTTTGCTTTCTTTATCTCACTAATATTCACTCTTATAAGTTATTATTCAGGTGACAAAATGATTTTAGCTATGACTGGAGCAAAAGAAGCCAGAAAACCAGAGCACACATATCTGATTAATACAGTAGAAGGATTATCTATAGCAGCAGGTATTCCAACACCAAAAATTTATGTTATAAATGATAGTGCAATTAATGCCTTTGCAAGTGGTAGAAGCCCCGAACATTCTATTGTTGCAGTAACAAGTGGAGCAGTAGGAAGATTGAATAGAGAAGAACTTGAAGGAGTATTAGCACACGAAATTTCTCATATTAAAAATTATGATGTTAGATTTATGATGCTGGTTGCAACTTTAGTAGGAATTACAGTTTTAATTTCTGATATGTTGTTAAGAAGTTTTTTCTGGTCTTCCGGAAACAGAGAGAATAGAGCAAATACCTTCATAATAGTTATTGGCTTAGTTTTGGCAATATTAACACCAATAATTGTTCAATTAATTAAATTTGCAGTTTCACGTAAAAGAGAATTTTTAGCAGATGCTTCTGGAGCCCTACTAACTAGATATCCACCAGGATTAGCTAATGCTTTGAAGAAAATAAGGGATGACAAAGAACCAGTAGTTGAGGTAGCAAACAGAGCTACAGCACACCTATTTATAGAAAATCCTTTAAGACATTTCAAAAAACACACTTCTAATATTTTTTCAACCCACCCAGATATTAATGAACGCATACTTAGATTAGAAGCTATGTAAAAAGTTAGAACTCAATATGAAATCTCTTAAAAAGGCATCAAACATTTTTAAAAAAGGAATTATTGGAATAGGAAACTTAGAATCATTTTCCCATCTCACAAATTTAAAATGCCCAAAGTGTAATTCAAAATTATATGAAATATTTTTAGCGGAAGGCGGATATCCACAGAATTATGTTTGTAGAAAATGTAATTATACTGGTTCTTTAGGTTTAAAGATTGACAAACGAAGAATAAAATAAAAATATCATTTTCTCAAATATTCAATCTCTTCCTCATCCAAATCTAATTCATCTATTTTTCTTCCAGATTTATAAATCAATTTAATATAGGGATAAACATCTTTTACAGCTCTTTTTACAGAAACGTGATTTTTCTCAGAAATTTTTTCACAAATACTAATTTTCTTCAAATTTTTCTGTTTAGCCCAGAATAATTTCAATAGTTTGCTACTTCTCCTATAAGAACTAAAATTAATATATTTATCCTCTTTAGACAAAGCAACCCCGGCAGTCATAAAAAAATTCCTATAAACCAAAAATCTCCAGTACTGCCATCTAATAATCCTCCCATTAAAAATGTCTGCCTTAGATAAACTTTCATAAGCGCTAAACAAATCTTTGTTTTTCAAGTATTGCAAAGGCAAATTCTCATCTATCCATAAAAAAGCCTCATCAAGATCAACATCAGTTTTTTCTATACTATTAACGACTTTGCCAATTTCTCTGCCTTTGAAGATTAGATTCAACGCCGTAAAAATTTCTTCTTTTTTCTCTCTGTCATCCAAACTTTCCAAACTTTCCTTGCCGAGTTCTTTATTTTTTGAGGTTAGATTCTGTAAGTCATTTATAGCAGCTCGTATATCACCAGAAGCTCTTCTAGATAATTCTTTTAAAGCAGCTTCATCATAAATTATATCTTCATTATCGCAAATTTTTTTCAAAATATTAAAAATGGTTAATGAATCAAAAGGGTCAATTTCTATCAAACCGCTTCTTTTTCTTAAAATAGAAATTTTTTGATTATAAGCATCAGTAGTAGTTATAACAATAGGCCACTTGCTTTCATTTAAAACATTAGCTAAGGCCTGAACACCCCCTCTGTCTTTAGTCCCACTTAATCCTTCAATATCATCTATTAAGATTATCCTTCCCCTACCAAATAAACTTCCCTCTAAACTGCTCGGTTTAACAATCAAATCAATATTATTTTTATTTCTATAATCAGATCCATTTATTTCAAAAACATCATAGTTTAATTCATCAGCTAAAGCATAAACTAAACTAGTCTTACCTGAACCAGTGGGACCATTCATTATAACGGGTTTTTTCTCTAAAATTAATTTTTTCAGCATTAATATTTTTTCTTTGCTAACAAAAACCTCATCTAATTTTCTGGGCCTATATTTTTCAGTAAAACTCATTTTCCATATAAAACAACAGCAGCTAATAAAGACTCTAATTGTAGATATTCATCTGAACCCTCAACCATTCTAAACTCGACTTCACCACATTTTTCAATCAAAGTCAGTTTTTTTTCGTCTTTTATGTCCAAATTTAAAATTTCTTTTTGTATCTGTTTGATTACATCCAATCCGCTTAACCCGTGTTTTAGCATAGTATCTAACAATTTATCCCTAGACTTAATGAAATCACCACTAACAGCAAACTCTAAAACTTCTTTTACTTCTTTGGGTCTTGCAGCTGAAACTAAACTAAAAACTAAATCTTCTGTTATAATCTTATTCAAAGAAGCACAGCTTTGTAGTATATTTATTACCCTTCTAACATCACCATCAGAAATATCATAAAGTGCATCACTTATTTTTTCACTAATAGTTAACCCTTCTTCTTTCTTTATTTTTTCAATGACTTTTTTTATTCCTTCTTTGTCCAAAGGCCTAAATCTAAAAACGCTGCATCTTGATTGTATGGGATCTATTAACTTAGATGAATAATTACAGCTCAAGATAAATCTAACATTATCAGTAAAATTTTCCATAGTTCTTCTTAATGCTTGTTGAGCCTCTTTAGTTAACGAATCACATTCATCTAAAAAAATTAATTTAAATGGAACATCACCAATTGCTCTTGTTCTAGCAAAATCTTTTATTACTCCACGAATAATATCAATACCCCTCTCATCAGAGCTGTTTAATTCTAAAAAATTCTCTCTCCATTTATCACCAAATAATTCTTTGGCAACAACTAAAGCAACTGTAGATTTACCAATTCCGGCAGGCCCGGCAAATAATAAATTAGGAATATTCTTGTTTTTAGTCATAGCCTCTATTCTTTCAATTATCTTATCCTGCCCTATTACTTCTTTAAATAATAAGGGCCTAAATTTTTCAGTCCATATTCTTTGCATCGTCTTTAAGAAAATTAGTTTCTTTAAATATATTTATATTATAAAAAAGCAGAATTAATTAACTATTTTACAGGCTTAATATCCTTTTAACTCTAAATATTCTCTCAGTTTTAAACTTAATAAACTCATTAATTCAGGATCATCTTTTCCATAAACGTCTGGTATATCCAAGGTAGTAACTTTTCCAGCCTCTTGCCCATATTTTTCAGCTAACTCATCTATCATCCATCTATTCATTACAAGTATTTCATCAACACTATCGCAAAGTTCTCTACTTACTCGTCTTCCTTTTTCACTAGGCTCAAAACCAGCAGATAAAACTACTTTTCCTCTTTTAGAATAAAGATCATCAGTAACTTTATAGCCACCTTTCTCTAGTAATTCTCTAAAAACTCTTTCAGCAGTCGGACTTCTATTTTCATTTGCAAAACAAACAAATAGAAATTTTCTTTTTTTCATGATTTACTCTACTTTAGCTCCAACTTCAATATCCTTATCAACAGTTAATAAAGAAATCTTTCCTTCAAAAACTCCAGCTAATAACATGCCTTGGCTCTCAACACCTCTTAAAACAGCTGGCTCTAAATTCCTCACAACAATAACTTTTTTCCCTATTAACTCGTTTTCTTTATAATGGTTTTTCAATCCAGCGACCAACTGTATATCGTGTTCTCCTTTTCCTAAGTTAATATCCAAAATTAATAATTTATCTGCTTTGGGATGTTCTTTCATGGCTTTTATTTTTCCAACTCTTAAGTCTATTTTCTTGAAATCATCAAAACTAATCTTGTCCATTTTCAATTATACCAATCATAACACCATCAATATTATTTATATAATTATCTCTCTTTCTTTTTATTCCTGTCAAACAAGGAAGATCAAAACCATTTCCAAAGGTTTCATAGAATTCTACCAGCCCCGCCACCAAATTACCCAAGAGAGTAAGTCCCATCTCTTCTACTTGTGCCATAATCTTGTCTAATAAGTCATCTCTTTTCTTCTTTAACCCAATAAGGCAAGGAATATTTGGAACTTTTCCATAAGTTTCATAAGAACCAATCAATCTATAAATATTTCTTTCTAACGTTTCTATATCAACATCAAATGAAACATCAACAGACATTATTCAACCTTCTTAAACAATATCTCCCCCTTTTTTATTTTTCCTTTTTTTAATAAATTGACCTTACAATCATTTAAACTTTCAATCTTAAAACCAATTTGTTTGCTTATTTTTTTACAAGATTCAGGTATGAAACTATATAACAAAATAGAAACTATTCTTAAACTATCTAAAACACCATATAAAACAGTTTCCCTGTTTTTTTCATTTTCCCATGGTTTTTCTTTATTAATATACCTATTAATTTCCTGAACAAGTTTCCAGATCTCGGCTAAAGCGGTAGTCAATTCATAATTTTCCATTAATTTTTCTATTTTATCAATATCAAATTTTAATTCATTTTTTCCATTTGGAATTTTTCCATCAAAATATTTTTCCACCATGGTTAAACTTCTACTAACCAAATTTCCTAAATCGTTTGCTAGTTCATTATTTAATCTGTCTTTCAAAGCTTCCTCAGAGAAATCTCCATCTTGGCCAAAAGGAATTTCTCTAATTAAGAAATATCTTAAGGGATCTGTTCCATAAGTTTTTGCTAGTTCTATGGGGTCTATTCTTATTCCAGCAGCCTTACTTAATTTCTGACCCTTTAGATTTATAAAACCATGAACTACTATTCTCGGTATCTCTAAATTCAATGCTTTTAATAATGAAAACCAAATTATGGTATGATGGAAAACTATGTCAACACCAATTAAATGCGTAGCAGGCCAAAAAGCTTTATATTTTTTATCGGGATAACTAATGGTAGTTAAGTAATTATTTAATGCTTCTATCCAAACAAACTCGGTCAAGTTTTTATCAAAAGGTAAAGGAATACCCCAGTTTACTTCTTTTCTACTTATACTTAAATCTCTTAAAGGTTGTTTTAGTTTATTCAGTATTTCTTTTCTTTTATTATCGGGCCATATGCAATTGGGATTATCATTAATATATTTGATTAGAAAATCTTGGTATTTATTTAACTTAAAAAAGTAACTTTCTTCTTTTATAATTTCAACAGGTTTTTTATGAACAGGACAATTTCCATCAATTAAATCTTTTTCTGTATAATAAGTCTCGCAATCAACACAATAAGGTCCTTCATAATATCCTTTATATATCTCTCCTTTTTTGTATAATTGATCCATAATATATTGGGCTACTTTCTTATGTCTTTCTTCAATTGTCATAATAAAATCATCATATAAAATGTTTAACACCTTGCACAATTCCTTAAAACCCGCAGAAATTTCTGTAACAAATTCTAATGGCGTTTTGCCTGCTTTTTCAGCAGCTCTTTGAATTTTTAAGCCGTGACAATCCGTGCCAGTAGAAAAATGGACTTTGAAACCTTCCAATTTCCGCCATCTCGCTATTACATCTGTACAAATTTTCTCATATCCATGGCCCAGGTGAAAACGTGACGATGGATAATCTATAGCCGTGCTTACCTGAAAATAATTTTTCTTAGTCAACTTTTAACCTTCTTAAACCACCATTAGTTATTAGGTAATTTATCTTATTATTGATAGCTTCTTAACCTTATTTAAATCTTTTACTCTTTTCGGAGCTACGGTAATATTCGATTAATTTATATATTCTTTATTTTTCCAAATCATTATGAAACTTAAATTAATAACAGTAATACTAGTCTTAATAATTCTAGGAGGATGCAAAATGTCAGAAAGTAATAAAGTTTTATTACAAACAACAGAAGGAAACATAAGTATAAGGTTATATGATGATATGCCCACCACGGCCGACAATTTCAAAACTTTAGTAAAACAAGGCTTCTATAATGGGGTTATTTTTCACAGAATCATTGATAATTTTATGATACAGGGAGGAGATCCAACCGGCACAGGAACCGGTGGACCAGGTTACACGATTAAAGATGAATTTACTCATAAAGGCGGAAATAAAAATAATAGAGGAACTATCTCTATGGCTAATGCTGGTCCAAACACAGGAGGAAGCCAATTCTTCATTAATTTAGTGGATAATAATTTTCTAGATCAGAAACATCCGGTTTTTGGTGAAGTAGTAGAAGGAATTGAAGTAGTTGATGAAATAGCAAAAGTAAAAACAGATACTAACGATAAGCCAATAAAAGAAGTAAAAATAATAAAAGCAGAATTAATAAATTAGATTACGCCAGCCGGGAATCGAACCCGGATCCAAAGCTTTTTCCAATTTTCTTTTCTAAGGTTTTCTTGCAGGTTGATAAGGATGCAATCCTTATTTGGGAAGCTTCGATACTAAACCGTTATACTACTGGCGTATATTTCTCTCTATAAGAATAAACTATAAAAACCTTCTCCAAAACCCATCACCACATTTATAAATACCCCCATTATCGTAGCCAGAAAATGCAAGGTTTATTAAAAAGATTAAGAAGATTTGTAACAGCAGGTTTAATCACAATCACAACCAGCTGCTCCGATTTAAAAACAACTATATCAGAATCAGCTTTAGACAGAGCCATTCAAACTTATTCTCAAAAAGTAGAATCAAAATCAAAAACTCAAATAGAAGAAAGAAATCTGGAAAGAGAAAGAATAAGATCATCTATAATTTTACATTTCTTGGAAGATGATGGCCGTTATGAAGAATTTGGAACTAGAAAAAATCAAACCACCTTGGCAGATTTCCTAATCCCAGATACTTTTTCAATTCAACTAAACATCCCGCATTACTCTTTAAATCCAGAAAAAAGAGAAGTGAAATTCTGGAATAAAATTGTAAGCTCTCTAGGTTACCCAGGAAGAATAAAAAGTTTTTCAGATAGAACAGTAGAAAATTCTTTCTTAGAACTGGAAGGAGAATATTTTTTCTCAAGATTTACAAAAGAAGATTGGGCAAGAAGAACTTCTTTAGGATTGAAATTTAGTTATGGAAAAGACACAGTTAATAGTCACCTCACACATCCAATCCTGCCGCCATTAGATGTTTCAATAACAGACGAATTATTGGGATTAGGTTTAAACTTAAATCATTATCCAGATATTAGATCAAAACATTTTTTATTAAAACTTGCAGCAGGAGTAGATTACAAGCATTTAGTTGTTGATGCAGACCCAAGACTCGGTTTATTTAAAATTGAAGATTTTGACAGCGAAGGTTGTGGTTTAGGTTATTACGTTAAAGTAGGTTTAGAAACATTACCAGGAAAAATAGAAATTTTGCCTAAAGATACAACCCTTTTCATGGGTGTAGAGTATAGATATGAAAAAATACATTCAGATCCAGTATCAGAAAATGTAGGTCCTGGCATTATTTTAGGAATAAAGAAATCATTTCGTTAAAATAAAAAAAGTCAGTAAATTAAATTTATCATAAATCTACGCTTAATTTAATATTAGAGTATATTAAATAATTTTAAAAGAAACGAATTGTTTCAAATCCGGCAAGTTCAGCATAAAGTTGTAAAATCCCTTGATGAAAAATCTCGTGTTCTAACATATAATACAGTGCTTGTGAAATTGTTGGATTTGGTAAGTCTTCCCACACCTTCCAATTAATCACCCGATCTAAATCTTTAATATCTAGTGTTTTGAACCAATTTTCAAAACGATTATCTAATTTAGTAAAATATTTAACAAGTTGAATCTTAGATTTCTCTAAACTGACATCTTTTATTTTTTTAGAAAAATCTATTTTGCCGGTTTCAAAACCAACTAAGTAACATTCTTGAACTGCCCCAATATGTCTTAATTGTTTTCCTAAATGTCCAAAATTGCCACCAGGAGAAAAATTAAATTTGTCTTCAGGTATAGTTTCAACAAATTTGAGAGTAAGCCCCCTAGTCCACACCCAATCCTCAAAAAATTGTTTTTTAAAGTCCATATTAAAATATACTCTATTTGTATTTAAATTAATTTTCAAAAGATTTAAAAGCCTTTTTGTATCTGTAAAGTGACATGAAGAATATATTTGTTTATTTTTTAGTTGTTTTGCTTTTCACTGCAGCCGTAAAAGCAATCCAGGTTGATTATTCTATAAAAGTAGAAAACTCCACATCATCAGAAGTAATACAGCAATCAAAAGAATGTGATCTAGAATGCATGTTTTCCTTGCCCCAGCCAACAGTAGAAAACATAACTTCCTATTCAATCTCAGACTATAACACAGATTTAATAAAAGAAATTAAATTTTTATCTACAGATTTACAATCAACAACAAACAGTGAAGATAAAATATATCTTTTGATAGAAAAAACTTCTGTTAAAATCTTGTCAATAGCTCCAAGTTTGTTATATCCAGGAAATAACAATTTAGTTATTCAAATTGAAAATGATGGTTCAGAAGAATTATTAGACTTGCACGGAACAGTCTCAGGAGAGGGAATTAAAACAAAAGAGTTTAGTTCTTTAGAGTCTTTAGCATATAAGAAAGCAGATTTTCTAAATGTTTTACTAGAAGTCTCAGCTCAAGACAAAGCAGACGTTATAATAAAGATATTTTCAGCATCAGATTTAATAAAGCAGGAGATTAAAACAATTTCTATAAAGACAGAGGCAAAAAAGCCAGTAGAAGAGAAAAAATCTGTTAATGTAACAGATGCTTCATTAAAGATATCTAAAGCAAGAGAAGATCTAAGAAACTATGAAGAGGAAATGTTCAATAAAAGAGCCGATGGTTACGATGTAAAAAACATAGAGTCAGATATCGAAGACACAAAAACCATAATACAAAAAGTACAATTAGAATATGTTCGTTATTCTCAGGAAGATTTTGATCTAAATTATAACCTTATAACATCAAACATAGAGGATATAAGATTAAAATTAAATGTAGCTCAACCAGCAAAAACATTGGGCGATAGAATTAAAGATAATATTATTATAATAAGCACAGCAGTAGGTTTAATTATTTCTGCTTTTACTGCTTGGGGATTAGCAAAAACACATGTTAATGTTGAGAGCATTAAAAGATTGAAAACAAAAAGGAAAAAGTAAAAATGCTCCCGCCGAGATTTGAATTCCCTAGTAGCTTTAAAGCCACTTCTCGGGTTGCAAGCTCGAGAAGCTCGCGTCATTCTCCAGTAAGTTTTCCAAGGAATTGATAAGAACCTTGGTTCTTATGACCGGGCTAGACCACGGGAGCCTATTATAATAAGATATTAAACCTTTTATAAGAATTCTCTTTTCCTAAATTTTCTTTTTAAGAAAAGTTATTAGCCCCACCAGGATTTGAACCTGGGTTTGCACCTTTCTTAATTTCTTTCTTGGGTTCTTTCCAAGAGGGCTATTCCAGAGGGTGCCGTGCTTAGCCCTAACCATCTGTTAATTTGGCCGCTACACTATGGGGCTTTAATATTAAATTAATGATCCTCTTTTTTAAATCTTCTCTATATTTTTCTGCATCATCTCTTTTAATAAAATGAGCGGAGAGTGAATATTTATGTTTTATTAAATTAAGAACACTAAGACACATATTCTTTTTGGTAATACCATAGAAATTTTTACTGTTCTTAGTTATGCTAACATTAGTTAAAGGACCACCCAAATTTATAAACTTCAAGATATTATTTTTAGAGGATAAAGTGATACCATCAAAACCACTCCACTTTCTTTTATCCTTTTTTAATTTTGCATCAAGACCGAGGGAGTTACATAGCTTTATAAGTTGTTTTACCAAAATTGGATTTGTTTCCGATATTTGCCAAGAAAAAGAGATTTGAACTTGGTAATACTCATAAGTTCTTCCATTCTTATTCTCTACTTTTCTTTTTAAAGAGACCGCTGGACTCAAACTACCGTCAAAATCAAACCACAACCTCAAAGCCAAACCACGAATTTTCTTAGAGGAATTTAATAAAAAGGAGATATCTGGTTGTGGTTCCTGCAAGTATTCTCTAGTAGTTTGATTATAGCGCGGAGATGTTTTAAATGCGGGGGATAGGTTCTTCATTTCTTCCCATGCTCGGCTATAAAATAGTTCTGAGAATAGAAAGGGTTGTTTTTTATAATTACCAGTTCTTATAACCCTCCTAAAAGAAGGGGGCTTATTATATAATTTAAGGCACAGTTCTCTAAAAATAAGGTGCAAGGGCTTACTATTTTCAGAAGTTAAAAGCCTAAAAGTATGATAACCATATTCTTTTTTTAAAACAGATCCATCAGTTAACAATAACACAGCTAAAAGTTTATTTAACTCTGTTCTACTCAATCCATCAAGCTCATTCATACAGCATTATAAGACTCTAAACTATATAAATTTAACCCAAGTTCGAAAAAACAATTATTTATAAATATTAACTCTTTTTTAAATAATATGAAGATTCTTGCCATAGGTGATTTTCACGGAAAACTGCCAGAAAAGATTTTAAAAATCGCAAAAAGTAATAATACAGACATAATTTTAAGTTCAGGTGATTTTCCAAACACAGAGAAAATTAGGGATCTACAATTCAAACACTGGACAGGTAAAAAATGGTTTGAAGTTATAGGATTAAAAAAAGCAAAAAAGCTAGAGAAAGATGGCTTTGATTCCGGATTAAATGTTTTAAAAAAATTAAATTCTATAAATAAAAAAGCGTATATTGTTTGGGGGAATTCTGATTTTTATAGAGACACAAACGAGCCCAAAGAACTTTTTCCAGGTTTTTATAATGACAAAATAAAAGAATTAAAAAATATTAAATTAATAGATAGAAGAAAAATAAAAATCAAGGATTTAGATGTTATAGGTCATGGTCGCTACGTTGACGTTACAGAATATATCAAACATCCAATTGATAAAGAAAAGAAAAAACAGAATAAAAGATTAAAACGATATAACAAAACTAAAAGGGAATTACTTAAGTTATTTTCAAAAAACAAACCAACAGAAGGATTTGTTTTTTTGACCCATTATACGCCTTATGGGGTATTTGATAAAGTTAAATTTAAAACAAGCCCAATGTATGGAAAACATGTAGGATTTGAGCCATACAATCAAATTATAAAGAAATATGCTCCATTAATTATGATTTGCGGGCATATGCATGAATATCAAGGCAAACAAAAACTTGGAAAAACCACAATCATAAATCCAGGAGATGTTTCTAACGGAAAAGCAGCAATAATTGAAATTATAGACAAAAAGATTAAAAACATAAAGTTTATTCGTTAAAATATGGTAAAATTAAAATTATTCCTTTTTTTAGCAATAATTCTGGTTGGTTATATAATAATAAATTCTTATAATTTAAATTTAAAAGAAAAACAAGATCAAAAACACTTTTTTTCAATTTTTTCTAAATGGGTTTATAAAGCAGTTAAAAATACCATATCAACAATAGGCTACACACTAAAACAAGATTGGTCGCCAATAAATAAAACAGGAGAAAAAAATGACACTAAAGCAGCTGACTAGTATGGAAGAATGTGTCTATTTTACTAATAGAACCTTAGAAAATGGCAAAATTAAAGCCTGGGTTTTCAAGGAACTATGTCCTAAATGCAATAAAGCAGTAATGAGCAAGCCAAAAGATCCAAAAACAGGCAAACCAAGAATAAGGGCTACAGAATACCTTTGTCCAGAATGCCATTATCAGGTTGAAAAGGAAGAATATGAAGATTCTCTAACTATCAATGTTCAATATACTTGCCCTCATTGTGATTATCAAGGAGAAATTCAAGTTCCTTTCAAAAGAAAAAAAATTCAAATTTTTGATGAAGAAGGGCAAAAAAAGAAAACAATAGAAGCAGTAAGGTTCAAATGTCAAAAATGTAATAAAGACATAGATGTTACTAAAAAAATGAAATAAAATATTTATCTTTTCTAAGTAGTAGCAAATAGAAAAATTTATAAATTCTATTTTTTAAAAAAATGGTATGGTAGTTCAAATCATAGGAAGAAAAGAAGTTGAAACAAATCCAAATAGGGTTTATGTAGAAAAACCAGATGGAATCTATTCTTTTCCTAAACATATTGATCATTTTCAAACAAAAGCTAAAATAAAACCGGAAAATTATGCTTTAGTTCAAGAAGGAGATCAAGAAGACTATGCTATTTCCATGATGTGGGGATTTAATAGTTTTCAGTTTATTCCTACAAATGTTAAAGTTTTACAATCTGGTTTATTTGTTCCCACACCTTCAATTTTTATGCCGCATTATAAAAATGTTAATGATACTTTACAAGGAAAAAGTGTTTTATATGATGCTGCTGGAAATTTAATAGAAGGAAAAAGATTAAATGATTATGCTAATGTTATAAATCATAATTGTTGGGTTGTTCTTAATGCTAGATTTCCAAAAGGAAAAGGATTTCTTGGACTAGATTTAGTAACAATTACAGGTTTAGATAAAAAAGGAAGACCAATACTAAAAAGAGAGCATTTAGAAGATTGTTTAGAAGAAGATTGTTTTGCAGAGCTAGAATCAACAAATAGTCAAGGATTTCTAACAAAGAAAGCAAAAGTTCAAGAATATGAACCAGGAAAAACAGTTTATTTTGTCTATCCTAGGCTTGATTCTGTCGCTAGGTTCGTTGCCGATTCTGATAGGGCCAGCCTTAGCTACAGCTGGGATCCGCGGGACTCGTATGCGGGGCTCGGGGTGTTTCCGTGCGCCGTAGGCGCCTAAAAAAATTTAGAACTAACTTTTATTTTTTTCTCTAAAATTTAAAAATTAATTTTTCGATAGCTTTATAAATGCTAATTCTAACAAAACCTTTACCCTACTGATTAATAAAAAAAGGTTATTTAAAAATGAAAGCCTAAAATTCAGCCGCTGATTCTAGTTCATAGTCTAAAAAATGCCAAATATACACAGACCAAGAAGAGGAAGTTTACAGATTTGGCCAAGAAAAAGAGCAAAAAGAAGTTATGCAAGAATAAGAAGTTGGCCAAAATTAGATGGAACTAGGCTATTAGCCTTTATAGGCTACAAAGCAGGCATGACTCACGTGATGGCTAGAGACCTTTCACCAAATACCATGTATAAAAACCAGCTGATATCAGTTCCCGTGACAATTATTGAATGTCCACCATTAAAACCTCTTTCTTTACGTTTCTACAAAAATTCTCATGATGGTTTAAAGCTTATTTCTGAAGTTTTCTCCCAAAAACTTGATAAAGATCTAAAAAGAAAAATGGATCTTCCAAAAAAAACAAAAGAAGAGCCAAAAGAATATGATGATCTAAAACTAGTAGTTTATACTCAACCAAAACTTTCAGGCCTGGGAAAGAAAAGGCCAGAAGTATTAGAGGTGGCAATTTCAGGAGAGGATACTAAACAAAAACTAGAATTTGCTAAATCCCTATTAGATAAAGAAATAAGATTAGAAGAAGTTTTAAAAGATATTAGGTTGCTGGATATTCACTCCGTGACAAAAGGCAAAGGTTACCAAGGTCCCGTTAAGAGATTTGGTGTTACAATAAGGCAGCACAAAGCAGAAAAAACAAAAAGAGGCCCGGCTTCTCTAGGTTCTTGGACTCCTAAAAAGGTCTTGTTTTCAGTTGCCCACGCAGGGCAGATGGGTTACCATCAAAGAACTGAGTATAATAAGCAAAATTTAATGATAGACTCAGATCCAAAAAAGATAAACCCAAAATCTGGTTTTTTACATTATGGTTTAGTAAAGAATCATTATATTGTTCTTAAGGGTTCAATTCCAGGCCCGGCAAAGAGGACAATAATACTTACCCCGGCAATAAGAGCAAGAACTCAACATCAATTAGAAATAAAATCAATAAACTTGGACAGTAAACAATGAAAAAACAATTTTTTAGGTTGATAAGGATGGAATCCTTATAATGAAAGCAGAATTATATAATCTAGAAGGAAAAAAAATAAAACAAATAGCCCTGCCTATTCAGTTTGATGAGCCAATAAGGCAAGATTTAATCAAAAGAGCATTTATTACATTACAATTATCTTCTAGAACACCATATGGCGCTTATGAACTTGCAGGTAAAAGATATTCTTCATATGTTTCTAAAAGAAGAAGGAAATACAAAGGTATCTATGGAAGGGGAGCTTCAAGAGTTCCAAGAAAAGTTATGACAAGAAGAGGTACACAGTTTTATTATGTGGCAGCAACAACCCCCTTTTCAGTTGGTGGTAGAAGAGCCCACCCCCCAAAATCAGAAAAGATTTGGTCTAGAAAAATAAATATTAAAGAAAGAAGAAAAGCTATTAGATCAGCTCTGGCAGCAACATTTAATTTAGATTTAATAAAATTACGAGGCCATAAAACTGATATACCATCAATTGTAATAGATTCAAAGATAGAATCAAAAAATAAAACGAAAGACATAAAGAAAATACTTATTTCATTGGGATTAGACAAAGAACTAGCAAGGACAGAAGAAAAACAAATCAGATCTGGAAGAGGAAAATCCAGAGGAAGAAAGTACAAAACAAAATCAGGTATACTGTTTGTTGTATCAAAAGAATGCCCATTAATGAAATCAGCTTCAAACTTACCAGGATTAGATGTTTCAAAAATAAATGAATTAAATGTAAATTTATTGGCTCCCGGTTCAATTCCGGGCAGATTAACAATTTATACAGAAGATTCAATAAAAGCACTAGAAAAAAACAAATTATTCCTAAATAATAAAAAATGAATCAAATATTAAAATATCCATTGTCAACTGAAAAATCAGTTAAATTAATGGAATCTGAAAATAAAATCATATTCATAGTAGACAAAAAAGCCTCAAAAAATGAAATAAAAACTGCTTTTGAAGAGATGTTTAAAGTTAAAATAATAAATGTCAATACTTCAATTCAAAAAGGTTTAAAAAAGGCATATATAAAATTACCACAAGATACTCCCGCGATAGATATTGCAACTAAGTTAGGTATAATGTAAAATGGGAAAACAAATAATCCAACAACGTAGAGGAAGGGGAACAACTACTTACCGAGCTCATTCACATAGGTGGATTGCTGCTGTTAAACACAGAAATTATGATGAATTAGAAAAAACCTCTTTAATTAAGGGAAGAATTTTAGATTTAATCCATTGTTCAGGGCATTCAGCTCCCCTAGCATTAATAAAATATGAAAACAACGAACAAGGATATATATTCGCTCCTGAAAACATAAAAGTAAATGAATTCATAGAATCAGGTTCAAAAGCACAGGTAAAAACAGGCAATACTCTGCCATTAAAAAATATACCAGGGGGGACTTTGATTTATAACATAGAACTAATGCCAGGAGATGGCGGAAAACTTTGTAGAACCTCTGGAAATTCTGCAAGGATAATATCAAATTTAGGCGAATCAATTCTGGTTGAATTGCCATCAAAAAAACAAAAAAAGATATTGTCAGAATGCAGGGCCACAATAGGAACAATTTGCGGAGCAGGAAGAAAAGATAAACCATTTGTTAAAGCAGGTAAAAGACATTTCTTGATGAGGGCGCGCGGTAAACTTTACCCTATTACATCTGGTGTAGCTATGAATGCAGTTGATCACCCATATGGTTCAGGTAGAGGAAGACACCACTCAAAGATCAAACCAGCTCCAAGATTTGCTCCGCCAGGAAGAAATGTTGGCTCGATAAGACCTAAGAGATCAGGAAGGAAGAATTAATGGCAAAAGAATTTAATTACAAAGGGAAAACATTAGCAGATTTACAAAAAATGGATATAAAAGAATTTGCAAAATTAATTCCTTCAAGACAGAGAAGATCATTATTAAGAGGATTAACAGACCAGCAAAAAAAGTTACTTGCAAAAATAAAGAAATTTAAGGATTCAAAAAAACAAATCAAAACCCAGGTTAGAGATATGATCGTCTTGCCAGAGATGATTGGTTCACAATTATTGGTATATACAGGAAAAGATTGGACTCCTGTTTTTATAAATGAAGAAATGTTGGGTCGTTATTTAGGTGAGTTCACATTAACAAGGAAGAAAGTTCAACACTCTGCACCAGGTATAGGTGCCACAAAATCAAGTTCAGCATTATCACAAAAGTAAAATGGACAAGGAAAATACAGCGGTTGTTAGGGGAATGGATTTACCTATTTCAACCAAGCACTCAATCGAAATATGTGATTATATTAGATACAAGTCCATTACAAAGATAAAGAAATATTTAGAGTTAGTAATGGAAGAAAAAGAGGCAATACCGTTAAAAAGATTTCATAAAGACCGAGGGCATAGAAAAGGCAACATGGGCCCGGGTTTTTATCCAAAAAAAGCAACAAAAGAATTCATAATATTGTTAAATAGTTTAGAAGCAAACGCAAAGAATCAAGGATTAAGTATAAATGATTTGATTATAAGTAAAGCCATGGCAAATAAAGCCAGTACACCGCACAAATATGGAAGGAAAAGAGGATTAAAAACGAAAAGAACACATATTGAATTAAGAGCAGAAAGCAAGGAAATTAAAAAATGATTGAAAGACAATTTGTAAAACAGAAGTTAAAGGAGTTTTTAATACAAGAGTATATCGCCTCAAAACTGGCTAAAACCGGTTATTCACATACCGAAGTTAAAAGAACACCACTAGGAGAAAAAGTAATAGTTTATACTACACGCCCGGGTTTGGTAGTAGGTAAAAAAGGAGAGACAATTCAAAAACTAACCTCGGTTTTAAAGAAGAAATTTAGAATGGAGAATCCACAGATAGAAATAGGTGAAGTTGAAAGTCCTTATTTAGATGTTAGTTTTGTTTGTGATAAAATTGTATCTACTTTAGAAAGGTTTGGTTCAAAAGGGTTTAAATCTGTTGGTTATAAAACCTTGCAAATGATGATGGATGCCGGAGCAATGGGTGCTGAAATAGTTATATCCGGTAAAGTTCCTAGCGCAAGAGCAAGATCATGGAGATTCTCGGCTGGGTATTTAAAAAAATCCGGAGATACAGCACTTACAAAAGTAAAAAGAGCAGAGAGCGCGGCAAATCTTAAGTCCGGAGTTGTAGGCGTTAAAGTTAGCTTAATGCTGCCAGATACAAGATTACCAGATCATATAGAACCTAAAGTTCAAGAACAAAAGAAAGTAGAAATTAAAGAAGAAAAATTGGAAGAAGTAAAGGCAGAGATAAAAAATGAAGAAAAGCCAAAGGAAAAACAAAAAGAAAGAAAGAAAAGATCCGAGGTAAAAAAGGAAAATGTCATTAATAAAGAAGAATGAACTAAAAAATATAAATGTTTTAGCTATCAATGAAAAAATATCTGAATTCAATAAAGAATTAATGAAGCTTAATACTCAAAGAGCAGTCGGCACAGCAATAGAAAACCCAGGCAGAATAAGACTACTGAAAAGAACAATAGCAAGGTTATTGACTGTTCAGAATATAAAATCAAAAATAAGCGAAAAAAATACTAAGGAGGCCAAAACCAAATAATGGGCGAAATAGACCCACTTACAGGCTTACCTAAGGAATTAGGCGTATGGGAGAATTTAGCCAAGAGTGAACAAAGAATAAAGGTTAAGGAAGAAAAAAGAAAATTCGGTAAGATGATAACAGTGATAGAAGGGATCAACAGCAAGGAAGTGGATATTAAAGAAGTGGCAAAAAACTTGAAATCAAAGTTTGCTTGTGGCGGCACAGTAAAAGGTAATGTTATTGAATTACAAGGAACCCACGCGGCCAAGGTTAAAACAGAACTTATAAAATTAGGTTTCGATCCAAGCGCAATAGAATTAAGATAAATGATAAGACACGAGCTAATAGGATCCGAAATTAAAGTAATAAGTTCAACAAATCACAACCTTGAAAATATAGAAGGCAAAGTAATAGACGAAACAAGGAATATGATTATAATAGATACGAAAAACGGAATTAAAAAAATAATAAAAAACCAAGCAAAAATGGAAATAAATCTCAAAGGGAGAAAAATAGAAATCGATGGAAAAGAATTAGTTGGCAGACCGGAAGAGAGGATCAAAAAATGAAATCAAGAAATATAGGTATCAAAGTAAAAGCACCAACAGTAACGCAAAGTAAGGATATTCACGATCCATTCTTTAGTAAACTTAGTTTAAGGGGAAGAGTTTTCATGGCCAAGGTTATATCAACAAATTCAGCCAAGACGGCAAGAGTAGAGTTCACAAGACTTTATCCGCTTCCCAAATATGAAAGATTTGAAAAAAGAAGAACAAGATTACAAGTACACAATCCAGAATCAATCAATGCCAAAGTAGGGGATAAAGTAAAGATAATAGAATGTAGACCGATTTCAAAAACAAAAAATTTTGTTATAATCGAAAAGGTAGAAAATGAAAGCATTAAGAGCAAGAATAACTAAAGGGCTATGTCATGGCTCGGTTTTGGACACCTGCGATAATTCAGGAGCTAAACTAGTTAGGCTAGTATCCGTAAAAGGTTCAAAAACAGTAAAAAGAAGAAAACCAACAGCGGGTATTGGAGATTTAGTTTTTGTTTCAGTCATAAAGGGAGATAAAGAAATGAGAAAACAAGTAGTTCCCGCTGTAATAGTGAGACAGAGAAGAGAATATAGAAGACCAGACGGTACAAGAATAAGATTCTCAGATAACTCGGTTGCAATTCTAAAAGATGATAAAGGCAACCCAAAGGGAACCATTTTTAAAGGTCCAATAGCAAAAGAAGCCACAGAAAGATGGCCAGGAATAGCTAAATTAGCAGGAATAGTTGTATAAAATGAAAGAATTTTCAAAAAGTTGGAAATCCAGTAAAAAGCCAAATAAGCAGAGAAAATATTTAGCTAACGCTCCTTTGCACATAAGAAGAAAATTTTTATCAGCACACTTATCAAAAGAGTTAAGAGCAAAATATAAAAAAAGGGCCTTTCCAGTTAGGAAAGATGATAAAGTGCTTGTATCAAAGGGGCAGTTTAAGAAAACAAAAGGCAAGGTAGTTGATGTTAATCTAAAAAAAGCCAAAGTGTACATAGATTCAGTTCAATTAGTTAAAAAAGATGGTTCAAAGGTTTTTTATCCACTACACCCATCAAACTTGATAATAACAGATCTAAATCTAGAAGATAATGAGAGAGTAAAAGCATTAACGAGGTCTAATAAAGATGTCACATCTGAAAAGAATAAGAATTCCTAGATCATTACCCATAAAGATTAGGAAAGAAAGAAAATATATAGCTAGGCCATTGCCCGGTCCGCACAGATTACTTAATTCAATAACACTAAACACCCTCTTGAAAGATGTTATCAACCATGCAACAACCACAAAAGAGGTTAAAAACATTTTAAATGATGGTAAAATTTTAGTTGATGGCATAGTAAGAAAAGATTACCGATTCCCAATAGGGTTGATGGATATAATTTCCATTCCTAATTTTAATGAATATTACATAATTTTATACAGAAACGGAAAATTATCTGCAATTACTATAAGTAAAAGCGACTCTGATTCAAAAATTTGTAAAATAATTGGCAAGAAAATATTAAAGAAAGGCAGATTACAATTAAACTTATATGATGGTAAAAATATTTTAGTAGACAAAAATACCTGCCAGGTTGGGGATTCTATAGTATTATCAAATAAAATAATTAAAAAACACCTAAAATTAGAAAAAGGAGCGCTAGTTTACCTAACACAAGGCAAACACCAAGGAACCGTTGGTATACTACAAGAGCTGCAACATTTTCAGGGTTTAAGTAAAGACAGAGTTATATTAAATGTCGATTCTAAAAAAATAGTTACCAGAAAAGATTATGCTTTCGTTATAGACAAGGAGTTCAAATGAACCCAATGAAAGAAATAAAGTTGGAAAAACTGACAATGAATATAGGAACTGGTGGACCAGGAGATAAACTAGACAAAGCACTAAAACTTTTAAAAAACATAACCAAAGAAAAACCAGTTACAACCACAACAAAAAAAAGAATTCCTGGCTGGGATATAAGGCCCGGTTTACAGATTGGCTGTAAAGTGACGCTCAGAGGAAAAAAAGCAGAAGCTTTACTCAAAAGATTAATTGAAGCAAAGGGAAATAAACTAAAAGAGTCCTATTTTGATGATCAAGGTAATTTTTCTTTTGGTATAGCAGAATATCTGGATGTTCCAGGCGCGGAATATGATCCATCAATTGGAATAATAGGATTTGAAACCGCAGTTTCTCTCACTAGGCCGGGGTTTAGGATAAAAGAAAGAAAAATAATGAAGAGAAAAATATCAAAGAAACACAAAATAACAAAAGAGGAAGCAAAAGGATTTATGAAAAATAAATATTCAGTAAGTATAGGTGAAGAATGACAACAAGCAGCTATAAGAAAGCATATACTCAATTAAAAGTAAAACAGACCAAATGGAGAAAATTCATTAAACACAACGCTCCTAAAAAAAGAACAACAGGGGCATCATTAAAAAAATGTGTCCGGTGCGGCAGAACGCATGCGCACATACAAAAATACGGTTTAAATTTATGTAGAACCTGTTTCAGGGAATGTGCTCCATCTTTAGGATTCAAAAAATATAATTAGGGAGAAAAAATGACTCTAAACGACCCATTATCAAACGCATTATCAAAAATAAATAATGCCCAAAAAGTAGGCAAACTATCCTGCACAGTTTACCCTAGTTCAAAGATTATAAAGACAGTTTTAGATATTTTGAAAAAGTTAGGATATATACTGGGTTATAAGGAAAGCAATACCACAAAAGGGACAGTTTTAGAAATAACATTAGCAAACAAAATTAATGATTGCTGTGTAATAAAACCAAGATATCAAGTTAAGTTGCAAGACATAGAGAAATTTGAAAAAAGGTTCTTACCAGCAAAAGGTTTCGGGGTATTAATACTTTCAACATCCAAAGGGATTTTAACACACCATGAAATAAAAGAGAAAAAAATTGGCGGGAGACTAATAGCATATTGTTACTAAAATGGAAAAAAAGTCGATTGATAGAACAGCAATAATACCAAGCACAGTATCAATTAGTTTAGATGGAGATCTAATAAAAGTTAAAGGACTTAAAGGGGAGATAGAGCGAAGATTTGCCTTTAAAAATGTTAGTTTGAATCTGAGTGAAAACAAGATAGTAATAAAATCAAAGAAGAATTCAAGAAAATTTAAAAAAATTGTCAACTCTTTTTATTCCCATATAAAAAATATGATTTTGGGAGTTCAAAATCCATATATCTATAAACTAAAGGTCTGCTCTGGGCATTTTCCAATGAAAGTAACTCAAGATAAGGATAATGTCATAATTTCAAATTTTCTAGGAGAAAAAATTCCAAGAAAAGCAACAATCTTGCAGGGAGTTTTAGTTAAATTGGATTCAGATATTATTACTCTAACAGGTGCGGATAAAGAAGCAACCGCGCAGTCAGCAGCAAACATAGAAATAGCAACAAAAATTACTAAAAGAGACAGGAGAGTTTTTCAAGATGGAATATTCAAAATTTAGGTTAATAAAATGGAACAGTTAACTAAACCAAGAAAGAAGAAGCCAAGATTCATTAGGCAACAAGCTCGCATATTTAAAAAGATAGCCAACACCGGATGGAGAGCACCAAAAGGAATGCACTCCAAGCTAAGAAGAAAAAGAAAAGGCAAAGGTCTTCTGCCATCAATAGGTTATGCCACATCGAGAAAATTTAGAGGACTATCAAGAGAAGGTTTAATACAAGTGTCTGTTTCAAAAATAACTCAATTAGAAAATTTAACAAAAAAACACGGAATAATTTTATCTAGGTCACTAGGTATTAAAAAAAGATTAGAGCTATTAAAAAAAATCAAAGAAATGGGATTAAAAGTTATTAATATACATCATATTGATAATTATATAAAAACAACAGAAGAAGAAAGAAAGATTAAAGACGAAAAAAAGCAAAAGGAAGAAGAAAAAAAGAAAAAATCAAAAGAGCAATCAATAAAGCAGGCACAAGAAAAGCAACAAAAGGAAGAGACCCAAGAAGAAAAAGAAAAGAGAGAAAAAGAAGAAAAAAGAAAAATTTTGGAGCAACAAAGATGAATGTAAGAAACCAAAGAAGGATAGTTGCAAGGCTTTTTAATGTGGGAATTAATCGGGTTAAACTAGATCCAAGTAAACTAGCCGAAATTAAAGAAGCAATTACAAAGGCGGATCTTAAATCATTAATATCCGCAGGAGCAATTTCTATAAATAAGAAAAAAGGGCATTCTAAAGCACGTTCAAGAAAGATAAGAATACAAAAAGCAAAAGGAAGAAGAAAAGGGATAGGCTCAAAAAAGGGCAAAAAAACCTCAAGATTACCGCAAAAAAAATTTTGGATGGCAGGTATCAGAGCACAAAGAAAGTTTATAAAGCATTTAAAAAACAAAGGTGTAATCACAAAACCGGTTTATCGGGATATATATCACAAAACAAAAAGTAATCGTTTCAGAAGTATCCGTTTAATTAAGCTGTACTTGGAGGATAATAATCTTACAAACAAAAATGCAACTAAAAAGAAAAAGTGAAGGTAGAACAAATTATAGGAAAAGGCTTAAATTGCTGTTATCAAATAAGCCCCGCCTAGTTATACGAAAATCATTAACCAAGATCAATTCACAGATAATAGAATATTCTCCAAAAGGAGATAATACCCTGGTATCATGTAATTCTAAGGAATTAGAAGAATATGGTTGGAAGGGAGGTTTAAAAAATATACCCGCGGCATATTTAACAGGGATTTTAATAGGAAAAAAAGCCATTGAAAAAGGCATTAAAGAAGTTACACCAGATATAGGTTTCAATACCCCAAATAAAGGGGCAGTTATATTTGCGCTATTAAAAGGGGCCAAGGATAAAGGCTTAAAAATAAACTTAAATGATAATATATTACCAGGAGAATCAAGAATTAAAGGACAACATATAGCAGATTATTCAAAAATAAATAATAATATTTTTAAAAGTTATAAAATAAACCCAGCGGAATTACCTAAACATTTTGAAGAAATAAAAATAAATATCTCTAATAAAAAATGAAGAAAAAAAGAAAAAATCAACGGATAGAAGAAACAGGAATACGCAGGATTAAAGAATTTGATAAAGAAAAATGGACTCCCAAAACAGAGCTAGGTAGAAAAGTAAAATCTGGCGAGATAAAAACAATAGATGAAATTTTGTCTAAGGGATTAAAGATACTTGAGGCAGAAATAACTGATATTCTGCTACCAGGACTAGAGACAGATCTTATCTCAGTGGGTCAAAGCAAGGGTAAATTTGGTGGCGGAAAGAGAAGCATATGGAGACAGACGCAGAAAAAGACGCAAGAAGGAAACAAACCAAAATTCTCAGCCACAGCAATTGTTGGAAATAAAAATGGCCTTATTGGTCTAGGATTTGGTAAATCTAGGGAAACCGTACCAGCAAGAGAAAAAGCTATTAGAAATGCCAAGCTAAATTTAATTAAGATAAAATTAGGTTGTGGTTCTTGGGAAGGCGATCCAAAAGGCAATAATTCAATTCCATTTACAGTAAGAGGAAAATGCGGTTCAGTAGAAATTAAACTTATGCCCGCCCCGCGAGGAGCATCATTAGTCATAGAAAAAGAATGTGCTAAAATGTTAAAGTTAGCAGGAATACAAGATATATATTCAAGAACATCAAGAAATACAAAGACAAAACTAAATCTAATAAGAGCCTGTTTTAATGCCCTAAAACAGTTATCAGAGATAAAGGTGTAAAATGGATAAGAAAAGACTTGTAGCAATAAGAATCCAAGGAAAATCAGGGCTTAGAAAAGGAATAAAAGACACATTAAATATGTTAAGGTTGTATAAAAAACATAGTTGTGTCATAGTTCAAAATGAAAAAGATATACTGGGGATGATAAAGAAAATTAACAATTACATCACTTGGGGAGAGATAGATCAAGAAACATTAGCACTATTAATTAAAAAAAGAGGAAAACTAGCGAGAAAAAAAAGCTTAACTGAAGAATATGTAAAAGAAAAATTAAAGATATCTATAGATACTCTAGCTAAAGAGATATTTGAATTTAAAAGAGAACTAAAAGAGGTTCCAGGTTTAAAATTATTCTTTAAACTTCTACCACCGCGCGGGGGATTTGAAACTGGCGGGATTAAAGAACAATTCTCAAAAGGCGGGGTTTTAGGTTATAGAAAAGACAAGATAAATGATTTAATCAAAAGGATGATATAATATGGCGGTTAATAAGAGAAGGAAAAATTCAAGACAGCGCGGTTCAAAAACCCACGGTTGGGGCGCAATGAAAAAACATAGAGGGGCAGGCAATCGTGGTGGTCGTGGACTAGCTGGATCAGGTAAGAAATCAGATCAATTAAAACCAACCATAATAAAAAAATTTGGATTAAATAACTATTTTGGTAAGTCAGGTTTCAAAAGACCACAAAAAATTATCAATAAAAAAATAAAAACCTTAAATGTAGGCGATTTAGCAAAGTTCAATAAAACAGAAATAAACTTAATAGACTTAGGTTTTAACAAACTTTTAGGAGATGGAAAAGTAACTAAAAAATATATCATAAAAGTAGAATCTTGTTCTGAACTAGCAAAAGAAAAAATAGAAAAAGCAGGAGGCTCTATAGCTACATCCAAATGAAACTTACTTCTATACTAGATTTTCTGCCAGAAGTTAGAAAACCAACTGAAAAAAGATTGCCGTTTAAAACAAAATTAAAATGGTCTTTGTTAATATTAGTCGCTTTTTATATCCTTAGTGTAATACCGCTATATGGTTTAAGCAGCAATTCTCTATCGTTTCTAGAGCAGCTTTCAGTTATTTTAGGTGCAAAATTTGGAACCATCGCCTCTTTGGGTATAGGCCCAATTGTAACAGCGTCAATTGTAATCCAGCTTTTGGTTGGTTCAGGATTATTAAAGATAGATACAACCAGCCCAGAAGGAAGATCATTCTTCCAAGGCATACAAAAAATATTGATTTTATTCTTCATAATATTCGAAGCAATGATATATGTGTTGATGGGGGGTTTATCACCATCACCAAATTTATCACCAGCAACATTTAGATTTGCTCAATTTATGCTAATCTTTCAATTATTTGTTGGAGGATTACTAATAATGTACATGGACGATGTAATCAATAAATGGGGTTTTGGTTCAGGAGTATCATTATTTATAGCTGCAGGAGTAGCTTCTAGTTTATTTGTAAGAGCCCTTTCACCCTTAAGTTCATTAGGTACTTGGGCCCTAGGCAAAGGAGAAGCAGCAGTAGGCCAAATATGGGTTTTATTTACCTCTTTAGCTAGCGGACATCCAACACAGGCATTAATCGCTCTATCAGCAATTCTTGCAACAGTTATTGTTTTTGCATTCTCTGTTTATGCTCAAGCCATGAAAGTAGAAATTCCTTTATCTTTTGGTAGGATACGTGGCCATGGTATTAGATGGCCGTTAAAATTTTTATATACCTCAAATATACCAGTTATATTGATCGCTGCCTTCTTAGCAAATACACAGCTACTAGCAAGATTATTACAGTCAGCAGCTACAAATACAGGAAATAAGGTTATTACTTTTATATCGTCTAATGTGTTGGGTCAGTATGTAGGCAACACGCCACAAGGGGGGTTAGTGGCTTGGACTTCAAGCCCGACAATAATACAAAACCTTATAACGGGATCTTTTAGATTAATCGACTTAGGGCATGCTCTCTCTTATTTATTAATAATGGTAATAGGTTCAGTAATATTTTCATACTTCTGGGTTCAAACATCTGGAATGGATGCAGGATCTCAAGCCAAACAAATGATGGCTTCAGGATTACAAATTCCAGGTTTTAGAAGAGATCAACGAGTTTTAGAACAAATTTTAAAAAGATATATAACCCCATTAACAATAATGGGTGGTATCTCAATAGGTTTTTTGGCAGCATCAGCTGACTTATTAGGAGCATTAACTTCTGGTACTGGGCTTTTGCTAACAGTAATGATAATTTATAGGCTGTATGAAGATATAGCGCAACAACATATGATGGATATGTATCCTTCATTAAGAAAAGTTATGGAGAAATAAAATGGCATTTTTAAGTGGTTTTTTTGATTTAATCTTTGGTTGGGCGATCAATCTAGGTGCACCATATAATTTGATGATAATAACTTTTATAATAACTCTTTTTACAACATTGATTTATAAATTTACCACGAATCAAGAAAGATTAAAATCTATTAGAGAGGAAATGAAAAATATACAAAATGAAATTAAGGGTTTAAAAAGCAGTCCAGAAAAGATGCTTGAAAAACAAAAACAGTTAAGCCCACTAATGATGGAATCTTATAAACACATATTTAAACCGATGTTAATAACCTTTTTACCGCTTATTTTGATATTGGGATGGTTAAGAGAAACCTTTACAACCAATGGAGAAGATATTAAAATCATATTTGGTTTAAGCTGGCTTTGGAGCTATATTCTATTTTCAGTAATCTTCAGTATCATAATTAGAAAGGTTTTAAAAGTTTACTAATAAACAAAAAATAAAATGCCACTACAACCACACAGAACAAGGAGTTTTAAGAGAATTAAAGTAAAGCTACCTGGTGGTAAATTAGCTATACACTATAGAAAAAGAAAACCAAATCAAGCTCATTGTGCCCATTGCGGAAATATCTTGCATGGTGTACCAAGGGAGAGGGCAGTTAACTTGAGGAGAATGCCAAAAGTACAGCGAAGACCAGAGAGGATGTTTGGCGGTTTCTTATGCCATTCTTGTACAGCAGAAGCAATAAGCAAGAAGTTTAATGTAGTAAATGAAAAAATAGAAACAGGAAGATTAATAATCAAAACACAGGGCAGAGATGCTGGAAAAATAGGGGTTATAGTTGATATAATAGATAATAATTATGTTTTGTTAGATGGCCAAGTGAGAAGAAAAAAGGCAAATATAAAACATATTGAAACTTTAGATAAAAAAATTAAAATTAAGCCAAAAGCTTCAACAGAAGTAGTGATCAAAGAGTTAAAAGAATTAGGTATAGAAGTAAAAAAACCCAAATCAAAGCCAGAAAAGGAAAAACCAAAGCACAAAAGAGAAGGAAAAATGCAAACTGGAGAAGTTACTAAATCAAAAAAAGTTAAAGAAAAAGCAGAAAAGAAAAAATGAAAGATAAAAAAGAGATTCAACAAAAATTAATTGAATATCAGCTTCTTCAACAACATATAGAAAACCTACAACAACAAGGCAGCATGCTAAGTCAGCAAAATTCAGAATTATCAAAACTTAATGAGGCTCTTATGAATTTAGAGAATTCAAAACAAGATAAAGATATTTTTTCACAAATAGGCCAAGGAATATTTGCTAAAGCAGTATTAAAAGATACAAAAGAAGTATTATTTAATATAGGTTCTGATATTTTTATAAATAAAAAAATTAAAGACGCAAATTTAATCATTGAAAATCAGCAAAAAGAAATTTCAGAATCATTAATGAAATTAGAAGAACAGCTAAAAAGGGCAATTTCAAGAATTTTAGAGCTACAAGAAGAAATACAAAATTTAAAAGATTGATTATTTTTTACCTCCGATCACTGGCTTGTTCCAATCATTTGTCTTTTCATAACAGTTTATATCATCTCTCAACAATTCTATCATCTATTGGTTTCTAATTGGAAACGAAAAGTTTAAATATTAGTTAATCGTAGATAACGAATATGGTTACAATAGAAAAACTGTCTGAAATGAATCACTGGTGGAAATTGGGAGGTATAAAAAAGGAACTTTCTCCCGATTACAAGAGAAAATTATTTTTTGAGATTAAAAAATATCTCAAACTAAGGCAGATAATAGCAATTGTCGGCTTAAGAAGAGTCGGAAAAACAACATTACTTTATCAGTTAATAGATCAATTTATCAAAGAGAATATTAGCCCGAAAAACATCTTATACTTCTCTTTTGATGAAAGCATAGAAGAGATAAGGGAAGTGATGGACATTTACCAAGAAGAGATATTAAAAAAAGACCTTAGTGGAGAAAAAATTTATATTTTCTTAGATGAAATACAAAAGTTAAAAAATTGGCAAGATAAGATTAAGATTTATTATGATCTCTATCCAAATATTAAATTTTTTATCTCTGGTTCTGCCTCTCTTAATATTTTGCTTGATGCAAAAGAAAGCCTTGCTGGCAGAATCTTTCATTTTAATCTTAATATACTCTCATTTGAAGAATTCTTAGAGTTAAAAGATAAAAATATTAAAAAAATTAAAGAAAATATAAGTTTATGGAAAAGAGAAATAAAAATAGAATTAAAGGAATATTTAATCAAACCATTTCCAGAAATTATTAATGTTAATGACGAAATAGGAAAAAAATATATTAAAGAAAGCGTAATTGAAAAAGCAATATTTAGAGATTTAAGCGCTTTATTTGATGTCAAAGACATAGAACTTATCGAGAAGCTTATTAATGTTATAGCATCTAATCCAGGAATAATCATCAATTTGGATGATCTATCAAAAGATTTTGGCAGAAGTAGACAGGTAATCAGTAATTATCTTTATTATTTAGAATGCTGTTTTATTCTGAAGAGTTTAAAAAATTTTAGAGGTTCGTTTAGAGTTTCTTCAAGAAAATTAAAGAGGTATTATTTAATTCACCCATGCCTTGCCTTGTCATTATCTAATGCTGAAGAAGGTAAAATAATAGAAAATCTTGTACAATTTATTACTAATGCCCCTTATTTTTGGAGAGAAAGGAATAAAGAAGTAGACTTCGTGATTATAAAAGAAAACCAAATTATACCTATTGAAGTAAAATATGTTTTAAAAGTAAAATTAAAAGACATCAAAGGAATGATAAAGTTTTTAGAAGTGTTTAAAATAAAGGAAGGGTTTATTATAACCGGGGATTATGAAGCAGAAGATAAAATTAAAGATAAAAAGATTAAATTTATTCCTTTATGGAGATGGTTATTAACAGATAATAATCAAAACCACCTATCAAAACAAGAAAAATAGGAAAAAGCAATTTCGAGAATTTTAGAGCTACAAGAAGAAATACAAAACTTAAAAAAATAATTATTTTTTTCTAAATTTCTTAATCACCCATGCAAACAAGTATAATACACTAATAAGAATTAATAAAACCAGATTTATTGCGACTATTATTGCGGACTTGTAGTTATTAAAATTTAAGTGATTTATCCTGTTTTTTACCAATCTGATGTTTTTTATAAAACCAGATTCAGCCGATTCAGATTCTATATTTATTTTTTCAGTAGTCTCTTTTCTTGCAATAACAAAATAACCTAAATTATAGCTTATTGCTTCATAATAATTGTAATACTCATCATCTTTGATCTCCCTTGAAGCTAATTCATTCCATTTTCCGTCCAGATAATAAAATAGACCAACGGATTTTTCTGTCTTTTTATATTTAAAAGTAATCATAGTTTCGCTAATTGCACTTATAGGTATGTTGGTTGTTAAAATTTCATAATAATCTAATGCATTTTCTCCAAATAAACTAACTCCTTCAGGAGGAATATCAATATTTTTCACTTTAATCTCAGAATTATAAGAACCACGGTTTAAGTTCAATAACACAGAGATAATATTAGAATATGGATCTCCTATTTTTATATTTAGTTCCCCGGGAGCTAATAAAGGTATTGAATAAGAGGTTTCTTCAGGTTTTTGTACTATCTCGCTTATTCTTGTTCCACCACCAGAACCACCAGATGAACCTCCACCAGCACTAGGTATTACTTCTGGTTCTCCAGAACTTGCGGTTGTGCTTGAAGTTGATGAACTTGTTGACGTAGTTGTAGTGGTAGCTAATACAGTTACATAAAATGCAGTTGAATTAGGCTGTAATGTTAAATTGCCTTCCCAAGTTATATTAATCAAATAATTTCCTTCTGTCCAGAAATTAGTTATGTTCTGCAAGAATGACTTGGAATAATTAAAACTAGCATTTACCCCAGCATAATTAGTTACATACAAAGTCATATTTACATCAGCAGGATAAGGTTCTTTTGATGTTATGTTAACAGAGTCATTTGTGAATGCTGTTATGTTCCGATATAATCCTGTGAATGATGAATTTGTTAAATATAATGTTAGATTAGCTCTTGGTAGTGTACTTGTTGATGAACTTGTAGTAGTGGTAGCTAATACAGTTACATAAAATGCAGTTGAATTAGGCTGTAATGTTA
>CAYIXS010000001.1:0-18953 GCA_964367445.1 Candidatus Woesearchaeota archaeon | reverse complement strand
ATGAATTTGTTAAATATAATGTTAGATTAGCTCTTGGTAGTGTACTTGTTGATGAGGAGCTTGAAGTAGTAGTGGTTGTAACAGAAGCAGTTAATGAAACGTAATCTGTACTCAAATTAATAGGATTAGTAGAACTATTTGTGCCGTTAGTTATTACAGAAAGGAAAGTATAATTTATCCCGTTTAACGTATATATAAAGTCACTTAAATTGTATAAATTGCCGGGCAAGGCCCTCTGTATAGTTACTTCAGTAGCAGGTGTTGAGGCACTTGACATATTCAAAGATAACCATGAGCTAGCTGTATTATTCCATATTGATAAATTAAACCCAGTTGGGCCACCATAAACACCAGCATAACCCTCGTATAACACTGTCATATTTTGGATATCTGGTACATGTGTCACATTTAATTTAAATTTAAAAATTTGCCATATCCTTACTTGACCACCATATGCAAAACCATAGCCAGATAAGTTTAGTCTAGCATTATTAGATGTAGAAATTGAAGTATATCCAGCTGAAGCAACTTCAGTTCCATTGTTTGTAGGACTGGTTGATGTAGGGTTTGGAGGAAAATTTGCTGCATTTGTAGTGCCATTAGTAGCATTAAAAGTGCTTGAAGGCGTGCTTATGCCTTGAAAATCATATACAGTATCAATAGCTGCCTGAGCAAAAAATTCACTTGTTCCAAATAAACTATCTTTATTCTTAGAACCAACTGTAGTGCTCAAAGTTGATGTGCTAGTGATGATTCTATCTATCGTAGAACTGCTAGTAGTTGAGGTAGTAGTTAAAATCAACCCTTCTATAGGAGTTCCAAAATTATAAATTTGTTCAACTGCAAGACCAGTTATATTATTGCCCTTCATATTAACTAAAATTGATAATAATATCAAAGCTATAGCTAATGAAAAGTACAAATTGTCATATTTTTTATCAAATTTACCTCTTTTTTTCATTATAGTAATAAAAATTGCCCCCCCTCACTACTTTTTTCTTTAAAATAAACTCTCTCAGATACCCATAAATCAAATGATAAAGTATTTTTTCCTTAGAAATATATTTTTTTTCAGAATGCATATCTTTTTTCAAAAAATGCCCATATAACTCCTTTAAAGTATAGGCATATTCAGAATTACTCTTTAAAAAATCCAGAATCTGGCCTCTTAAAAATAGTTTACTCTCTACACCCCCTTTCTTAAGCTCTTCTACCTTGATAGGCATTAGAAATTTACTAATCTCTCTTATTTATAAATGTATTGTATTTTATTGTCTTTTATCTATTACCGATAGAATAATGTATTTATTGTAAAATATGAATAAATATTTTATTTAATGTTAAATAAATAATATCTGTTAAATATTGTAATATATATTATAATACTGTATTTAACACGAATATGTTTAAACATGTTAACTTTGATTATATCTATAAAAAACAAGAAAACTTAAAACCATCCAGTTAACTCTTTATTAGCATGATAGAATTAAAAGAGGTTACAAAAACCTTTAAAATAAAACTCACAAATAAGATCTGGTTTAATAAATATTCTACCATTAAGGCAATAGATAATCTTAGTTTAAACCTAAAAAAAGGGCAGATATTCTCTTTATTAGGACCAAATGGGGCAGGAAAAACTACTTTATTGAAATTAGTCTCCGGATTATTAAAACCAACATCTGGGTCTATTATCATTAATAACAGCACTATAGAAGAAAATAAACAAAATATCGGCCTAATGTTAGGAAATTCTATGTTATATCATAGACTTACGGGCCATAATAATCTAAAATTCTTTGCAAAGTTATATCAAGTAAAAAATTATCAAGAAAGGATAAAAGAGCTGGCTAATTTTTTTAATTTAACTAAATGGCTTAATAATTATGTAGAGACATATAGTAATGGAATGATGTCAAAATTAGCATTAGCAAGAGCCATTATCCATGATCCAGAGATATTACTGCTAGATGAACCGACATTAGGCTTAGATCCTATTGCTTCAAATTATGTTAGGAATAAAATAAAAGAACTAAACAAAACTACAATCCTTACAACACATTATTTAGAAGAAGCAAAAAAACTAGCAACCCGCATAGCTATTTTAGATAATGGGAGAATTATTGAAGTAAAACCGCAAGATATGAATAAATATTTCACAAAAAATGTTTGAAAAATTAATAGCCATAATAGAAAAAGAGATTAAACTTAATTTTAGATATAAAATAAACTACTTAGGAGGATCAATCACAAACACATTAAGACTAACCATACTTTTCCTTTTGGTTTACTTTGGTCTTTTCTCATTAGGTTTTGAAGGGATAGAAGGTTTAAATCCTAAAACTTTTATTCCATTCATCCTACTAGGAGGCTTAATCTCAAGTTTTTTTATTCTGGGTTTTGAAGTTTTTTATCTTAAATTTCTAAGTGAAAAATATTGGCAAACATTTCAGGCAATTTTAATCGCCCCCATAAACAAGTTTAATCTGTTATTTGGGATAGGTTTGGCAGAATCAATAAGGCTCATGATAATATTTTTATCAATCACAATAATTACCTATATTGTTATCCCAACCAAAGTGATTTATATCTTTGCAATACTACTTGTTACCTTACTAACTTATTTTGGCATTCTTGGCGCAGGGTTAACTAAAGGCATGATTACATTATCTAACGAAAATTATATCTTTATTTTCGAATTAATCTCAGCGACCTGGATATTTCTTTCTTGTTTATATTATCCTATAACCATATTTCCAAAGGCCATACAAAAGATAGTATTATTAAATCCCGTCTATCATTCAGTCACCTTAATAAGGGAGTTATGGTCTGGTTCAATAAATAATTCCTTATGGACCCATTTCTTTTGGGTATTGGGATTTGCAGTAATCTCACCATTAATAGGTGTTTTTTTATTTAATAAGGCAACCAAAACTTATGGGATAAAGGGTTATTAAAATGAAAGTCGTGATACTTGCAGAATATACAGAAAAAAGATTGAATAATGGATGTCTAAGGCACATATTTAATTTAGTTGAAAATCTATCCAAACAAAGAGGTATTGATTTGAACATAGTGACTTTAAGCAAAGAGAATAAAACCATAAAGGAACAAAATAAAACCATTCATAAAATAAAAAAAAATTTCTTACCATATGCAATAGTACTATTAAAAAGAAAGGTTGAACAAATCAACCCAGATGTTGTTCACGCATTAGGGGGCGTTCCTTACTCAACCATATCAACCATGCTTAAACTTCCAACAATATGGTCGCTTTTGGGATTTATTCAAGTTGAATCTAAGTTTTATAAAGGAAAAGACTTGCTCTTTGCTAATCTGTTCGATAAACCAAATGAAAGATATGTCCTTTCTAAATCAAAAAACATTATTGTTCAAACACCAAATTTAAGAGAAATTATTAAGAAAAATACAAAAGCAAAAATTTTCTTACTCCGAGAAGGTTTTGAAATGATGGATTACAATCGAACTATACAGGACCCCACAGATATTTTTGCTTTTGAAAGATTAGTCAAATTAAAAGGATTTGATTTATTGATCAAGGCATGCAAATTAGTAGTAAAAACTTTTCCTAATTTAAAAGTATATATTGCTGGTGAAGGAGAAGAAAGAGAAAATATTGAGAAATTAATCAAAGAACTAAAGTTAGAAAAAAATATTAAACTGCTCGGATTTATAGACGATAGAAGTATAGCGGGGTATTTTAAATCATGCAAGATAGTTTCTGCACCATCTAGATGGGATTTGGATCCTTTTTCCCCTATAAATGCTAGAAGAGCAGGTAAACCATCCATTGTCACCAAAGGCGCCAATTCCTGTATAAGAGACGGAGAAGATGGCTTTGTAATTGACAACGAGAATATCAAGCAACTAGCAGAGAAAATCATCATTTTAATGGGGGATGATTATCTACGTAAAAAGATGGGAGCCAAGGCCTTAGAAAACTCAAAAGAGCACAATTGGGATAATATTATTAACAACTTGCTTAATATATACAAAGAGGTTATCAATGAAAATTTTGTTCATATGTAAATTCAATAGATATAGAAGCAATATAGCCTTAGCTCTATTTAAAAAACAGAATAAAAATAAAAACTTACAGGCAAGAGCATCTGGAATAATCCAGGGTCCACCCACAATCAAGAAGATGAGAGAAGTAGCTAAAGAATTCAATGTCACTTTAAAAGATAATCCTAAATCGCTAACAGAAGCCAACTACAATTGGGCTGATTTAGTTGTTATAGTAGGCAATGATATACCTAAAAGATTATTTGATAATATCGAAGGAACTCCAAGGGAAGTAATAGTTTGGAAATTAAAAGATGTTATGCAATTTGATTTAGACTACCATGAAAATACTAGACTATTAACCAAGAAGATAGAAAATAAAGTAAAGAAATTAGTAAAAAAATATGATAAACTATCCGCTTGATTACATAAAAAATCACATATTAGGAACAAAAGTAAAAGAAGAAGAGTGGGCTAAACGCAATGATAAACATAATGATTGGGGTAAAGAAGAGAAAGATTGGATACAAAGTTATTGGGATTCACGTAATCATCCACACAGATCATTTTTAATAGAAAAGATAACCAAATTTTCTCCGTCAAGTATATTGGAGATAGGATGTAATTGTGGACCAAATTTATATTTATTATCTAAAAAGTTTCCAACTGCTAGAATAGTTGGAATTGATATCAATCCATTAGCTATTCAAAGAGGGAATGAATGGTTAGTTAAAGAAGAAATTTCAAATGTTAACTTATTATTAGGTAAGGCAGATGAATTTAAAAAACTTAAAAAATTTGATATTGTGTTTACAGATGCTGTTTTAATATATATTGGTCGTGATAAAATAAAAAAGGTATTAAAAGAGATGATTAGTGCTGCCACTAAAGCCATAATCCTAGTAGAGTGGCATAGCCCGGAAAGTGATTGGAGGGGTAATTATTATAGGGGGTGCTGGAAAAGGGATTATACTTCCCTATTAGCTCAATTTAAATTAGATGTACGCATTACTAAACTCTCTAAAAATATCTGGCCCGATAAGAATTGGATGGGGGTAGGGGCTATTATTGAGATTATAAAAAAGTAAACCAGCAAAAAATGAAAAAAGTATTAATTATCACTAATTTAGTTTATGCCACACCGAGAATACCTTGGGTAGTCAAATATCTTCCAAAATTTGGTTGGGAACCAATAATTTTAACACCCCCTATCGGAAAAGATCTTGTACACTATTTTGGTTCTTATAATGATATTAACAAGTATACTACGGTCGTAACTGGTAATTTTAGTGAATCGCCTTGGCCAAAGGAAGATATTTTTATTAGAATTAATAAAATGGTAAAGAATAGACTAAGTTTTCTAGAGTCGCTTTATTATATTTTTTATAAGAATCTTTATAACTCAATTATTCATTATCCGGATCGAGAAAAACAATGGGCACATTCAGCTATTATGGCTGGAAGTAAAATTTTAGAAAAAGGAAATATAACAGCAATAATTAGCAGTTCACCACCAGTAACATCTCATATCATTGCTAATAGACTAAAGATAAAATACAATATACCCTGGATAGCAGATTTAAGAGATTTATGGTCTCAGAATCATAATTATCCCTATAATCTTGTGAGGCGGGAACTAGATAAAAGACTAGAACTAAAAACATTAAAACTTGCTGACTCTTTAGTAATGGTCTCTAGTCCCTGCGCAAAAAAGCTAAAAAATCTGCATAAAGTAAATAAAGTGCACACAATTCCTACTGGTTTTGATCCAGATGAATTTATGAAACAAGATAAATTAACCAAAAAATTTACAATTACATATACTGGCCAAATATACCAAGGCAAGCAAGATCCAACAAAACTTCTTTTAGTAGTAAAAGCTCTAATTATGAAGGGTATAATAGACAAAAAGGATATAGAAGTTGGGTTCTATGGGCCGATAGATAATCGGTTAACAAAGAAAATTAAAGAATATGCATTAAAAGATATTGTTAAGCAATATGGTATAATACCAAGGAACCTTTCACTTAAAAAACAAAGGGGGTCTCACGTATTATTATTGTTAAAGTGGGAAGATAAGAAGGAGAAAGGGGTATTCACATTAAAGTTGTTTGAATATCTAGCAGCAAAAAGACCGATACTTGCAACAGGCAGTTTTAAAGGCGATGTAATAGATAAACTACTTCGTGAGACCAAAGCAGGATATTCCTGTTCCACTTTAAATGAGATTGAAAATATCATTACCAGATTATACTTAGATTACAAAAAAAATGGGAAAACAAACTATAAGGGAGATATAATGAGAGTAAATAAATATAGCTGTGAGGAAATGGCCAGAAGATTTGCTAATGTTCTGGGTAAAGTAGAGAAGAGATGTTGAACAATTAATTAAAAAGAATAAGTTTAAAATTGATAAATTTAGAAAGGTATTATATGTGAACTTTTGGGTGTTAAGTAAGGTTACCTAAAATTATGACCAATATAAAACTCTTTTATGTTATCTATCACATAATCCCTTCTTTCTTTTGTTAATTCAGGATATATTGGGATTGACAAAACATTTTCACAAACAGTTTCAGCAACTGGGAAATCGCCTTTCTTATATCGTAACATTTTAAAGCACTCTTGTAAATGTAATGGGATAGGATAATAAACTTCTGTTTTAATCCCCTTTCTCAACAAAAATTCTCTCAGTTTATCACGATTTTTGCATACAAGAGTAAACTGATTAAAAACATGTTCATTCTTCTCTTCTGATCTGGGTAAGCTAACAAACCCTTTCTCTTCAAGATTACTAAGTTGGTTTATATAGGCCTCTGCATTTTTTATCCGTTTATCATTCCATAAATCAAGATGTTTAAGTTTTATATTCAAAACAGAGGCTTGTATTTCATCTAATCTAAAATTACCACCTATATATTTATGGAAATTTTTTTGTTCCATCCCCTGTTTTCGAAGAACCTTAATCTTCTCCGCTAGTTTGTGATTATTAGTCGCTATTAATCCGCCATCTCCTATTCCACCAAGATTTTTAGAAGGAAAAAAACTAAAACAACCCAAATCCCCAACCCCCCCAACTTTTTTCTCATTAAACTCAGCACCGATTGCTTGAGCAGCATCTTCAATAATATAGAGGCTATGCTTCTTGGCTATATCTTTGATTTTGCTGATACTACAAGTTTTTCCAAATAGATGAACCGGAATAATGGCTTTTGTTCTTTCTGTTATTGCTTCCTCGATCATATCCTCGTCTATATTAAAATCTTTTTTTATGTCAACAAATACCGGTTTTGCACCTACTCTCACTATAGTTCCGGCAGTTGCAAAAAAAGTAAATGGTGTTGTTATAACTTCATCTCCTTCTTTGATATTCAAAGACATTAATGAAACTAGTAATGCATCTGTTCCTGAAGAAATTCCAATAGCGTGCTTTACTCTGAGATACTTCCCAATATTCTCTTCAAATCTTTCAACACTAGATCCTAAAATAAAAATCTGGCTTTCAAATACATCATCTATTGCTTTCTTTATTTCTTCTTTTAAAGGGAAGAACTGAGTTTTTAAATCAAGAAAGGGAACGTCCATCTTTGTATTTTCCATCCTTGACCATCTTTACTTCTAACTCATGTTTAATATACTCTCTTTCACATAGGGAGCATTTAGCATTTCCAGCATCATTAAAATTTAGTTTTATGCCACAATAACAAACCCACCCCCCTATGCTGGCGGGATTGCCATAAACTAGACAATAATCTGGAACATTTTTTGTGACAAGAGAACCCGCCCCTATAAGACAATATTTACCAAGCGTGATACCACAAATAACAACAGCATTTGCCCCTATACTACCTCCTTCCTTAACCAGGGTTTTCTTGTACTCCTCTCTCCTGGACCAATGACTCCGTGGGGTTTTTACATTTGTAAAACCGATTAAGGGACCAATAAAAACATTATCTTCAAGAGTAAGACCGTCAGGAATATTATTATTATTCTGTATCTTTACATTGTTTCCAATTTTTACATTTGGTCCTATTGAACAGCCCTGTCCAATAGTACAATTTTTTCCAATTATTGTATTTTTTAGGATATGGCAAAAATGCCATATTTTAGTCCCTTCTTCTATCTCAACAGATTCATCAATATAAGAAGATTCATGTACAAAAAAATTATTTTTATCCATCTTACCTCCAATCTTTTTTGTCTAATTTTGTTTTTACCCGATCGAGAATCTTGATTACTTTTAAACTTTCCCTTCCATCGGTTAGGGGAGTTTCCCTCTTGGTTAGGCATTCAATAAAATGAGAACAGGCGACTTTTAGGGGCTCTATATAATCAATGTTTACCGGTTTAAAAGGAGATTTCATGGCAGTAGGAAAACCATTCTTCCACTCAATTTTATATGGGTAAATCTTTAATTTGATATTATCTAAATCATCAAAAACAGCCATGCCCTTCTCTCCGATTACAACCAATCTTTGTTCCTTAAACGGGTTAATCCAGTTCACAAATATATGAGCAATTATATCTTTTTTAAAATGTAATCTAGTTAAAACAACATCATGTTTGTTTTTCTCAAGCAGATCACCCCCCCAAGCATTAATTTTATCTGGCATCTTGCCAACAAGATATAGAATAACCGAGATATCATGAGGAGCAAAACTCCACAAGACATCTTCCTTATTTCTTAATCTACCAATATTCAGTCTATTTGAGTAAATATATTTAATATCTCCCAATTTATCTGACCCTATTAAACTTTTTAATCGTATAATGCCGGGGTGATATCTTAAGAGATGATCCACCATGAGTATTCTCTTATTTTGTTCAGCCAAATCAACTAATTCTTTTGCTTCCACAAAACTTAGTGCTAAAGGTTTTTCAACAAAAACATCTTTTCCCGCCTCTAAAGCAGATTTTGTTAAGGAGTAATGAGTTTCAGACGGGGTAGCAATGACTATTGACCTAATCCTTTTGTCAGTTAGAATATTATCAAAAGAGGAGGTAATCTCAATATCAGGATAAGCTTCCTTAATACTACCTAGTTCTTCTTTATTTAAGTCACAAACACATTTTAATACATTTAACTCAAAAAAATTTCGAGTTAGATTCTTCCCCCACAAACCCGCCCCAATTATTGCTAAATTTTTTATCATTTTATCTACTTTTAATAATATAATATTGTATTGGTCTTTTTAAAAATTTTGGTAATATAAGATCTAAAACCGGTTTTATCAAATAAAAACAATAATAAAAAGGATAATCTAGATTTTTTAAAGCCCATAATCTTGCTTTTATTCCATAATATATTTGAACCCTTTCTTTTGTTCTTCCTGTTGTTCTTGCAATTAATAATTCTTCAGGCACTATCTTAAATTTATACTTTTTGAGTAATCTAAACCAAAGTTCATGATCTTGAGATTCCTTATATTTTTCATTGTAAAGACCAACATCCTCCAGCGCCTTTTTTCTGATTAAAACACTAGAATGATGAATAGGACTAAAACTGAGAAACTTATTTTTTAAAGCATTAAACTCTAACGGGGCCTTATTATGATACTTTTTTCCTTTTTCATTAATCCTAATATAAAAAGACGAAACAACAGCCACATCTTCAGAACCTTCTTCCAAAACTTTAATTTCTTTTTCTAGCCTATCTACTCTAGATATATCATCCGAATCCTGTATAGCAATAAAATCACCGCGTGCCCGCATTAGGACCTTGTTTAGCGACCTAGTTAATTTTAAATTTTTTTCATTTTTTATTCTTATTATCCTCCGATCTTTAAAAGAATCAATTATTTGTTGCGTTTTATCCGTAGAGCCATCATTTAGGATTATGAACTCAAAATCTTTAAAAGTTTGATTCAGTATACTCTCAATAGCTTCTGCTACATATTTCTCGTCGTTATACACGCACATAACCACAGAGATTTTAGGCCCCGATTTCATTTTTTATTTCTTTTATAAAGTTTTTAACATCAAACTTTTTTGCTTGATTAATACAGTTTTGTTTATAGGCTTTGGAATTAACACCAACCTCCCTTATTGCCCCAATCAGCTCATTGACATCTGCACTGATTAACTTACCCGTAATCCCATCAATCACAGTTTCCTTATAACCTCCTTCATTAACAGCAATTACTGGTTTACCAGAAGCCATAGCTTCCACAACATTCATGCCAAAGTCCTCATTTTTGCTAGTAGTTATTAATCCTTTACAATTAGAATATAAACTAGTTAACTCACTGAAATCTAAATCTTTAACAAATTTAACATTCTCTGGTTTTATTTTTTTTAAATACTTTGAGTATTTCTGGAAATGTTTAGCCCCCTCATAACATCCAACCACAATTAATTTTTCATCAGGCAGATTAGAAAAAGCCATTAATTGTAATTCCACCCTCTTATGATTAGTCAATCTATTAACAGAAAGCCAATAATCTCCATTTTTATTATATCTAAACTTGGAAGTATCAATTGGCGGATAAATTACTTTGGCCTCCCTATCTAAATATTCATTTATTCTTTTTTTTGTATTATTAGAATTACATAAAACCCCATCAATATCTCCCAAATATTTTTTAGTTAAATGCCTATTATATTTAATCCATAAATCAAAAAAAGGTCTTTTATACCATGGAACTATATTCTCTCTTGTGTATTCATATAAATCCCATAGCTCCCTCATAGGAGAATGCACATACCAAATGTTGGGCTTATTGTTCACAGCCCCGCTGAGAGCCCAATCACCAGCGATTATAAAAAAATCATACTTCTTCCTTAAATTTAATTTCTTAAATCTATACAAAGCGAATTGTTGCCTTAATGGAGGATTTAAAGGTACCCTGCCAATACTGATAATATTTAATCCTTCAAAACCAACCTTCTTAATCTTGTCTAAATCAAAATTAGTTGTATAAACATCACCATGGAGCTCTTTAGCTAGAGCTAAAGCAACTATTTCAGAACCACCAATGTTGTCCATATAATTGTGGAATATAGCTATCTTCATTTTATCAATTCAGAGATATAATCATTAAATAATTTAATATTATACTCCTTATTTACCCCAACCATTAATCTGATAATTAATTTTTAACGAATTTTCTTTAGCATAGTTATTAATTAGCCTTCTAGAAATGTTAGATCTCCATTCATCTCCCTGTTTTTTCCAAGTATAATTATTCCAGACCCCGTTTTCTTCAATTGTTGGCGTAATAACTCCTAAAAATCATTTTTTAATCCCCAAAATACTTAGAAAAAAAGCTGAAAAAATGGTTTGGATGCTTATTATGATCAGAGTAGTAGCAAATATGGCCAAATTAAATTTTTCTAAACCCCCAAATCCAGAACCAATCCAATCCAAAACTATCTTCAAATCAATTGCTAATCCAATTAAAAAAACAACAAGACTCAATTTTATTGCTTTTTCTAAGTTAAGTTTTCTATTAAATTTTTCAATAAAGCGATCCTCCTCTCCTAAATTATTTACAGCATAGGTTTTTGCAAAAAGACCCAAACTGATTGTTTGGTAACCTATCATTGCTAAAAAAGCCCCTATAATGCTGGGGTGGGTAAAAAAAGTTAGACCAAATAATTGAAAAGAATCAAATAATAACCTTATCATTACACAAAAACCTAAAATAAAAAGTATTAGTCCAGGAATTATAAAAAGATAAATAGGGCTATATAATAACATAAATCTCAAATGTTTCCATCCATCATTAAAGCTTCTCAATTTACTTTCCCCAACCCTAGGATAGTAAGTTATTGGTATTTCTTTTATTTTTAATTTATTTTTAATTGCCTTTACAATCATTTCAGAAGCTAATTCCATCCCCTTAGTTTGCAGATTAAGTTTTTTCAATTTATCTTTTCGTATGGCCCTAAAACCAGATTGGCTATCTTTTATTTTCTCATGAAAAAATATCCTCATTAGAAAAGATAAAAAAGGATTCCCAATATATTTATGCAAGAGAGGCATAGCAGCCTTACATATTCTTTTTCTGTGACCAATGACTAAATCATAGCCCCTATCCAATTCATCAATAAATCGAGGTATATCCAAAAAGTCATATGTGTTATCACTATCCCCCATTATGATATAGTCTCCGGTAGCCTGTGAAAATCCTTCTAGGTAAGCAGCACCATAACCCACTTTATCATGTTTAATTATTTTAACCCCAAGATTCTTCGCAATTATAGCGGATCTATCAGAGGAGGAATCAGAAACAATTATTTCATAATCCTTGCCTTTCAATGCTTTCCTAATCTTCCCTATACAAACACCAATTGTTTTCTCTTCATTCCTACATGGTAAAACAACAGATATCTTCATTTAATCCCCCGTACATCATAAATAGCGATACCTTTGTTATAGATTTCAATAATGCCAGAACACTCTAACTTGTATCTACTCAAAATGAAATCAACCCGCAGTCTCTTTATAATTTCCTCTTTTTGCAGACATTCACCATGTAAAAACTCAAAGAAAATTAGCGGATCTTCTTTCCAAGTTCCCTCTACAGTATCATAAGTCCACGCTCCTAAGTTTGAGTTTATCATAGTTACAATATGATTCTGGCTTATAGGATAAACGCCAACGGCAATCAAGGGATCAGTAAGTATAACACCCCCTTTCCCAAAATTTTCGTTTACATAGTTTATGGCTTCATAGTCTTGTTCCTCTAAAAGGTAAAGAGGAACCAAATTTTTAGATTCTACATTAGTTATACCTTTCTGCTTATCAATGTTATAATAATTTTGCAAATCAAACGCCACTAAAACCACAACCACCACTAGTACGAAGATTAGACCAGCCGCCCCCCCTTTTAATTTTCTATAAGCAGATTCCAATAAGAAATATAAACCTATAGCAGATAAAGGAACCAAAAATAGTAAAAAGTAATAAACGATCCGCGTATAAGGAATAAGATAAGTGAATCCAAGGAAATGTTCAATTAAGATTAATAATACAGGAATAAATAAAATAAATAAAATCTTGTTATACCTTCTTAAAAAAGCCACAATTAAGCCAATTAGAGCTAAAATAAAGAATATAGGACTATACAACCTTATGACGTTAAATGTGATATATCCTGCCGCGGTAAGTGTCCAATGAGTGAATTTAGGTATGAATAAATTAAAAAATTTGTAAGAGATGATAAGTATTAGTAAACAACCAAGCACAATGCCCCACATTATTTTATTATTATAAAAATTAGTAATCAAGAAAAGTCCAGTAATTAGTGTAAGCAAAATAGCCAAAATAGGATAAATGAATAGAGTTGTCAAGTAAACAAAAATCAAAGCAAATAAATACTTTTTATTTTTATCTTCAAAGTAACTTATTAAAAAATAAAGAAACAAAAACATTAAAAAGAGACTCATAGACATAGGTACAAAAAACCAATTGCCTAAAATATTGATATTGCTCTTTAAAGTTCCAAAAATCAAAACAGATAATAACCCAATATAACCATTAGTTAGTTTTCTTACAAAAATAAACAACAATAAAGAATTTATAATCATAAAAATCGCAGCGAGATATTTATAATTTAAGACAGGATCTAGTCCAGTTAATAAAAAGAATTCAGAGGTAAAGCTATCAAAACCAATCTCATAATTAGGAAAGTAAGGAAATCCCTTTAAATAGGGATTAACAAATCCTATTTTTTCATTTTCAATAAAATAAACAGATTTAGCCAGATGGGTCCATTCATCAGCATGTATAGGAAATGGATAATTAAAGTTTTTAACTTCATAATAGTTAGGATCATTATGAGGATTCTGTATTAATCCAGAATAATTTGAATGCACCTGATATACTAAAATAAAATTAAAAATCAATAAAACAACCAATATCAAAAAAATAACTAAATTTTTTTTGTCTTTTAAAGAGTCGTAATCTATTTTTAAATAATGAATAATCTCATTTCTTATAACAACTAAAACAATCAAAAAAAGTAAAATTAAAACAGCATAAATAAAGTATACATTCAAAAATCCTAAAAACCCCAAAATTAAGCTTATTAAAACATTAATACATATACTTAAACCAACAGAAACCCCAAATCTATCAATAAAATCTAGTTTTTTTAAAAACAGCCAACTAACTAAGTAGCCAGGAACTATAAATATTAATAGTAACCCAATTATTGCTTGTAAACCCCCCATAATCCTAAATCTATTTTAAAGATATAAAAGGTTTATTATTATTCTCTAAAATATATATTAAATAATAATGTTACGTGACAACCATACACGTAAACAATATAAACCTCTTTAATTCTTTTAAAAAAAATGGACAAAATATTAAAGTTCTATTCAAGGAGAGATATTCAAAAAGAATTATTTAATTTATCACAAAACAGAGAAGTTGCTTTTAAATACGGAGAAAAAGGCTTCGGAAAACGTCCAGATACCTTGCAATATCAAACAGATGTGTTAGAATTAGTCAAACAAGGAGTTACTTCTTTTCACGGTTCTGTTGAAAAATGGAAAAATCCATTAGAACTAAAGCCAGCAATGACTAAAAAGCAATTAGATAATTTAAGAATCGGTTTTGATCTCTTTTTTGATATAGACTCCAAATTTATTGAATATTCTAAAATAGCAGCAGAATTAATTATAGACCTATTAAAATTTAATAACCTAAAAAATATATCAGCAAAGTTTTCTGGTAACACAGGAATCCATATAGCAGTACCATTTGAATCATTCCCTGAAAAAGTAAATAATGTAGATACAAAGTCATTATTCCCGGAAGCACCCAGAGCAGTAGCAGAATACATAAAAAAATCCATTAAGTCATTTTTAATAGAAAAGATCCTTTCATTAAGTAAATTAGAAGATATTTCAAAGAGCCTAAATAAAACACCTTCTGATTTATTAGAAAAAATATGCATTAATTGCAAGATACCAGCAAGTAATAAAACATTAATCAAATTAAGATGCGGCAATTGCGGCAGAGAAGATACTTTAGCGAACTTAGAAGGAAAATCATTACTATGTATAGATTGTAGTTCAACTTTAACCATAGAAAAAAATATACTGCATAATGAATGTTCAAGATGTAAAAATACAAAAAACTTTTTAGAAGGTAAATTTGATCCATTCAAGATAATAGAAATAGACTCCCAATTAATTTCTTCCCGACACTTATTTCGTCTTCCATATTCAGTTAATGAGAAAAGCAGCTTAATCAGTATTCCAATAAAAATAGATCAGATAAAAAATTTCAGTCCGATAAAAGCAAGAATAGAAAATATAGAGATAGAGACAAAGTTCCTAGATACTTCAAAATCAGTCCCAGGGGAAGCAAATCAATTATTCATCCAAGCTTTCGATTCATTAGAAAGCAAACAAGAAACAAAAATAAAAAATACAAAAGAATATGAAATACCAAAAATAGCAATTAAGGAAGATTTTTTTCCAGAGTGTATAAGGAAAATTCTTTTAGGTATTAAAGAAGATGGAAGAAAAAGATCTGTTTTTGTTTTAATTTCTTTCTTACAGCACATGGGCTGGTCTTACGATATTATACAAACAAGATTATTGGAATGGAATAAACTAAATTATGAACCTTTAAGGGAAGGCTATATCATTTCCCAAGTAAGCTGGTTCAAAAAACAGCAGAATAAAATACTTCCACCAAATTGCGGCAACGAATCATATTACAAAACATTAGGTGTTCACTGTTTCAACTGTAAATATAAAAACCCCGTTAATTATGTAAAAATAAAACTAAAAGAGGTTTCTAATGCAAATAGTAAGCGCTAGTTGGTTTACATCTCATGGTTACTGCGAATATAAATTCTTTTTAGAAAAAGTTCTTAAAATTGAAGTTCCAAGAACAAAAGAGATGGTATATGGTTCTAAAATTCATAAAGATAAGGAAATTATCTTTTTAGAAAAAGCTGAAGAAATGACCTGGAAAGAATTTTTAGAAGCAGAAATACCAACAATTACAAAAGAAGTTGAATTTGAGAAACAATTTGGAGATATCTTATTATTAGGAAGAGTAGATGAAATAAAATCAGATAAAACCGGAATTTATATCATAGATGATAAACCAAATCCAAAACCATATAATTCAAATAAATTACAGCTTTATGCCTATTGTTTATTGTTCAAAGAGACCTTCAGTAACATATTAAATAAGCCAATATTTTCTATCCTAAGAAATCGTGATACAAATGAAATAGTCTGGTCTCAAAAATTTAACAAAGATCAAGAAAATGAGTTTTTTGAAGTATTTCATAGATTAAGGTCAATTTTACTAAAAAAAGAAGAGCCGATTCCAACTACAAATCCAAATAAATGCAAAGCCTGTGTTTATAATAAATTAAATCTGTGTGATAGGTCTTTAGCAAAATGATCTAACTATCTCATCAAAGTCTTCATCAGAGTAACTTTCCTTATATTTTTTTAAAATTTCTTTTAAGTTATCAATCTTTCTGTAATAATTATTTAAAAATTGACAAAACCCAGTAACGTTTTTAGGTCTTTCACTATATTTGCATCTCTCAAAATCAATTAAAACAATCCTTCTGCCAACAATAACGTGCTTTAAAGGATGATGCATCTCAAATTTATCAACTTTTAACTTGTCTAATATCCTGCATTGCCTTAAAACTTCTCTAACAACTTTCTCTTTCTCATTTAAACCGACTTTTTTAAAATAATCCAATATCCTGTCTCCTTTAATAAATTTACAAATAAGAAACTTATCATTAAAGTAATAAAGCCGAGGTCCAATCGCATATTTATTAATTTTTTTTAACCAAGTTCCTTCATTTTTTATGCTAGAAATAGCTTTACTGTCTTTTCTTTTAACCTTTATTATAAAATTAAATATTTTGTACACTTCAGTTCTTTTTCCTTTAGCATAAACCATAAAAAAAGGTTAGGGAAAACTATTTAAATAAATAACTATAGTTCTTATTAAAAAGGGGTTGCTAACTTGAAACTTAGGTTATTTACTATAATATTCCTATTATTGCTTATTCCTATAGTTATTTCTAAGCCCGTTGATTTTGATAAAGCATATACTTGGTTATATGGTCAACAACCAACAGATGTAACTCAAGCAGCTTTAACTTCAATTTCCATAGCTAAGATAGATGCAACAAAAGCCCAACTGTTTATAGATTATCTAAAAAACAATAAAAATCCTTCTCAACCTTGTTGGCCAAAATCAACCTGTGATCCTTCTTCTACTGCTTTTGTATTATTAGCTTTAAATAATGGAATCAATATAGAAGGGGTTACAATAGAAGATGTAAAAACCTGGCTAGAATTAGCCCAGCAAAATGCGCCTTTATCTGGAATATGGGATCTACAGATAATAACTTCAGGAACAGGTAGTTGCGAGTTAGCATATTCAAAAAAAGGTTCTTTAAATCCAAATCCAACAATAAGATTGCAAGTAGATAAAGGCAAGATATCATCTCCTTCTTGTACTCAAGCCAAGACTTTTTTAGACCTTCGCTCCTGTATCTCACAAGATATCTTCTCAAAGCCATCAACCAAAATAAGAATAAACTGTCCGGATTTATCAGATGCAAAAATATCAGTAATTTACATAGAGAATAATGCTTATTATCTTGTTAGTGAATCAGTTTCTACAACTACAGATATAATAATAAATAACGGGTATTATACTAATTTAGATTCAACTTACTACGCAAATTGGGCATTAAAAAGAAGTCTTAGTGATGTCGATTCTTTACTATATTTAAAAAAATCATATAATATTAATTCAGTAAAAGATAATTCCTTGCTTTTTTTAATCACTAATAATCTTTACTACCAATCAAAATTATCAACTTTAAAATCGCAAATAGGTGGCTATTACGGTCAAACTCCAAACCTATGGGATAATGCCCTAGCTGCTTTAGCTTTAGGTCAGGCAGATACAGATTTACAAGAATGGTTTGGTTCTCAACAAAATGCTAATGGCTATTGGCAAGACTCAAAAACTACCGCTCTAATTTTATTTGCTTTAGGTGGTACAGCTAATTTGCCTGAATGTGTAGCAGGACAGCAAAAATCATGTGGCCAAGGTGTTTGTGCATTAGCAACCCAAACTTGCACTTCTCAAAACACCTGGCCTGGCTGTACTCAAACAGATCTTGCTAGATATGGTTATAGCGCAACAGAAATTTGTGGTAATGATTTGGATGATAATTGTGATGGCTCTGAAGATGAAAGTTGTTCTTGTGATCCCGCTTTGTTTACAACAGAACCTTGTGGTTTAGATATAGGTATTTGTGAACAAGGAACAAGAACTTGTGATCCAATAACTAAAATATGGTCATCATGTATAGGAGAAACACGCCCTAATGTAGAATCTCCAAGAGATGGAAATAGTTGTTATGATAATAGAGATAATGATTGCGATGGTTTAATTGATTGTAATGATCCAGATTGTCAGATAGGAAATGATTGGGACAGAGATAGCATTATAAATGACAGGGATCAAGAAAAATGTACTCCTCGTTCTTGTTTAAGCGACGTAATAAGAGAAGGCAGGCCAGAATTTTTAGGCAAAGCAAAAGACCAAGACTTAGATGGAGTTTGTGATACTTTAGATCAATGCGATAATACCCAAACAGGCTGTCCAATCTATGGGGTAGATCAACAAAAACCAGGCTGTCCAAGTGATTGCTCAATACAATCTTGCCGTGAAGGTTCAGATAATTTTTGCAGATTTACTTCTTGTGAAACAGATTGTGGTTCAGGAGTTTTCAATACATGTGATTATCAAGAATGTTCTGCAGTTTCCTCAAGTCTAAATGGTTGCATTTTTATTCCAAGCTCAGTGCCCTGGCTATACAATAGTTGTACATCATGTACTTCAAATTCCTTATGTTCTTCCTATCAAGATGAAAGAGATTGCACCTCTATAGATCCATGTTCAAAAG